>NZ_JACDUL010000003.1:0-179206 GCF_013760955.1 Methanococcus maripaludis | reverse complement strand
CAGATACAGGAACTGAAGACACTACAGATACAGGAACTGAAGACACTACAGATACAGGAACTGAAGACACTACAGATACAGGAACTGAAGACACTACAGATACAGGAACTGAAGACACTACCAATATATCAGTATAAAAATTAATTTTTTAATTTTTAATAAACGCTGCAAAAAAGTTGTAAATTATAAAAATCTAGGTACAAAATAGAAAGTTCCAATTGCACTCCCAAGATTTGCAAGAGCTGCAACCAAAAGAACCCTCATCGCCTGATTTTCCATTAATTCTTTAAAATTTTCTGTATTCATCATTTTTCCAATATCGTTAAAAGAAACATCCCTAAATTTAAGCTCAACTAATCCTGCAACGTATCCTGCACCGATCACGGGTATTAATGATGTGACTGGGGCAGCTAAAAATGCCGCAATTATTGTCTGAAGCTTACCTCTGGCTATGAGAACGCCAAGTGACGAAAGACATCCATTTATCAGAACCCATTCTAATGTTAATGCTTTCAATGCTTCAAGATTTGATGATACACTGTAAAATCCATACAATATGACCAAAAGAATCGCAATTGAAATTATTTTACCTAAAACATTTGACTTTTTTTTTACTTCCATTAAAGATTTTAAGTCGATATCTTCTCCGGATTCCATTTGTTTGAGGTAATTTTTAATTCCTGGAACGTGGCCTGCACCAACTACTGCAACAATGTTTTCTTTTCCTTTGCTCGATTCAAAGAGGTTTTTTGCCATATATCTATCTCTCTCATCAACGAGAGTTTCGTAAATTGATGGAGAAATATCTTTTAAAAGTAAAATTAAATCATCCGCGTTTGTTACCATTTCATTGACTGCTTTTTCGTCCAATTCAATGTTTTGTTCTGTTAAAAGTCCGATTAAAAAATCAAATTTTTCTTTAAAAGTCATTTTGTTGATGGTTCTTGACAAAGTAATGTTTATCGGCCTATCTATTAGCGAAAGTGGTTTTCCGTATTGTATCGCAAGATCGGTGGCTTTTTTCATTTCACTTCCAGGTTTTATCCCAAACTGTTCTCCGATATTTTTCTGGAAGTTTGCTAAGATGGAGTGCACTATGTATATTCCTACTTTTCCCTGTTTTATGACTGATTTTAAATCCACGTCATTTTTTTTGTTTTGAAACATGGCTACAAATCGGTCTTTATCTAATTCAATAGCTACTAATTCCGGATCTGTTTCGACGATAGCATTCTCTACATCCGTAATACTATCATCAGATACGTGTGCAGTTCCGACCAATCTGATGTCACATTCTGTAACGCCATTGTTAACCCTTATATACATTTTACCACCAATATATCTAGTAGCTATATCAATCATGGATTATATATATTTGTTGATAAATAATCTGGTGGAAGAATGATTTTTGTTAGAGATGTAATGAAACAGCCAATAACACTTAACAAAGACGACAATATTGAGAAAGCAATTTCGATATTTAGGGAAAATAAAATAAGTGGCGCGCCTGTTGTTGAAGGCGAAAAATTGGTTGGACTTCTCTCTGAGAGTGACATAATTAAGGCTTTAACTTCGCATGACGAGAGATTTAGTCTAGTACTTCCATCTCCTTTTGATTTGATTGAATTACCGTTAAAAACAGCGATAAAAATTGAAGAATTTAGGGGAGATATGGAGAATGCACTTAAAACAGAAGTTTTTGAAGCAATGGCTGAAAAAATAATTAATGTATCGCCAGAAACTCCAATAACTGAAGCTGCCGAAACAATGGTAAAAAATAAAATAAAACGGTTACCTGTTGTTGAAGGCGAAAAATTGGTCGGGATTGTAACAAGGGGCGACTTGATAGAGGCAATGATTTAAAGGTGAAGTTTAATGAAGTTGAATTCTCCTTCCAGAATACATATGGGTTTAATTGATTTAAATGGCGAACTTGGAAGGGTTGATGGCGGAGTAGGAGTTGCTCTGGATTACCCTAATTTTCAGATCGAAGGAAAAGAAAGTAGTGAAATAGAAATAGACTTTAGAATTGAAGTTGATGAAAAAGACAGAGAAAATCTGGAATTAAGAATTAAAAATGCTGCTAAAAATGTTCTAGATGTTATTGGGGAACAAGGAATAAGTTTAAAAATAAATGAGGCAATTTTATCCCATTCTGGACTTGGAAGTGGAACGCAAGTTTCGCTTTCTACTGGAAAGATTACTTCTTTAGTTTACGGTCAAGATTTAAACGCAGAAACACTGGCAAAAATTACTGGAAGAGGTGGAACTTCTGGAATTGGTGTTGCAGCTTTTGAAAATGGTGGATTTATTGTTGATGGGGGCCATAGTTTTGGTGAAGGAAAAGATAAAATTGATTTTAGGCCTTCTTCAGCATCAAAGGATGTAAAACCATCTCCAGTATTATTCAGACACGATTTTGACTGGGATATTGTTTTAACAATTCCAAAAGGAGAACAGGTCTGTGGAGACAGGGAAGTTGATATATTCAGAAAATTCTGTCCAGTTCCCTCAGAAGACGTTCAAAAAATATGCAGGCTGGTTTTGATGAAAATGATGCCCGCAGTTATCGAAAAAGACTTCGATTCCTTCGGAATGGCAGTAAACGAACTTCAAAATTTGGGATTTAAACGTGCAGAAGTTGGACTTCAAAAAGAAAGTTTAAAACAGTTATTATCAAAGCTTCAAGATGTTTCATACAGTGGAATTTCAAGTTTCGGCCCAACAATTTATTCATTGGGGGATAAAGAGGTAATAACTGAAATTTCAAATGAAATTTTCGATAAATTCGGAATTGAAGGTGAAATTATTTCTACAAAAGCAAATAATTCGGGATACGAAATAATAAAATAGTCAAAGTTTGGGAAAATAATGGATTTAGATACGAAAGAAATTATAAAAAATATGGATTTGAAATTTAGAAATATCGATGGAAAGAAGCTTTTATTGGCGATTTCCACCGATAAAGATCGAAATATTTTGATGACTGCGTTTATGAACGAAGAATCGTTGGAAAAATCAATCGAAACAGGATTTATGCATTACTACTCTACAAGCCGCAATAAACTTTGGAGAAAAGGCGAAGAAAGTGGAAATGTTCAAAAAATAATAGATGTATTTAGGGACTGCGATGGCGATGCACTTTTGTTCACCGTTGAACAAACTGGATGGGCATGCCACGAAGGTTATATGTCCTGTTTCCATAATAAAATTGATTTAAATACTGGAAAATTTACTGTTGTTGGAAATAAATTAGATTAATACTTAATTTAAATTATTTTTTAAAATTTAAATATTTTTTATCGTTTTTATGGTGAGACTATGTCTGTCGAAGGGTTTAATCAAAATTTAAATGAGAATATGAAGTTTAAGGAATGTAATATCACAGTAGACACTTGCGTGGTTATTGATGGGAGGATTACTGAATTAATATCTGACGGAACAATCGAAAAATGCACAATAATAGTTCCAGAAGCAGTAATTTCAGAATTGGAAGCACAGGCAAATAAAGGGCGAGAAATTGGATATTTTGGAATCGAGGAATTAAAAAAGCTTGTCAGTGTTGCAAAAGAAAAAGATATCGTAATTGAATATTATGGGGAAAGGCCCTCAATTGAAGCGGTTTCACTTGCAAGGGGCGGAGAAATAGATGCAATAATTAGAAAAGTTGCAAAAGATACAAATTCAATACTTTTTACAAGTGATCGGATCCAGTATAATCTGGCAATCGCTCAAAATATCAATGCACACTTCTTGAAAGTTCATGAGGAAAAGGTAGATTTAAAATTAATTGAATATTTTGACGAAATTACAAGTTCGGTTCACTTAAAAGAGAATTGTTTACCTTATGTTAAAAAAGGAAGGCCCGGAAAAGTTAAATTAATTCCATTTGCAGATGAAATAATGAATAGGGCTGAAATAAAAGTAATAATTGATAATATTTTAAAATATACTGAGCAAAATCACGGTTTAATCGAAATTGAACGAAGGGGTGCAACGGTAATCCAGCTTGGAAATTTGAGGATTTCAATTGCAAGGCCTCCTTTTTCAGAAGCTTTAGAGGTTACTGCCGTAAGACCGATTACAAAAGTGTCTTTGGAGGATTACAACCTTTCTGAAGATTTAAAATTGCGATTGAATACCGCGGAAGGTATTTTTGTTTCAGGGGCTCCGGGAAGTGGTAAATCCACGTTTGTTTCTGCACTGGCTGAAAGATACAAAAATATGGATAAAATCGTAAAAACGATGGAAAGTCCAAGAGATTTGCAAGTTGGAGCTGAAATAACTCAGTATGCGCCACTTGAAGGAAGCATGGAAAAAACTTGCGATATTCTGCTTTTAGTAAGGCCTGACTACACGATATACGATGAAGTTCGTAAAACAAAGGATTTTGAGATATTTGCAGACATGAGGATGGCTGGAGTTGGAATGGTCGGAGTAGTTCACGCTTCAAAAGCAATAGATTCAATTCAAAGACTTATTGGAAGAGTTGAACTTGGAATAATTCCACAAATTGTAGATACCGTAATTTTCATTGAAAATGGTAAGATTGGAAAAGTTTACGAAGTGGAATTTAATGTTAAAGTACCGCACGGAATGAAAGAAGCAGATCTGGCAAGACCTGTAATTGAAGTAGTCGACTTTTTAACGAAATCACCAGAATACGAAATATATACTTACGGGGAGCAGGTCGTCGTAATGCCTATAAAAGAAACAGCAGAGACCAAAAGCCCTGTTTTGGCATACGCAGAAGAAAAAATTTCAGAAGTTTTGAAAAAACACCTTCCAAAAAAGTCAAGACCTGATATCAAAGTCGTAAACAACAACACGGTCGAAGTAAAAGTTTTGGAAAAGTTCATTCCTGCAATAATTGGAAAGGGCGGAAAAGAAATCTCAAAACTTGAAGAGATAACGGGTTTACGAATAAGTGTCAGGGAAAAGAGCGAATCTGCAGAACATGAAAAAGAATTCGAAACTTACGAGTTTATAAACGACTATGAAAGTACAAAACTGACCCAAACGGGAAAACATGTTATTGTTGAACTTGGCGAGGATTATATCGGTGCAAATATCAAGATTTACATCGAAGGAGAATACGCATGCTCTGCAACAGTCAGTTCAAACGGTACTGTAAATATCAGTAAAAAAACTGCAATCGGAAAGGATTTAGCAAATGCAATGAAAAAAGGAAAAGATATTTACGTAGAATTCTAATTTAGTTTTTAAAAATTGATGAAACTTCTAAATCATCTGAAAATATTTTTTCTTTCTTTTTTTCTCTAAATTCAGCTAATTTTTTTTCAATTCGTTCATCAGAAATTGATAACATTTCAGCAGCTAAAATTGCGGCATTTTCCCCCCTATCAATTCCAACGCAAGCAGCAGGAATTCCTGGCGGCATCTGAACAGCGCTTAATAATGCATCAAGTCCATCCAGTTTACTTTCAACAGGAACTGCAATAACTGGTTTTGTAGTCATTGCCGCAACAACCCCTGGCAAATGAGCTGCAAGCCCTGCAATTGCGATAAATACTTTTGATTTTGAATTTTTAACGATTTCTTCAACCAATTCTGGGGTTCTATGTGCTGATGCTACCCTTACCTCGTAATCGATTTCAAATTCTTTTAAAATAGGAACTGCCTTTTCTGCAATTTTTACATCACTTTTACTGCCCATAATTATTGTTATCATTAAATCACCGTGCGGTTTTATTTTTATGATTTTAATGAACTTAATCAATGCTTTTACATATGGTGTTTTTATCTTTTATTTCAATATTTCTGATTTTTGTGTTAACTATTTTAAAAGTTACGCGTATAATTAATTATATCTAAAATATTATTTTAAGGAATATTTTAAAGTTAAAAGTTCAAGGAGATACTATGGCATGCGAAAACGAAGTTCAAAAAACATTTGTGGCACTAAAACCAGATACTGTTGAAAGAAAGCTTGTTGGAAGGATAATTCAGAGATTTGAAGATAGGGGCTTTGAAATCGTTGAAATGAGAATGCTAACCCTTACACCGGAACTGGCAGAAGAATATTATGGCGAACACAAAGGAAAGGAGTTTTACGAAAGATTGATTAATTTCATGACTTCTGGAAGGATAGTTGCAATGGTTATTAAAGGGGAAAGGGCAGTTTCAACGGTTAGAAAAATGCTTGGAAACACCTGTCCTTGTGAAGCAGAGCCTGGAACTATTCGTGGTGATTTCGGGCTTTACACTCCAGCAAATATAATTCATGCATCTGACAGTGTGGAAAGTGCAGAACGCGAAATAAATTTATTTTTTGGAAGATAATTTTTAAATAACAATATTTGGCCATTTTTTATTTTCGGGTTTGTTCGTAAACTATATAATATTTAGATTACTAACTTCTGTTTCGGATTTTTATCAACTTTATAATTTGTACTTGGATGAAACACAGATTTTAGGAATTAAAATTAACTGGTGATTTTTATGGCACTAAGATGTCCAATTGTGAGTGTTCTCGGTCACGTTGATCACGGAAAAACTTCCCTTTTAGATAAAATTAGGAGAACAAGGGTTACTCAGAGAGAGGCTGGAGGAATCACCCAACATATCGGTGCAAGCGAGATACCGATAAACACGATAAAAAAAGTTTCAAAGGATCTTTTAGGATTATTTAAGGCAGATTTATCTATTCCTGGAATTTTAGTTATCGATACGCCCGGGCACGAAGCATTTACCTCATTGAGAAAAAGAGGCGGAGCTTTAGCAGATATTGCAATACTTGTTGTGGATATAAATGAAGGATTCAAGCCACAAACAATCGAAGCAATAAATATTTTGAAACAGTGCAAAACTCCTTTCGTAGTTGCTGCAAATAAAGTAGACCGGATTCCAGGTTGGAATTCAAGTGAAGGTCCGTTTATTTTAAATTTCAACGAAAAAAACCAGCACCCAAATGCAATGACTGAGTTTGAAATAAGGTTATATGAAAATGTTATAAAACACTTAAATGAACTTGGATTCGATGCAGATTTGTTTTCAAGAGTTAAAGATACTACAAAAACAATAAATGTAGTTCCAGTATCTGCAATGACTGGTGAAGGAATTCCAGATTTACTCGTTATTATTTCAGGGTTAGCACAGAAATTCTTAGAGCAAAAACTGGCTTTAAATGTTGAAGGTTATGCAAAAGGTACAGTTTTAGAACTAAAAGAAGAAAAAGGTCTTGGAAAAACAATCGATGCAATAATTTACGACGGAATTGCAAAAACGGGCGATTTTTTGGTTGTTGGAAATCCTGACGGTGTGCTCGTAACAAAAATCAAGGCACTTTTAAAGCCAAAAGAACTTGATGAAATGAGGGACCCAAAGGATAAATTTAAACCTTCAAAACAGATTTCTGCGGCAACAGGTGTTAAAATATCTGCACCTGATCTTGATAACGTTATTGCAGGAAGCCCTTTAAGGATTGTTCCAAAAGATCAGGTAGATGCTGCAAAAGAAGAAGTTCTTCAGGAAGTTGAGGAATTTACCATTTTAACTGATGACGAAGGAATCATCATTAAAGCAGACACGATGGGTTCCCTCGAAGCTCTTGCAAATGAACTTCGAAAAGTAAAGGCTAAAATCAAAAAAGCAGAAGTTGGGGATATCTCTAAAAAAGAGGTTATCGAAGCTTCATCATACGCTTCAACGAATCCGTTAAATGGACTTATAATTTCGTTTAATACAAAAGTACTTGCGGATGCAAAAGTGGAAATTGAAAAATCAGATGTTAAATTACTCGAAGGAAAAATCATCTATAAATTAGTCGAAGAATACGAAGATTGGATAAAAGAAATGGAAGAATTACTGAAATCTGACGAGATAAACAGATTGACAAAACCTGCAATGATTAAAATTCTTCCAAACTGTATTTTTAGACAAAAAGAACCTGCAGTATGCGGTGTTGAAGTCCTCTACGGTACTTTAAAAATTGGAAGTCCGATAATGTCTGAAGATGGAAAAAAACTTGGATATGTTAAGGAAATGAGAGATAACCAGCAGGAAAATATAAAAGAAGCAAAAGTTGGTATGCAAGTTCCAGTTTCAATTGATGGAAATATCGTTCTCAGCAGAAACGCAAAAGAAAACGATATACTGTATGTCGAAGTGCCAGAACCTGAGGCAAGGAAGTTACACCACGAATTTAAGGATGAATTGAGGGGGGATGAAAAAGAAGCCCTTTCAAGATACATGGAATTGAAACAGAAGATCGAAAACAATATATTTTGGGGAATGTAAGCCATTAAACCACATTTATACAAATGACGAAACGTCAACAATATATACCCATTACGTTAAATGTAGTTATGGACTATTATTCGGAATTTTCAAATCTAACTTAACTTAATAATTTTCTCTTTCGGAGGCATAATATGATTTTAGTCATAGGCTATGGTTCTTTAGGGCGTAAGGTCGTAAATAACGCTAAAAATATTGATAAAGTAACCGTGATAGATAAAAATGAAGCTGTTTTTGAATCTCTTGAAAATGGGGATTTTAACTATGTGATTGGCGATGCTTCCGAATTAGATGTTTTAGAAAGAGCTAAGGTAAAGGACGCAGATACTATATTGGTTCTTACAAATGACTACGAAGTAAACAGGAAAATTGTAGAAATAATTTCAGAATTGAATACAAAAGCCTACCTTATTGTAAGGGGCATTATAAAATACCCTGAACTTTACAACGGTTTAGATATAAACAAAATAATTTACCCTCTCGAAAGCGCTGCAAAAGATGCTGTAAACGAGATAGAAAAGTCAAAATTGAGGAGAAAATTATCTGAATTAAAAGAGGTAGCAAATGCCGCTAAAAAGTCTTTTAATGATTATTTCTCCGAAAAAGAAGATGAATCACAGGAAAATCACAAGGCTCCTTTTTTAATATTGATGCACAGAAACCCCGACCCAGATGCAATGGCAAGTGCAATGGCATTGAAAACTATTTTTGATAAATGGGGTGTTTCTTCAGAAATCGCATACGGCGGAAAAATCGGTTATGACGAAAACAAAGCTATGGTAAATTTACTCAGCATAAAATTAAACCCAATTGATGAAATAAACTTATCTAGATACTGTTCTATTGCAGTAGTGGATTCTTCAAGTTCAAAAACCCTTCCAATCGATGTCGAAGCTTCAAAACTATCTGTAATAATTGATCACCACAACGATAGTGATATTGCTGCAAAATATATGGATATATTACCTGAAATTGGTGCAACAGCTACAATTTTAACGAAATATTTACTTGAACTCGATATTACTCCAAATAGGGATTTGGCAACTGCACTGTACTATGCAATAACATCAGATACGAATTATTTCAAAAGAAAAACTTCCAAAAAAGATTTCGAAGCTGCAAGCTATTTACAGGGATTAATGGATCCAAAAGTTTTAGAAATGATTGAAAATCCAGACATGGATACAGAAACTATGGAAATCCTTGGAAAAGCCATAATGAATAGAAAAATCATCAAAGGAAATCTTGCACTTTCATATGTGGGGACCTTAAAAAATAGGGACGCCTTACCAAGAGCAGCAGAATTCTTGCTTAAAATGGAAGGAATAAACACGACTTATATTTTTGGAATAGCTGAAAATGAAATTCACATAAGTTCACGAACAAAAGATTTGAGAATTGATGTTGGAAATATCATGAAAACAGCATTTGGTGGCGGCGGACACCAGTCTTCAGCAGCAGCAAGTGTGGAACTTGGTATATTCCAATCCGTTTCAGATAAACAGTCCTTAAGAAAGCTCGTGGAAGAAGCAATTCAGGCAAAAATATTTGAAACAATGGGTATTGAAGAAGAAGAGCCTGCTGGACAGGATTAATATTCTGATAAAATGCTAAAAGAACTTATAAACAAGTTGTTGTGGCATCCCGACTATAATCCCGAAGATTATAATATAACATATCTTCACAGGGGCGCAAAAAACGATGAAAAAGCAGTCCCTTTAAAAAATATCGTTATTGAAGACTCTTTTCTTGTTTTTGACGAAACACACGTTCCATTTCATAGGATTTTAGAAATTGTAAATTTAAAAACTGGAGAAATACTTTACAAAAAAAGGTAGAAATCATGGTTTATGCAGAAGAGTATATGACAAAAAAAGTTCATTCTATAACTCCTGATGCTACGGTTTCAGATATAATAAAGCTTGTAAAGGAAACTACTCACGATACGTTTCCAGTTGTGGTTAATTCAAAAGTTAAAGGCATTGTTTCAGTTCACGACCTTATCGGAAAGGATGAATCGATTAAAGTAAGTGAATTTATGACTTCAAGGGACGAAATGATCGTTACAAAGCCAAACACCAAGATAATGGATGTTGGACGGATAATGTTTAGAACTGGATTTTCAAAACTTCCTGTAGTTGATGAAAACAATAATATTCTTGGAATTATCACAAATACTGATGTTATAAGGTCGCAAATCGAAAAAACCACGCCAAAAAAGCTCAAAAAAATAGTAAATTCTTACATAAATTTGGGATACGAAGTAACTACAAAGCGAGAAACAATTCATATCGATGATTTGGTTCCAACTCAGGCTACGGTTTACGAAGATGAGCTTTATGGTAGAGCATACGAGTTAAAACGGGGACTTGCTGAACCAATAATTGTTATAAAGACAAATAAAAATGAAAAGTATATTTTAGTCGATGGCCACCACAGGGCAGTAGCTGCATGTCTTTCAAATATAAAAGAACTCGAAGCGCATGTTTTGGAAATAGATACTGATAAACAGATGGGAATCGAAAAAACTGCTGAAAAACAGGGTTTGAAGTGTTTAAAAGATATTAAGATACTCGATGAAGAGAAAATGAATTGCAGTAGTGCATACAAACTCAAGGCAAATATCCTTGAAATGTAAATCACTAATTATTAATTCTTTAAAATTTATATCACAATTATGCAGAAAAACAGGTATTTAGAAATAGACTTTGTTAGGGGAATTGCAATAATACTGATGGTTATTTCAAATTTTGTAACTGATTTAAAATATTTTTTAGGATATTCTGAAAATCTGTTATTCTGGAGTATTTTTGCTCTTTTTGTGGCTTCCATGTTTATATTCATTTCAGGGGTTTCTTTTAACATCAGTTTTTCAAAAAAAGTTGCATCTAATAATTTAAACTATAAAAACTACTTTATTCGTTTTACAAAGCTTTTTACAATTGCAATATTGATAACAATTATTACAGGCAGTTTTTTAACATCCGGAACAATATATTTTGGAATTATACATTTTTTGGCGATTTCAGGGATTTTTGGAATTATATTTTACCGCTTTAAAAAAATGAATCTGTTTTTCGCTTTTATTTTTTTGATTATCGGATTTTTATTTAATGGGAATGTTTTAGATACTCCATATTTACTCATTTTTGGAATAATGCCCCGTAACTTTTACACTCTTGATTACTTTCCGATTTTTCCGTGGTTTGGAATTTACCTACTTGGAATGAATTTTTCAGAAAAATATTATAAAAATGGAGTTTCGAGATATTCATTTGAAATTTTCAAAAATAAATTTTTCAATAAAATATGTTTTTTAGGACAAAACACCCTTTTTATTTACATAATCCACCAGCCGATTCTGGTTGGACTTTTAATTTTAAAATACGGAATATTTTCAAAAATAGCGCTCTAAAACAAAAAAGAATTATTGTATTTATCTGAATTTACTGTATTTATAAAAGATTCTGCAAGTTCCTTCATCAGAAACCATACAGCTTCCAACAGGATTCATCGGATCGCAGGTTTTTCCAAATAATTTACAGTCATGTGGAAGTTTTTCTCCCCTTAAGATTTCACTGCAAATACAAGCTTTGTTTATTACTTCTTTAATATCTGGAATGTCAATATTTTCGTGAACATCGTATTGTTTGAATTCTTTTCTTAATTTCATTCCGCCATCTTTGATAACCGGAAATCCTCTCCACGCAACGTCTGATGGTTCGAAAACCTTATTCATAATTTTTTGTGCAATAACGTTTCCTTCTTCCCTAACTCCTCTCGTGTACTCGTTTTCAACCTTAGCTTCGCCTTTTACGAGCTGTTTTAATATCATCACGATTGAAGCCATTACATCGATTGGTTCAAAGCCTGCAACAACCATCGGTGCATGGTATGTTTCACATGGGCCATAATATGGTTTTAATCCCGTAATCGTTGAAACGTGGCCAGGACATATAAATCCGTCCAGATTAAGTGATGTTCCACCGCCGAGTAAAAATCCCATTACTGGGGGGGTTTGTCTGTGTGAATTTAATATGTAGAAATTTTCAGGTTTATTTAATAATTCTGCGGCAGTTGTTGGAGCAGTGGTTTCAAATCCGATTGCAACAAATACTACCTTTTCATCCTGTTTTTTTGCAAGTTTAACTGCATCTCCAATTCCGTAAACAATTTTTACATCTGCACCTTCGGATTGAAGTTGCATTAATGATTTTTCACTTCCCGGAACTCGATACATATCTCCAAGGGTTGCAATCGTGTATCCCTGTTCAGCAAGGTACATTGCTTCATCGATTTCTTTCTGTGTTGTAACACACACTGGGCATCCTGGTCCAGGAACTACCGTAATATTGTCCGGTAAAACGTCTCTTATTCCGTATTTACAGATGGTATGTTCGTGTGATCCACAAACGTGCATTATTTTTACATCATCCAGTTTTTCAGAGAGTTTTTGGATTGTTTGAATAGATTTCTTAATTAATTCTTTGTCATTGATGTTCATGAGTTTTGCATCCATACTATTCCCCTTCTGATTAAGATACCAAAATTATGACAAAATACTATATAAAAATAGTAGAGTGGATCTTTGTAAAAAAAGTCTAAAAATCTCTGATTAACAACAAAAATCAATTAAAATATTTTGATTTATGGAATTATTGATTTTGAGGAGTTGTACAATCAGATTTTAATTTATTATAAGTTTTTATATCATGTTATCAAATTATAGTTATTCTAAACATATTCGAACTAATTATGAGGTGTTTATCATGTTTCCTGGCGGAGGAAAGTTTAATCCAAGAATGATGAAACAAATGCAGAAGATGATGAAAGATTTCGGAATGGATGCCGAAGATTTGAAAGCTGTTAAGGTTACAATTGAACTTGAAGACCAACTCTTGGTCTTTGAAAAACCAAAAGTTCAGGTAATGGACATGCTTGGAAATAAAACTTATTCGATTACTGGAAAAGCTAAGAAAGTAGCAAAAGAAGAAGAAAAAATCGAAGATGTTGAAGTAAAAGTTGAAGTAACTGAAGAAGACATCGAAATGGTTTCAAGCCAGTGCGGAGTTTCAAAAGAAGAAGCTAAAAAAGCATTAGAAGAAGCTAATGGGGATTTAGCTGAAGCTATTTTAAAACTTGGAAACTAATTTTTATTTTTTTAATTATCAAACATTTTATTTATTTTTGTTTTTTCTAAGCCGGTGAAAGAATGGATATCGAAAGGTACGTAAGAAAGTGTCTGAAAAAGGGAATTTCAGAGTCTAAAATCATTGAAGACGGTTTTAAAAAAGTAATTGAAGTTAAAGACACTGATGAAGGATGGGCAAGAAGATTTGTCGAAGCAGTGGTCGAAGAAGTAAAGACAACTGAAAAATACCATGAATCAGAAGATAAAAATTTAAAATATTTACTCGACTGCCCAGAATCCGGAATTACAATGGGAAAAATGGGTGTTGGAAGCCGAGGAGAAGGCGATTTTTTTGTTCACCGCGAAATTGCGAGAATTATTGAAAGTACAAATTTAGAAACTGAAGTTGATAGTACTGAACAGGACGATGCAGGGGTTGTAAAAGCAAATGCAGAACACGTAGTTGTTGCAGTTGATGGAACCCACTCTAGATTAAGCGATTTTCCATTTATTGCAGGATTTCACGTTGCAAGAGCTGCTTTAAGGGACGTTTACGTTATGGGTGCAGACGCAGTTGCAGTTATAAGTGACATTCACCTTGCAGACGATGGAGACGTTTCAAAAATATTCGATTACACTGCTGGAATCTGTGCAGTTTCCGAAGCTGTAAATGTACCGCTTGTTGCAGGAAGTACCTTGAGAGTTGGCGGGGACATGGTTTTAGGGGACAGGATGGTCAGTGCTGTTGGTGCAATCGGAACAATTGGAAAAGGAGAACCAACTGCAAGAAAAAGAGCTGAAGTTGGGGATGTAATTTTAATGACTGAAGGAAGCGGTGGTGGAACAATTTCTACAACTGCGCTCTATTACGGAATGTTTGACGTTATAAAAGAAACGATTAACGTTGATTTTTTAAAATCATGCAAAAATTTAATTGAAAATGACCTTTTAAAACACATTCACGTAATGACCGATGTTACAAATGGCGGATTAAGGGGGGATGCTTTTGAGATTACAAACACCGCAAAAGTTTCACTTGAGATTTACAAAGAAAAAGTCAATGAACTCGTAAACCCGAAAGTCTTGGAAATGCTCCAAAAATTAAATATTGATCCTTTAGGAGTTTCAATTGACAGCCTTTTGATAATTGCTCCAGAAGATAAAGCTGGAGAAATAATGGAAAAAACCGGTGCTAAACAGATTGGGGTCGTAAAAGAAGGAGACGTTAGCTATTTAATTGATAAAAATGGCGAAAAAGAACTTTTAATTCCAAAATTCCGGGAAGCAGCATACACTCCAGTTAAAAAGGTAGTTGGCGAACAAAAACCTGATAACTTTGAAGAAATGAAAGAAAAAGTCAAAAAAACATGCGACATGGCAATAGAAAAGAAAGATTTTATATTAAAAGAAATGGTTAAAGATTAATTAGTCTTAATATTAAGTTCTTTTATTAATTTTCCTATTTTTGACGGATCTACAATATTTATGTCCACATTTTTATTTTTTATCGAAATTTCAACGGTTTTCTGATTTTCAACAGATAGCTGAATTCCAACACCTTTTTTTTCAAGGGTATCAATAAGTCCAAGTATCATTTCCATATCCATAGTATCACCTTTTAAGATTTTCTTTCGTTGTATATATTTAAAGCTTCTGAAACAGTTTTTCCGTCAATTGTTATTGCATAGATTGCATTACACATTGATATGGCATCTGAAAATGATTTTTGATGTATATTTCTGCCAGTGGCATTTCCTGACGCCCCGCTTATATGGATCTGTTCGTAAAGCTGTTTTAAAAATGATTCAATATCTGTGCTTGATCCGCCTGCACAGACTACTTTCGTTCTTCCGGCAGCCATAACAGCTTCTTTAAATGATTCTGCAGGATTTTCTGATTTTGGATAGTTTACTTTTACAAAATCTGCACCAAGGCACGATGCAACGCCGGTGGCTCCAGCAATTAGATGGGGATCTTTTTCATTCTCTACAGATTTTCCTCTCGGATAAATCCAGAGAATTACAACGAGTCCTCCTTTATGGGCTTCGTAAATTATTTTCGAAGCTTCAGAAAGCATCTCTGGCTCATATTCACTTCCAAGGTATATTGTGTAGCCAACTCCAACTATATTAATTCCAGAATTTTTTTTAAATTCCAGAATATTGTTAATATTTATCAGTGAACGGCTTATCGGGTCTTTCTGGTTCGTTTCTACAAGATTTGTTTTTGAATTTAATTTTATGATGTAATTTATATCTTTATAATCGTGGCCGTATCTTGACAGTAATCCAAACTGAACTGCAAAACCACCTATTTTTGAACTTTTAGCAATTTTAAACAGGTGTTCTGGATTTGCATCATCTTTTGAAATATCTTTTCCGTAAAAATCTTCGTTCAAATGTTCGATTTTTTGATCGCCTGCAAAAAGCATTAAATTGCCCGTATTTCTTGTAAGATTCAGGTAATTTTGAATATATTCCTCATGCATTGACTTTGGAGTTTCCAGCGGAATTAATACTTCATTACAGCTTATTTTTTTAACCACTATTGTCCCCTCTTTAGCTTTTAACTAACTATTATCAATAATAGTTCTCTGTTTTTTAATTTAAAATAGTTTAGATTTAATTACAGTCAATGAAAAATAATATATAAGTTATAAGCACAAATTTATAATAAATTGCAAAAGCCATATCGGGGGATATCATGTTGCGTGGGGGCGTAAATGATTGTAAAATTAAATGGGAATTTTTGATCGGAAATAGTATCGATTCAAGCCCTATTCTTTCTAAAAACGGAACCGTATATGTTGGTTCAGGCGATAAAAATCTTTATGCAATAAATCCTGATGGGTCTGTAAAGTGGTCTTTTAAATCGGACGAAATAATTGAGTGCAAGCCATCCATTGGTAAAGATGGAACAATTTATTTTGGTTCAGATAAGGTCTATGCAATAAACCCCGACGGAACTGAAAAGTGGAAATTTGGTACAAAAAAAGCAATAGCATCCGACTTTACGATTTTTGAAGACGTACTTTATGTAACGTCCCTCGATGGTTATCTCTATGCAATAAACCCCGACGGAACTGAAAAGTGGCGTTTTAAAACCAATAGGGCAATATATGCAACACCCATAGTTTCAGAAGATGGAACAATTTATGTTGGATCAAATGACAATTATCTCTATGCAATAAACCCCGACGGAACTGAAAAGTGGCGTTTTAAAACTAATGATACAATAACTTCTGCAGTATCCATTGGTAAAGATGGAACAATTTATTTTGGTTCAGATAAGGTCTATGCAATAAACCCCGACGGAACTGAAAAGTGGAAATTTTATGCTGGATACTGGATTGTTACAAGGCCTGCAATTTCAGAAGATGGAACGATCTATGTAACGTCCCTCGATGGTTATCTCTATGCAATAAACCCCGACGGAACTGAAAAGTGGCGTTTTAAAACGGATAAACGTATAGAATCTTCCCCCGTAATTGGAAACACCGGAACAATTTATTTTGGTTCATATGATGGTCATTTATACGCAATAAACCCCGACGGAACTGAAAAGTGGAATTTTCAAACGGGAAGCTGGATAATAGCTACTCCAACAATAGATAAAAACGGAACAATCTATTTTGGGACAAGAAATGGAAAATTCTACGCATTATTTAATTAATATTTTATTAACAACTTTTTTGCTGATTTCAAAAGATTATAAATCTGAGTAGCATTTTTATATCTATTTTTACTTATAATTTAACAAATGACAAACAATATTTGGATTATTTTGGTGGTATTATGAAAAAAGTAAAGGTGTGTTCGCCTGGAACTTCTGCAAATCTCGGTCCGGGGTATGATATTTTCGGGCTTGCTCTTTCAAAGCCATATGATACATTGGAAGTCGAAAAAACGGAACAAGGAATTACAATTTCTGTTGACGGGGAAAAAGCAGAAGAGATATCTACAAAAGTGGACGAAAATACCGCAGGAGTGGTTGCTAAAAAGATGATGGAAGATTTTAATATCGAATCAGGAATCCATATTCATATAAATAAAGGAATAAAACCCGGAAGCGGTCTTGGAAGTAGTTCCGCGTCATGTGCAGGAGTTGCATTTGCATTAAATGAACTTTTTGAACTGGGATTATCCAAATTAGAACTTGTTAAATATTCTTCACTTGGGGAAGCAGTCGCCGCAGGCGCTCCTCACGCAGATAACGTAGCTCCTGCAATTTTTGGGGGATTTACACTTACAACAAGCTACGATCCTTTAGAAGTACTTCATATCCCCGTAGATATTGAAGTTTTAGTTGCACTTCCAAACATTCAGGTAAGTACGAAAACCGCAAGAGAAATACTTCCAAAGGAAATTCCAATAAACGATATGGTAAACAACGTTGGAAAAGCTGCAGGAATGATTTATGCATTATATAACAACGATTTAGAACTTTTTGGAAGATACATGTCAAAAGACTGCGTTGTTGAACCATGCAGGGCCAATTTAATTGATGGATATGACGAAGTTAAAGAAAAGGTAAAAGATATGGTCTACGGTATAACGATCAGTGGTTCAGGACCTGCAATTATTACAATACCTAAAAAAGAACACGTAATTGATATCGAAAATATATTTAAGGATGTCTGGAACTGTCCGGTTTACTATACGAAAGTGGGGCCCGGATGTTACGTTGAAGAAATTGAATAATTTAAAATTAAAAAATTTTTTTATTTATTCTAAAATTTCTAAAATCCTGTTGATTTCTTCGTTTTTGAATATTCTTAATTTATCTCCTTCTTTTACATCTTCAACCGAATTATTGTATTCGTATATCTCGTAATTTGAATCGTCCATCGCAGTTATCGTGTCAGGAGTAATTGAAATTACTGTGGCAGTTTCACAATCTTCTCCTTTTTTAATTAATTTTGCAGATTTATCAATTTCATTCCAGGCAAGTGAAATTTTATCTCCAAGTTCAACAGGTTCAAGGTAAACTCTCGCTTCATTCAACGAAGAAACGACATATAGTTTTTCAGTATATTCTAAAATATCTCCGAGTTTAAATTCTGGAATTCGAACTGCAACCGTAATTCTGTACTGGTCTTTTCCAGTATCTTTATCTACTCCAACGAGTTTTGCAGTTTCAATTGATTTTCCGCCGTATTTGGCTTTTATCGCTGATGCAATATTTCGTATTGCACCCATTGAACCCATTTGATAGTCTAACCCTTCTTTTTGTGGAATATATTTTGAGATAAATGCCATCCTGTCTTTATTAAGTCGTTTTTCAGCTTCATCCCTAACGAAGTCGTCCAATTCTATCCTTTCTTTGTCATTTAAAAATCGGTTCATTGCCCTAACTTGGAGCGTTCCTTCGTAGTAGTTTGACATACATCTAGAACATCTTGGGCACTGCACCATATCAAGATAAACTGTAATGTGTCTTTCTTCATCTCTGTCGTTGTCTTCCCCAACGAGTCGTCCTTCTGCAAAAACAACAACTGGGATTTCTACACGGGATCTTTTTCCTCCCGGAAGCTGTCGTGGTTCTTGTGGAATTATTTCTACATCAATGCTTTTATTTGCCTTTTTTAAATTATCCTTAACTCCAAAATATGCAATTTCTTCCATTACTTCGTAAGTTTCCTTTTTTTGAGGGTCTTGCCAGAGTTTTCTCTTGTACGACCCGCACATGTGGCAGACTTCAACGTGGATCTCGTTATCGAGTTCAATAAGTGGATTCATGTGGGTGTAGCAGATTTTACATAAGCCATCTAGAAGTTCGCCTTCATGACCGCAACGGTAGCAGAATCCTTTCATAATATCACCAAAAATGTAAAATTCGTTAATTAAGTAAAAAAGAAGAAAAAGAGTACTTATAATGTCTTAACTGGTTTCATTGCACCACAAGCGGTACATTTCAAGAAGTGTATTCTTCCTTCTTTTACGATTTTTGTGTCTGGTTTTCCACATTCTGGACAGAGTACGTATTCATTTACGTAATTTTGGATTTTTTCGTTTACCATTCTCCATCCAAATTTACCCTGCAAGATTAATCTGACACCTTCCATGTCCCCTGCAGTACCGAGTTCTTTCATTACGTATTTTGCAAATTCTTGTGGGTCCCTTTCCATGAATTTTGCAATATCTTTGAAGTTTTTAATAATGGTCCTGTTTCCTTCTACAAAACTATCTGCAGATGGAATTTCAAACCTTACGTCTTTGAATACTTCTTCTGGAAGTTGTTCTCGCGCTCTTGTCAATAAACTGTTGTAATCGAAGTAGTCGACCATGTTTTCACCAAATTTAAATTAGAAACTAATATCGTAAAAAAGTGTACAAGTTCTAAACTTGTTCTCTAGTCCATTGTTTATATACTTGCCGTTAAATTAATATAGTTGTCACGATACATGGTGTTAAGACTAGGTTATACTAGTAGTTTAGTGACGGGTGAATTCCCGTAGGGCATGTAGCATTAAGCTGAACCCATAAACAGAAATCGACGAAACAAGTGATACCATGAGTATGTACAACTACGTGAAAGAAGCATGGAAAGTACCTGCTAACTCATACGTTAAAGAGTTACAATGGTCAAGAATGCAAGACTGGAGAAAAGAACCTTCAGTTATTAGAGTTGAAAGACCTACAAGAATTGATAGGGCTAGAAACTTAGGATACAAAGCAAAACAAGGAATTGTTGTTGTAAGAGTTAGTGTTAGAAGAGGAGGTTTAAGAAAACCAAGACCAAAACACTCCAAAAAACCTTCAACATTAGGTATCAACAAAATTACAATGGCAAAATCCATTCAAAGAATTGCTGAAGAAAGAGCAGCTAAAAAATACCCTAACTTGGAAGTATTAAACTCTTACTGGGTAGGACAAGATGGAAAACAAAAATGGTACGAAGTAATCTTAGTTGATTCATGCCATCCGTCAATCAAAAGCGACAAATCCTACAACTGGCTCTGCAAAGGAACCCACAAAGGTAGAGCAACCAGAGGTTTAACCTCAGCTGGTAAAAAAGGAAGAGGATTAATGTACAAAGGAAAAGGTACTGAAAAAGTAAGGCCAAGTGTCAGAGCTAACAGCAAAAAAGCGAAATAATTAATTTTCCTTTATTTTAATTCTTTTAACTAATTTTTCTATTTTATTTTTTTAGTTTTTTTCAGATTATTTCAAAAATTTCAAAGTTTATTTAAACCTGTTTTACAATATTTTGTTTAAATTTAAAATCAGATGGGATAGTTATGGTAAATAATATATCAATATCAACGATTGCAAACGCAACCGAAGACGAAGAAAAAGTTCTTGATGCAATGGTTTTCTTTTTACCTGAAATAATCGAAGAAGACGATTTAGAAACCGAGACAGTTGAAACAGAAGGAAATTTTGGAAATCCTATTGAGATTCACACCGTTAAAATTTCTGGAAAAAAGGCAAAAATGGTATTCAATTATATCATTGATTTGATAAAAAGCGACGAAAGAAACGTAAATCGATTAAAAAGTGAAATGGATAGTAGAATCGAGAAAAATAAACTTTATTTAAGATTTGATAAACAAAAAGCATATCTTGAAGAGTGTAAACTTTCAGATGGGGACGATACTGTAAGAATCGTTGTAAACTTCAAGATTTTTGTTCCAAGTGGAAAAGAAGAAAAAGTAAAAGAAATGGTTTTGGAAAGACTCGATAAACAAGGTGTTTTTTAATGCACGAACTCTCTTATGCAACGTCAGTATTAAATGCGATACTCGAAGCAGTTGAACAACAAGAAGCACTCGGTAGAAAGGTTATAAAAGTAAATGACATTAATCTGGAAATTGGGGAACTTACTTTGTTAAGTGTCGATCAGTTACAGTTTGTTTTCGAAGTTATTTCAGAAGATACTGTATGTAAGGGCGCAGAATTAAAAGCAGAGATGGTAAAACCAAAAATTTTCTGTATGGACTGTGAATTCGAAGGAGATTTGGATACAAAAGATGAACTCGAAGTAATATGTCCAAAATGTGAATCGAGAAATGTTAAATTGAAAGGCGGAAAAGAATTTAACATAGTAAATGCGACAATCGAATTTGATGACGAAGAATAATTCTTTTTTTATAGTTTTTGACATGATCCGTGTTTTAACGTTTATATAGTATCTTTTAAATAATGTTATTTGTTGAAATTGGGTATTTTAAAAATGCAAAGATTAATATTCTGTTACTTCAAAGTGAAGAAGGTATTTTAAAAAATATCTTAAATAAAAATCTGTAAAAAGCCAAGTTTTCCATCTGTTCCGGTGTACAAAATGAAAAAAGAAATTAAATTAAAAGAACTTTCGAACAATATCGTCAAATCGCTTCTCGAAAATCCTGAAAAGCCAGTTCACGAGATAATGGAAGAACTGGACATCTATTCAATGAATCTTGATGATGAGGATTTAGACAGGGCTAAAAGTTTAGTTTGTGAATTACTCAATAGAATCGATGTGGTTTCGATGAATCTCGATGACGAAGATATAGCACACACAATGTCGATGATATCTTTGAGATTCCACCTGCACGATAAATACAATAAATTCGAAATTATGGATGTTCCGCACCTTGAGGCAAGAATAAAAGATGCTGCAAAATACATAAAATACATTAAAAAAAGTAATAAAGCTTAAATTTTTTATAATTCTACGAATGCAGATTTTTTAGCACCACAAAGGGGGCATGTCCAGGTATCAGGCAATTCTGAGAACTTTTTCCCCTCTTTTTCTTCATCGTATTCGTATCCGCAGACTGTGCATTTCCAAACTGACATAAAACTACCTCCTTTTCCCATAGATTTAATTTTGAAAACACTTATTTATATAATTTTATAATACTATCAAAATTCAAGTAATTTGAATAAATATTTTGATTTTTTACCAATTTTTCCGTTACATGATTCAAAATCAAATTTTTTCCCAAGAACTGGCCAAATTATCGAATCTATATGTAATGGCGGAATTTTTGTAATTTTAGAAATATTATTCCAAAATTTTATCGGGTCTTTATCTGTAAATTTGAGGGTGTATTTTTCAATTCTTGAATCTTTTGGAATTTCAATCTCCATCGGGTAGGGAATAAATTCATTAAATACGATTCTTGAAGAATAACCAAACATTTTTAGTGCAAAGACAATGGTTTTTGCATTTTTTTTCGAGTTTAAGCATTTTGATAGTTTTTCAAGCAGTTCTTCCATAGTTACATAGTAATTTTTAAAATCCAGAAGATTTATCGTTTCAAGAAACGGGATAACTTTTTCAATCCTTTTTATTTTTACGTTTAAAAGTCGTCTGTTTCCCTTTGAATTTTTGAGAAAATTAATGTATTTTTCCCCTAAATTATCATTATTAACTTCATTTTTTGACCAATATTCTGAAAATTCACCCCACCAGAGCTCCCCAGTAGTGCAAAGCTGGTAGCTTACTATTGAATTTAAAATCACGAGTTTTATAAACATTTCATCGTTATCCATTGAATATTTTAGATTCTGAAGAACCAGATATTGTGTATCCATTTTTTCTTCCATGTTTTTAGCAAATTCCACGTCAAAATGCCCAAATATTTCGACAAGTTCGTTTATTTTTTCTAAATTTTCCATAATTTTCACAAAGATTTTTAATATTTGGTTAAACCACTAATCTATTTATTATTAAGTTCTTTTTGAATTCATTATTTCTTCAATTTTTTCTAAATTCGGTTCTCTTTTCCATATCGGAGTTTTTTCTGAGATGTATGGGGGAACAACGTCTTCAAATACGGGTTTTTCACAAGTATAAAATATTCCAAGGGGATACTTATCAGTTTCAAGCGATTTTTCAAATGCTTTTTTTCTATCCGTTACATCATGGCCTTCTAAATAATAAGTATGTTCTTTATACCATTGAAGAGTATTTACTTTGTTAAATGAGGGACAGGGATGAAATATATCTACAATAGATAAACCCTTATGATTTATTGCTTCAATTATTATTTCTTCGGTTTTTTCAATATTTCCTGAAAATGTACGTGCCACAAAAGATGCGTTTAATGAAATTGCAAGTGCTATCGAATTTAAAGGTTCCTCAAATACTCCCCACGGTTGAGTAGGAGTTTTTGTTGAAACCAGGGTAGTTGGGGAGGCTTGTCCTTTTGTAAGCCCGTATATCTGATTATTATGTATCAAAACTGTGATATTTGGGTTTCTTCGAATAGCATGAATAAGATGATTTCCACCTTCTGCATACATATCGCCATCGCCACCTTCTGCAATTACTGTAAGCTCGGGATTTGTGGTTTTCACGGCAGTTGCAGCAGGTATCGCTCTTCCATGTAATGTATGAAATCCATTTACAGTTATGTAGTGAGGCATTTTTCCAGCCTGCCCGATTCCTGAAACAATTGCAACATTTTGCGGGTTTAATTTCAGTTTTGACAGGGCATTTGAAAGTGATGCTTTTATTGCAAAGTTTCCACATCCCGGACACCAGGAAATATCTATTTTTTCAGTTCTTTGAAAAGGATTTTTTTCCATGAATCTCACCCCATCAAAACTTTTTCAATTTTTTCAGTAAGTTCTTCAACCGAAAAAGCCCTGCCATCGTATTTTAAAATACTATCATTCATTTCAGTTCCAAATTCCCTTTTTAAAAGTCTTCCAAGCTGTCCAGAATAATTTAATTCGATATTTATTATCTTCTCAGCTTTTTTTAAGTATTTTTCAGCAGAATCGGAAATCGGATAAACTTGACTGAAATGTAAAAGTGCAGTATCTTTTAAATTCAATTTTTCAAGTGCATCTTTTACTGGGTAGTATGTTGTACCCCATGAAACAATCAGGTTTTTGTAATCTTCATTTCCAATAAATTCCGGTGCTATTGCTTCTTTTTTAATTAAATCTAACTTCTTATTCCGTTTTTTAGTCATTTTATTTATTAAATCAACATCTTCAGTAATATCCCCAAATTCATCATGTTCGTTACCACATACCAGTACAATCCCCTCACCAAATCCTGGAATTCCTCGCTCTGAAATTGGATTTTCGGACAATTGGTACCTTTTGTAGTCAAAATCAGTTTTTACAACATGATTTTCTTTTTTTACAGTTTTTAATTCATCATCTGATAGATTGTAAAATGTATCTGCAAGATATTCGTCAGATAGTATGAATACAGGAATTTGATATTTATCCGCCATATTAAACGCAATCTGGCTTATTTCATAAGCTTCTTCAATTTTTCCTGGTGAATAAATAATTCTGGGAAATTCGCCATGTCCAGAATAAAGTGCTAACTCCAAATCCGCTTGTGCAGTTCTCGTTGGAAGCCCTGTCGAAGGACCGGGTCTTTGTGCAAGATATACTACAACTGGAGTTTCAGTCATTCCTGAAAGGCTTACTGCTTCACACATCAGTGAAAATCCGCCTCCCGATGTTGTAACAAGCCCTCTAGCTCCCGCATACCATGAACCGATAGCCATATTTATTGCAGAAATTTCATCTTCAACCTGTTCAACAATAATTCCAAGATCTTTCGAATGTCCTGCAAGAAAAGTGGAAACTCCTGTTGATGGAGTCATTGGGTAAAATGAAACAAAATTGCAACCTGCTTTTGCAGCACCGAGCGCAACAGCTTCAGTACCACTTAAAATAATTTCATCTTTGAGTTTGCCATTTTTTTCAAGATTTATTTTAAAATTTGAGTCTTTTAAGATTTTTTTTCCAAGTAGGTATCCTTCTTTTGCAGCTTCTAAGTTTTTATTTACAATTTCTTCTCCTTTTTTAGAAAATTTATCTTCAAGATATTTATTAAAAAGCTCTAAATCACAATCAAAAATTCCAAGAATTATTCCAGAACCTACGGTATTTGAAAATAAAGTGTTTCCAATGTTTTTACTTATTTCTTGAATTGGAATATCGATAATATTTTTATTATCCAAAAATTCTTCATCGATATTTTCTTTTTCCCCCAAAATAATAGTTTTATCTGAAATTCTATCTTTTAGATGGTTTAAAACACCTTTTTTAAAAGTTACAAGTAGATCTATTCTTTTTAAAAAAGAACGCTTTTTTTCAGACGATATTACAATTTCAGTCGTGTTAATTCCGCCCCTAACCCGCGACATGTATTCTTTTGTTGCAAATACGTTATATCCTGATAATTTTAATATTTTGGTAAGTGATTCTTCGATAGTTTGTATACCCTGTCCTGCAGCACCGCCGAGGACTATTGAAACTTCTTTTTCAAGATTCATGTTCCCCCTCCACTGAATACACATATAAATTTGAATTTGAATATAT
Source organism: Methanococcus maripaludis (assembly GCF_013760955.1). Taxonomy (NCBI): domain Archaea; kingdom Methanobacteriati; phylum Methanobacteriota; class Methanococci; order Methanococcales; family Methanococcaceae; genus Methanococcus; species Methanococcus maripaludis. Next base: position 153,532 of record NZ_JACDUL010000003.1, on the reverse strand, counting down.
TTAACATTGTTATATTTAGTGATAAAATGGATAATGATATCTACGATGAAATGGTTCAAGAACGGGGAAAAGAATACTTTTTGAAAAATATGGTGAAATACTGTATAAAACGAGGAGATACCCTTCACGGAACAGTTTATGGTAGTGACCGTTACATAACAAAAGTTGATTTAAAAACAAACACTGGAATATGTACCTGTCCTTATCAATACAACTGTAAACACGCATATGCACTTTTAGAGTCTTATAAAAATGGAAAATATGTAGATGGGGATAAATTATTTTTTAATTTTTCTAAATTGGATAAAGAAGAGATTTTAGAAATTTTTGAGGGTATTGTTGAAAAGCATAATTTATGGGATGAATTTGTAAAAACTGAAAAAACGCTACTGGGTACTGCAAAAAACATGCTTGAACTTACAAAAATTGAAAAGAAAAACTTATTTACATTTACTTCGTTTTTAAGGAACCAATTTTTAAAAAATGCAGAAAATGAAGAATTACTTGAAATACTCCCTGATGTAATCAAATACATTCAGGAGAGAAGAAAACTCGAAGAAATACTATTTTTGATAGTTGATGAACTTTTTGAGCGCGGAAAAACGGATAAAGATATTTTGAAGAGATTAATAGAACTTTCAAGAAAGTATCGCGAGTTGTGGATGGTAAAAGATAACATTTTAGATTACGAGTACTTTGAACTATTAGATTATTAATTTTTAAAATGATTTAAGAACTATTAGAATAATTAATAAATATATTTATATAATCTGCTTAAAAATATAAATTGTAGCAAGTTAGCTCTTTAATAAAAAATAAACTTATGTTTTTAAACATATTAGTTTTTCTAATATATGCCTGGAGGTTATACTATGGAACTTGACGTTACAGGGACTGTATGTCCAATGCCTGTTTTAAAAACAAAAAAAGCATTAGATTCATTAAATTCTGGAGATGAATTAACCGTTAAAGGAGATTATAAACCTGCTCTTCAAAATATCGTAAGATTTGTAGAAGAAAAAGGCCACGAAATACTTTCTTCCGAAGAAAGCTCAGATGGATTTAAAGTAGTTATAAAAAAATAAGGTGGAATTTTGAAATTTACCGTAATAATTGGGGACGCACCTTATGGAAAAGAGAGGGCTTATTCTGCTTTAAGATTTGCATTAACCGCCCTTTTGGAAGGAATTGACGTAAATATATTTTTACTCGAAGATGGGGTTTATGTCGCTAAAAAAGGCCAAGCTCCAGCAGGGGTTCCAGACTATTCTGAACTTTTGGAAAATTCGATAGATGCAGGGGCTGTTGTAAAAGCATGTGGCCCATGTGGAAAAGCAAGAGGAATTTCTGAAGATGAACTTCTTGAAGGAATTACTTTTGCAACGATGCACGATTTAGTGGCTTTCGTAAAAGAAGCAGATAAGACAATAAACTTTTAATCATACTATTTTTATGTTTTTATCGTTTTAATTATTTTAAATCAATTTAAAATTTAGTTAAAGTTTTTATATTATTTTTCGAAACTTAGTATATTCTAAAAACGAGTGAAAATATGTTTGACGACGATAAAGAATTTACAATGAAAAAACTTCAGGCTGCCCTTGATAATGGTTTTGTAGACATTGAAGTCATGTATTTGGTGGACAAAATAAATGAATTTAAAGATTACTACACTACAAGCAGTTGTATTGGAAGATGCGGGATAATGGAGTTTCCAAAGGATAAAAATCCAAAAATACACTCGCAATGGCTTGGAAAATGGCACCATTATGCAAATTACAATGAAATTGATGAAGCACTTTCTCAAAAATCTGAAAATTTTGAAAAAATTTCTTTTGTATTGAATTCCCCAATTTTACATATCGCATCAAGGAATGTAGATTCGAGTAAAAAACTCCTTGAACTTGCATACCACAATGGATTAAAGGCTTCTTCAATAAAATCAATTTCTAATAAGAGATATATCGTAGAAATCTTGACGACTGCAAAAATGGATGCACCAATAGCTTATGACGGAAAAATGGTAGTTAATCGAGAATATTTAGATATACTGCTTGATGAAGGAAATTTGAAATTAAAACACGCGAGAAAATCATTAAATCGATTTTATGAAAAATTGGACGAACTTAAAGATTAATTAAAAAATATTAATACTTTGAAATACATATGTTCTTAAACAGGTGGTGAGAATATGCTTGATTTAAAGTGCACCAGTTCTAAGGATATATTTCCACTGGCTTATGCGATACACGTACTTGTGAACAAATCGCCAGTAACAATGCGTTCAAAAGATAAACCAGGAGTTAGAATTGAAAAGGGAAAGTTAATCGATGATAATTATGAAGGTTATGTTTTAAAGCAAGTTTTAGAAGTTGGGGAAGTTTTAAAAGTAACTCCAATCTGCGGCCCATACGCGGGAGTTCCAGTTGTGGTTGTTCCAGTAAAAGACGGCGAGAAAATTATCGCTGCAATAGGGATCGTAGATTTAACTGCAGGGATATTTGAAGAAATTCATTCGATAACTCGTAGAAAAGAACTTGCAAGGTTTTTACCTGATGAAGCATTTCCGAAATAATTATCAATTTTGGTGATACATTGAAAAAAGTATTCATATTTCCCCCAAATAGCCTTATTCTGGCAGATTTGGTGGAAAGATTTGGTCACAAACCATTAATGATCAACAACGCAATTGGGGATAAAGTAAGGGATCTTGAAATTGATACGCCACCTTTAAACATTACTGACGAAGACCCGAAAAAAGGTCTTAAATATGCGGCAATTGAAGTTCCTTCAGGAGTTCGTGGCAGGATGTCATTAATAGGCCCATTAATCGACGAAGCAGAAGCTGCAATAGTTATGATTCATGCACCGATTGGATTTGGTTGTGTGGGCTGTGAAAGAACAAATGAACTCACGAAATACCTTATTCGAAGAAAAGAAATGCCAGTTTTGAATGTTGAATATCCTGAAAATGATGAGGATGCAAAAGTAGTCGTAAAAAAAATTGTACTATTTTTGGAAAGTTTAGAAAACAAAATCGAGGGTTAACATGAAAATAATAAAAGCTGCAATAGTTATGGTTTTTGCGTTAATTTTAAGTTCCGCATCAGCAGAAACTGTTTTAATTTCTGATAATTCCGACCTTTTTTCTGAAATGAAAGAAATCGCAATGAAATATGCAGAAAATCTCGAAGATATTCCGTTTGCAACGAACATTGCATCAAATGAAAGAATAAACTTGAATGTGGAAATGAGTGAAGAAGATTTAATTATCTCAATAATCATTGAAAACGGTAAAATTACAAGTTTCGAAAAAGGAACGTTGACTGACGCAACCATGAATGTTTATACTGATGAAGGTACTGTTAGGGAAATTTTGGACTCTGAAAATCCATTAAGTTCAGCTCAAGCTGCTTTAAAAGACGGTAAAATAAGAATGGAAGGCGTAGGACTTGTAAATTCCATAAAAATCTCAATTGCAAATTTATTAATGTCGTTCTTTTAAATATTCTATTTTTTAATTTTAACTATTTTGTGGACGGTACCCCGCAGTCTGCAAAACTTTATATATTTTTAAAAACTAGGTTTTTCAAAAATAATACTTATCGCAGTGATCTATATGGATTTAATAAAAAAAATAATATCAAAACAAGCTAAGCTGGAATCTTACTATTTATGGTTAGCACTTTTCATGGTTGGTGTTTTTTTGCTGGCTTTCGGAGTGTATCGTTTGCCCGAGTTATTATAATTTACAAATACCTAAAATTAAATTTTAAAAGAAAAATAAAAAATCAATCCCTGTTATCAAATACTCTTTTACTCTTTTTTTCGCTTCTTGGAAGATCTCCAATTTTTAAACATTCAACGTCGGGTGAAATTCCGATGTATGTTTTAAATGCCTTTATAAGTGCAGTTTCAGTTTCTTCGAAATCTTCTTTCGAAACATCAACTTCTATCCTAAATAACATTGAATCTCTCCCTTCAAATCTGCTAAGGACGATCTGGTATTCACTACTTACGCCCGGCACTTTTTGTATCAAATCTTCGATCTGTCCAGGATAGATATTTACTCCTTTTATTTTGATTCTATCATCAGCCCTTCCAAGAATTCTATCTATTCTTGGATATGGGGATCCACATTTACACTTTTCAGGAATAATTCTTGTTAAATCCCTTGTCCTGTATCTTATGAGTGGTGCGCCTTCTTTTGTAAGTGTTGTAATTACAAGTTCTCCAAGCTCTCCATCGGGTAAATTCTCGCCAGTAACAGGATCAATGATTTCAAATAATAAATGGTCTGACCAGTAGTGCATTCCTTCATGGTATTCGCAGTCAAGCGCAATCCCTGGCCCGTATATTTCAGTTAATCCATAGATATCGAAGCTTTTGATTCCAAGTTCGCTTTCGATTCTATTTCTCATCTTTTCGCTCCATCTTTCAGAGCCGATAACGCCTATTTTTAAATGAATTTTATTTTGAATTCCTTTTTTTCGTATTTCTTCTGCGAGTAATAGTGCATAAGACGAAGTAGATGTTAATACTGTAGATTTTAAGTCCATCATCATTTGAAGCTGTTTTTCAGTGTTTCCTGGCCCCATCGGTATTGCCATTGCACCCAAACGTTCAGCACCAAGTTGAAAACCAATTCCTGCAGTCCAGAGCCCGTATCCTGGGGTTATATGTACTCTGTCGGTATTTGTAACTCCTGCCATCTGGTAGCATCTCATCATCATTTCTGACCAGACATCTACGTCCTTTTGGGTGTACGGTATAATTACGGGACTTCCCGTTGTTCCAGATGAAGAATGTATCCTAACTATTTTTTCATCGGAAACTGCTTGAAGGCCTAATGGGTATGCATTTCTTAATTCTTCCTTTTCAGTGAATGGAATTTTTTTAAAATCTTCAAGAGAGTTAATTTCATTAATATATACATTAGCTTCTGAAAATTTGGTTTTGTAGAATTCGCTGCCCTCTGAAACGTGTTTTAGTAATTTTTTAATTAATGCAAACGTTTCTGAATTTTTACTGTTCATCGTGGCCCTCCTGCATGTTAAAAATAGTTTCTGCAGATAATTTAGCAGCATTTAAATTAATATTTCGGTATTTTTCAGGAATTTCCGATTCAATTGTTTTTAGAAAATTATCGTATTTTAAAGGCAAAAATTCGGCATAAAATGCAGCACCAAGTACTGAAACATTCATTGATTTGGGATTTCCTGCAACTTTCGCAATTTCTGAAAAATCGATACAAATTGTTGATTTAACTTTTTCTTTAATGAAATTTATAATTTTTTCCGAATCGTATTTTTCGTTTGAAGACCTTGCACTTGGAAGAATCATTTTAGAGTTTGTGATTATCTTACCATTTTTTTTAAGAAAATGGAGGTTTCTTGCAACTTCTGAAACTTCAAGGCCAATTATTAAATCCGCACTGCCTTCTGGAATTAATGAACTCTTTATGTCGTCACCAAACTGTAGATGACTTACCACGGAACCCTCTCTTTGGGACATTCCAAGCGTTTCAGCGGTGTTTACATGAAAACCCGAGTTCATTGCAGTAATTGCGAGTAGTCTGGATGCTAAAACAACACCCTGTCCTCCAACCCCACAAATAATTACGCTGAAGTTCATTGTTCATCAACCTCTTTTATTGCATCAACAGGGCATACTGCCATACAAAGTCCGCAACCAGTACAGTTTTCCATAATTTCGGGAATATCTCCATTTAACGTTATTGCAGGACATCCAAGTCTTTCAACGCAGATCTTGCACCCAGTACATTTATTTTTATTAATCGTACATTTTTTAGTGGATTTAACAAGTGAAACGCAAGTTCCTCTGAAAACAACTGCAGAAGGGCCGTTATAGTCAATAGCTGCTCTTGAAATCTCTTTACAGGTTAAAAAATCATCTGCAGATACAGTTTTTACAAATTCAATTCCACAGCTTTTTAAAATTCCTTCAATATCTATCAATTTTGTAGCTTCTCCAAGAGCAGTTTTTCCAGTTCCAGGATGTGGCTGGTGGCCAGTCATCGCAGTAGTCCTGTTATCCAATACTGCAATTGTAACATCGGCTTTATTATAAACTGCGTTAATTACTGCAGGAATTCCTGAATGGAAGAATGTAGAATCCCCAATAAATGCGACATTCTTTGAATTTTTATTAGTTCTTGAAATTCCGCCAGCAATACTAATTCCTGCACCCATACAAAGACAGGTATCTATTAATTCCAAAGGTGGAGCATTTCCAAGCGTGTAGCATCCAATATCTCCGGAAAATATAGTTTGAATGTTTTGTTTTTTTAATTCTTTTGAAACTTCCTTAAATGCGTAAAATACAGTCCTGTGCATACATCCGGCACATAAATTTGGAGGCCTTACTGGAAGGGGAATTATTTCATTTTTAGAGATTAGTTTCTCGGGAATTTCAATTCTTTGAATTTTTAAAATATCTAGAACTTTGTTAATTCCAACTTTTGCAATATCGATGCCGTATTCTCCACAGTAAGGGAATATATTATTTTTCTTACCGTAAACTGCCTTTGAAATACCATATTTTCCAAATAATTGGAGTAATTGATCTTCTAAATATGAATCTAGTTCTTCTACTACTATTATCGACTCAATATCGTTTATAAATTCAATTACTTTTTTTTCTGGGAATGGATATGGTGTTCCAATTTTTAAAACTGAGAATAAGTCTTTATTATTGGAGATAGCTTCATTTACGTAGTGATAAGATGCTCCTGAAGTTATTATGCCAATTTTTCCAGTTCCTGTTTTAAAATTAAATTTTGAATTTGAAAATTCTTTTGAAAGTGTTTCTTGCAATTTTTCTAAAATTGGATGTCTTTCCGCGGCTAATTTTGGAAATATTACCCACCTGGAACTTTTTGAAAATCCTTCTATATCTTCATTTGAGGGTTTTAAGTCATCCAGTACAACATCATCACACCGGTGTGAAACTCTTGTCGTAGTTCGAAGAAATACTGGAGTTTCATACTTTTTTGAAATTTCAAAAGCATATTTTGTCATTTCGTAGGCTTCCTGCGAGTTTGATGGGTCAAGTACTGGAATATTTGAAAATAATCCAAAAGATCGGGTATCTTGTTCAGTTTGGGATGAATGAGGTCCTGGATCATCAGTTACTAAAAGGACTAACGGCCCTTTTACTCCAAGATATGTTAAACTCATCAGTGGATCTGATGCAACGTTTAAGCCAACCTGTTTCATTGTTACAATGGAACTTGCACCTGAAAATGATGCACCAATTGCAGTTTCCAATGCTACTTTTTCATTCGTAGACCATTCAGCATAGAAATTATATTTTTTTGCATTTTTAATCAGAGTTTCCATAACTTCTGTTGAAGGAGTTCCTGGATACCCTGTTGCAAACTGTAATCCTGCAGCAATTGCTCCATATGCAATCGCTTCATTTCCCATTAAAAAATGCTTATTATTCAAAAAATTCCCTCTAGTTAATTTTAAAATTGATAATTTTTTCCTTAAAACTTGTGACTTTAAAAGTTTAATCAGTATATAATATAAATATTTCGATATCGAGTTATTTGCCGGCATAACATTCGTTAAAATAGTTTTTATTAAAAAAAGAAGTAAAAAATAGTTATTTTAAAATATATGATTATTATTTTGCTATTTCTCAAACATTTCCAATTTTAGATAATTATATAAAACTTAAATCAATATCTGTATTAGATTTTTTTGAAAATACGGTTTTTCGAAATATTGACAAAACATAAATATTTTCTAAACGACAATATAGAAATAAGGTTAATTTAATTATCCGAAACATGATGAAGGTGGAAAGTATGGAAGAAAAAGTAACTTTAAGTGTTATTAAGGCAGACGTTGGTGGGCTCTGTGGACACACATTAGCTCCAGAAGAGTTATTGGATGCTGCAGAATACGTTTTAGAAAATGCACTCGATGAAACATTAATTGATTATTATGTTACAAACTGTGGTGACGACATCGATATGATCATGACCCACAAAAAAGGAACTGACAACGAAGAAGTACACAAACTTGCATGGACCGCTCTTGAAGAAGCAACCGAAGTTGCAAAAGAGTTAAAATTATATGGTGCAGGTCAAGACTTACTTTCAAACTCGTTTTCCGGAAATGTTAAAGGACTCGGTCCAGGATGCGCAGAAATGGAATTTGTTGAAAGACCAAGTGAACCAGTTGTAGTATTCTGCTGTGACAAAACAGACCCTGCAGCATTCAACTTACCATTTTACAAAATGTTTGCAGACCCATTCAGCACTGCAGGATTAGTATACGACCCTTCAATGACATCAGGATTTAGATACGAAATTTTAGATGTTTTTGCACATAAAAGAGTATTCTTAGATGCTCCAGAAGAATTATATTCATTACTCGCATTAATCGGAAACACTGAAAAATACGCTGTAAAAAGAGTTTACAGAAGAAAAGACAACGAAATTGCAGCAGTATGTTCATCAGAAAAATTAAACATGATTGCTGGAGAATACGTTGGAAAAGACGATCCTGTAGCAATTGTAAGGGCTCAAAGCGGATTCCCTGCAGTTGGGGAAGTTTTAGAAGGATTTGCAAACCCACACCTCGTTGCAGGATGGATGAGAGGATGCCACTTTGGACCTATCATGCCTGTTGCTGAAGAGGATGCAATGCCTGCAAGATTTGACGGACCTGCAAGAGTTATGGCTTTAGGATTCCAGTTATCACACGGAAGATTGGTTGGACCAAACGACCTCTTCGCAGACAAATCATTTGACAAAGCAAGAGAAAAAGCACTTGATATGGCTGAAATGATGAGATCAATGGGTCCATTCATGCCACACAGATTGCCTGAATCAATGATGGAATACACATCAGTTCCAAAAGTTTTAGCACAGTTAAAAGACAGATTCATTGATATGGAAGAAACATGTGAGTGCAAAATTGATGAACTCAGAGAAAGAGGGGACATGGAATAATTTTTCCATGAATTACTATTTTTTTAATCATTTTTAAAATTCAAAAATTAAAATTTAAAAAAAGTATTTTTTAGTTATTTTAAAACCGCTCCTTCATCAGCTGAAGAAACGAGCCTTGAATATCTTGATAAATAGCCTTTTTTGATTTTAGGCTCAAATTCATCCAATTTTGAAAGTCTTTCTTTAATTACTGATTCATCCAAATCAACATTTATTTCTTTTCCAATCATGTCAATTTTGATGATATCTCCGTTTTCAATTGCAGCAATTACTCCGCCAGCAGCAGCTTCTGGAGAAACGTGGCCTATACATGGACCTCTGCTTCCCCCACTGAATCTTCCGTCAGTAATTAATGCAACGCTGTCATCAAGACCCATTCCACAGATTGCTGAAGTTGGGGAGAGCATTTCTCTCATTCCCGGGCCACCTGATGGTCCTTCGTATCTAATTACTATAACGTCGCCTTCTACAATTTTTCCACCGAGTATCGCAGAAATTGCTTCATCTTCTGAATTGTAAACTTTTGCAGGTCCATCGTGTTTGTACATTTTTGGATTTACTGCACCGATTTTTACAACGCAACCGTTTGGAGCAAGATTTCCTTTTAAAACTCTCAAACCGGCAGTTTCGTGAACTGGAGCTTCTACTTTTCTTATAACGTCGTAATTTATGTATTTGACAGATTCTGCAATTTCTAAAGTACTTCTTCCGTCAACCGTTTTTGTATCTCTAATTTTTCCCTTTAAAACATTTAATACTGCAGGAATACCTCCTGCATTATGGAGGTCAATCATGTAGTGTTCTCCACCGGGTTTGATTGATGCAATGTGTGGAACTTCGTTGCTCAATCTATCAAAGTCATCGAGAGTTATGAATTTATTTTCAATTTCATTTGCAATTGCAGGAATGTGTAATGTTGTATTTGTCGATCCACCAAGTGCAAGGTCAACTAAAATAGCGTTTTCAAAAGCTTCCTTTGTCAATATATCTGTTGGTTTTACATCTTCTTTTACCAAGTCAACAATTTTAGAGCCAGTTTTTTTAGCGATTCTAACCTTTTGAGCATCAACCGCATGTATTGTTGCACACATTGGAAGAGATAGTCCGAGAGCTTCTGTAAGGCATGCCATACTGTTTGCAGTGTAAAGCCCTGCACAGCTTCCAGCACCCGGGCACGCACATTCTTCAATACTTTTTAATTCTTCTTCAGTAATTTTTCCAACCTGATACTCACCAACCCCTTCAAAAAGACTAATAAGTTCGCATTTTTTACCTTGGAATTCGCCTGGAAGCATTGGTCCCCCAGTAACTACGATAAATGGAATATTTAATCTTAAAGCACCCATTATCATTCCAGGAACGATTTTATCACACGTAGGAATTAAAACAAGGCCATCAAAACCGTGTGCTCTTGCCATTGATTCAACAGCATCTGCAATGATTTCTCTTGAAGGTAAGGAGTATTTCATACCTTCATGACCCATTGCAATACCGTCGCAAATTCCAATTGTATTAAATTCAAATGGCGTTCCGCCGTTTGCATAAACACCATGTTTAACTGCTTCTGATAATGTTTTTAAGTGAATGTGGCCAGGAACAACTTCTGTGAAGCTGTTTACAACACCAATAAATGGTTTTTCCATGTCTTCGTCTGAATATCCGCAAGCTTTTAAAAGAGCTCGGTTTGGAGATCTTATAACTCCTTTTTTGACGTTATCACTTATCATATCTTACCACCATTAACGATTAAGCTAATATCTGAACAAATTGAATAAAAAAGTATCGATGTATGAATTAATTATAAGTTATTTCAATTTTTTAATAATTGCTAATGATAAATAATCTTTAAATGGTTCAAAATCAATCTCATCGATTTTTCCAAGCGCAGTTTTCTGAGTATTGGATGTTACCCGGTTTACAACACCAACTAAATAATTATCCTTTTTATCTTTTAAATTCTTCAATTTTTCTTCTAGATCGTTGGTTTTCATCACAATTAACGTATCGAATTCTTCTAAATATCTTTCTAAATCTTTTCCTTGCGGCAAAATTGCTAGTTTTTCATCCCCTTCAACTAAAGGAATATTTAAAACGCCTGCACCCGCAAATGGTGAGGAAATTCCGTTTATAATTTCTACATCAATTCCATTTTCTTTAAAAATGTGCCAGACATACGAAAAAGTACTGTAAAGTGTTGCATCCCCAATAGTTACGACTGCAACGGTTCCATTTTCTTCCATAACCTGTTTTGCAGCACCATTCCAGTGTTTTTGTAAAAATTCGACATCTTTACTCATTGGAAACAGAAGTTCGACTACTTTTTTGTTTTCCGGTAGTATATCTTTTATAATATCATATGCAACAGAAGCTTTTCCTTCCTTTGAAATTGGAACAAATACTGTATCCGCATTTTGAAGTATTTTAACTGCTTTTAATGTTAGTAAATCTGTATCTCCTGGACCAACACCAATTCCATATATTTTATCGACCATTATTTTCACCAGTTAATTATTTAGTAAAGTATTCTAGCTCCATTTATACATGGTTTAGTAATTACTGTGTTTCCATATTTTTTAAGTGCATTTTCAACGTTTTTTTCATTTTCATTATAACAAAGAGCAACGTATGAAGGACCTGTCCCAGAAAGCCCTGCCGTAATTGCACCCGCTTCTAAAGCATCAACTGAAATATTTGAGGGGAAATTTAATGCAGATGAGTAGAGCAGGCCATTTAAAAACAATGCTTTATAGTAATCTCCGGCCATGCACTTTTCAAAAGCCATATCAACGTAATCTTTGATCAATTTCATTCTTTTTACATCAACATTCTTTTGAAATTCCGGCATTAATACAACAACTTTTATATCTTCCTTAAATTCATCTTTTTTCAGTATTTTTCTTTCCATATTATTACATACGGTAATTCCACCAAAATAAGATGCAGTGGCGTCATCATACGCTCCAGTAACAGTTAACTTTTCTTCAAAAGATGATTTTATTGCAAGATCCAAAACCAAATCTGAATCGACCTTTTCACCCAAAGCACCAATGGTTGCCAAAACTGCCGCATTAGAAGCTGCGCTACTGCTACTAAGTCCAGATTTTACAGGGATATCTCCACTCGTTGAAATTTTTGCAGAGTAATCAACTTCAAAGTAATCTAAAACGTTTTTAACACACCTTTCTACAAGACTTGGCTTTAAAGTTGGGTTATCTATCGAAATTCCGTTTATAATTTTTTTGCCGTTATCAAGTAACTCAACATCAGCTTTTATTTTTAAATCAACGCCGAAAGCAGAGCCAAAACCTGTTGCAATTGCATTAATTATGGTTCCCGACCCTAAAGAAACTGCAGAACATCGCATAATGTCACCGAAAAGAATTAAATGAGTAAAATGAACCTTTTAAATTTAATAAGCGATACTAACATATAAAATCAATGTAGTGATATAATAGTATAGTTGATTGATTACAGTGGGTATCTATGAAATATGAAGTCGTTATAACTTCGGGAAATTCTAATCGGGCACCAATCGGAGCTTTTTTGAAAGGGGATTTAATAACCTTGCATTTATATGAAGGTTCACACACTTTTGAAAATTTACAAAAAGATGATTTCTATATTTTAAATATTTGCAGTCCTTATTTAATTGCAAAATCGGTTCTCGATGATTCAGGGGATTACGAATATCTGGAAAAAAACGGCAAAAAAATACCGTATCTAAAAGATTCGTTTAAAATAGAACTAATCGAGATTAACAATAGAAAAATAGTGGAAACAAAAAATGAATTTGGAAGTTCCAAACTAATGATTGTTGAAGGAAAACCTATTTTTGAAAAAATACTGAATTACAACACAACGCCATATAATCGTGCAGATGGGGCCATTGTAGAACTGGCAGTGTTATATTCTAGAAAGGATATGATTTCGAAAGAAAAAATGAAAGAAGAAATTGATAGATTGATGAAAATTATTAAAAAAGTCGGCGACACTAATTATATTGAACTTGCAAAAAAGCTAGGTGTTTAAATGGAAGAATGGGTTGAGAAATACAGGCCAAAATCGTTAAATGATGTTGCAGGACACAATAAAACCAAAGAATCCCTTATTGAATGGATAGAATCATTCATAAATGGTCAAAAGCAAAAACCAATACTTTTGGCGGGGCCTCCTGGTTCGGGAAAAACTACACTAGCTTATGCAATTGCAAAAGACTATGCATTTGACGTAATCGAACTTAATGCGAGTGACAAGCGAAATAAGGATGTAATTTCGCAAGTTGTTGGAACTGCGGCAACTTCAAAGTCCCTTACTGGAAAAAGAACTCTAATAGTTTTAGATGAGGTTGATGGACTTTCGGGAAATGACGATAGGGGAGGGGTAGCTGAAATAATAAAAGTTTTAAAAACTGCAGAAAACCCTGTAATTTTAACTGCAAACGATGTATACAAGCCTGCTTTGATGACACTTAGAAATTCTGTAAATTTAATAAATGTTGGTTCAGTACATACGAACTCAATTCCTCCAGTTTTAAGGAAAATTGCATTAAAAGAAGGGTTTGAAATCGATGAAAAAGTGATCAAAACGATTGCAAGCCATGCGGGTGGGGATTTAAGGGCTGCAATAAATGATTTACAATCCCTTGCAACAGGCGGGTCCATTGAAGTTGAAGATGCAAAAGAACTCCCTGATAGGGATAGTGAAAAGAGTATTTTTGATGCAATGAGGATAATAATGAAAACAACCCACTATGACATTGCAACAAGTGCTACAAGGGATGTAAAAGAGGAACTTGGAACTATTGAAGAGTGGATTTCTGAAAATTTGCCAAAAGAATATTTAAAATACAAGGATCTTGCAAATGGGTATGATTACCTTTCAAAATCAGACGTATTTTTGGGAAGGGTATTTAGAAGGCAGTATTTTGGACTCTGGAGATATGCTTCAGCGTTGATGACCGCAGGAACTGCCCTTGCAAAAGAGGAAAAGTATAGGGGATTTACTAGGTACGCGCCACCTGCAATCTTTACAAAACTCAGCAGGACCAAGGGTAGCAGGCAGAGGATGAAAGATATTTTGAAAAAAATAGCTTTAAAAACCCATACTTCAACAAAAAGGGCAAGAAATACTTTAGATTATATGGTCGTGGTTTTCGAATCAAATGAAGCTGTTTCTGCAGAACTTGTGGAATATTATGAACTCACAAAAGAAGAAATCGAGTTTTTAACCAACAAAACAATTGCAAAGAATATATTTTCAGTAATTGCCGGTAAAAAGCCAAAAGTTGAAAAGGAAACTCCAAAGAAAAAGAAAAAAGCTGAAGACGTAGTACCTATTATTCCAAAGCGACCAAAAATTTCAGAACCGCCAAAAGAACCTTTAAAAGAAGTAATCGAAGAAACTGTTGAAAAAACGGATAAAAAAGAAAAAGAGAAAAAAGATCCAAAAAAACAGGCAACATTGGACAGTTTCTTTTAAAATATATTATTTTTAATTTAATTCTTTTTTAGTATTTTAAAATCAATTACAAAGACATATTCTCTCGGGGAATACGATTTTACAATTCTTTTGTCAACAACTTCACATTCACACTTTGATTTAAAAAGTTCAATTCCTTCAATAAATTCCGAACCTACGGTATAGTAATGGATTATTCCGCCTTCTTCAACGATTTCAAGGGCTTTATTTACAAATTCGTGGGCGTATTTTGGTAAATTCATTATAACTCTAGTTCCTTTTACATCTACATTTCTTACATCATCTAAAATCGGAACTATTTTATTTTCAAGGCCATTTAAAACGATATTCTGTTTTAAAAGTTCAATTCCATCCGGGTTTATATCTATCGAATAGATTTTTTCTGCATTTTTACATGCAATTGAATATGGCCCAACTCCGCAAAACATATCGACTACAATGTCATCAAATGTTACAAGATCCATTATTCGTTTTCTCTCCCATCCAAGCCGCGGTGAAAAATAAACTTTAGAAACATCGACTAAAAGTCTGTACCCGTTTTCTTTGTACGTTGTAAGTGTTTTTTCTTCACCTGCAAGATGTTCAAGGTCTCTAACTCTGAAATCTCCTTTAACATCACTCTCTCGTCTAAAAACTGCTTTTACGGATGGAATTAACTTTAATGCATTTTCTCCAATTTTTTTCCTAATTTCTGGAGCAATTTCTTCTGCGATCTGCAAAATTACGATATCTCCCACAATATCGTATGCATGGGCTATTAAATTTCCATCGACTTCATCTTTAAAATTTTTTAAAAGGTAATCCTTAAAACTGGTCTTTTTTTCGACATCTATCTTTGAAATATTATTTTCATCAAGTTCTAAAACTTCAAAGTCGATATTTTCATCTTCAAAAATTTGTTTATCAAAATTACTTGAAGTTAGGGGGATGTATAAAAACTCCCCTTCTTTTTTTAGTTTGTAATTTTTGCTGAGTAAATCATTGTCGAGTATGATTTTTCGTGTTTTTTCGCCCAGTTTAGAATTAACTTTGATGCAGGATATCAATATTTCACCATTAATTTATCGAGATACAGGAGTTTACTGTGAAATAGCCTTTTTAATTTTGTAATAATGATATTCAACCGTTTTTATAGGAATTTGTGTAATTTCAGAAATTTCTTTTGGAGTTTTTTCAATATATTTCTCCACAATTTCTTTTTTACTTGTCGGACGTCCAGTAGTTGGTTTAATTGACTTTACTTCAATTCCAATTTCTTTCAAAGCCCCAAGTACCTTTTTATTAGTCCGTTTAAATTTAGATTCGGGTAAAATAATTTTTTTAACCTCACAACTCTCCAGAATTTCAATTATGAGGTTTTTAGAGAGTTCTGTGTTTATATATATCGCATCCTCTTCAGCGTCTAAATTCTCTATTTTTTCGACAAATTCTTCAAAAGAATGCCCTCTTAGGTATTTCATAAAATATCACGTGTAAATTCAAGTTTAAACATTTGTGTTAAAATATGTAAAAAAGCAGATTTAAATAAGTTATTTAATTAAACCCATTGCTTTATTTGTTTTTTCGATTGATTTTAAGTTGTCGCTTTCCATTTCGAGCATTGCTCTGA
Organism: Methanococcus maripaludis; assembly: GCF_013760955.1. Taxonomy (NCBI): domain Archaea; kingdom Methanobacteriati; phylum Methanobacteriota; class Methanococci; order Methanococcales; family Methanococcaceae; genus Methanococcus; species Methanococcus maripaludis. Next base: position 137,459 of record NZ_JACDUL010000003.1, on the reverse strand, counting down.
TACAGTCCACGTTTTCAGGGATAACGTCACTTTCTTGGTGGATTGCTTGCATCATGTAAACTTCATTGTCTACAACGTTTACGCTTTCTTCCCATACTGCAATTTCGTTTAAGTCGTATCTGCTTCTTCCAAGGTCTCTTGCATATTCAATAATTGTTGCAGTCGAATCAAATCCTTCTGAAGCTTTTAAGGTTAATATTCTTGGTGTTTTTGCAAGTGCATCTATTATTTCGTCTCTGTTCGTTCCAGAAGTTTCCACCATTATTGAGTGCATGTGCATCAATGTTGTTGGAACAATAACTGCTGAAGTCATGATTTTTCCATCGAGTTCAGGAATAACTGAAACAACATCCGGTCCGTGGTGTGATGGGACAGTTACGGGATTTGGAACGATTGCGTTTACGGGTCCAGTTTTTACATCGTTAGGGTCAGCAGCTCTTCTAATTAAAACTATTCTTGCTTTTAAAATATCCGCAACCGAATTAATTGCATACATTGATCTACAAAGTCCCGTGGTGTTGCATGATACTAATCTGATGTAATCTTTTCCGTAGCATCTGTCGTAGCTCCAGAGTGAGTTAAATGAATCCTGTGCGTCACCAGCTTTTTCTCCACCTTGGATTATTGCTTTTACGCCGTGTTTTTTGTATACATTTTCGAGGTTTGCTTTTCCAATTTTTTTAGGGGCCCCATCAACTACAATATCTGCATCTTCAATGATATCATCGAGTGTTCCTTCAACAGGAATGCCTGCTTCTTCAAAGAGATGTTTTCTTTCAGGAATTGCTGCAAATAATTTGTATCCCTTTTCAACAGCCATTCGTGCTTCAAAGTCAGGTTTTGTTTTTGTAACTCCAATAACTTTCATGTCGTCCTGTTTAGCTACTGCATCGGCAACTCTTTTACCGATAGAGCCGTAACCGTTTATCAATACATTTACCATAAAATCACCAGTTTATACCTATTTTTACCCCTATTTGGAAAATATCTATTTTTAAAAAGTTCGAACTTAGATATAAATATTATCTATATTAATTTATATATCGTTTTTGAAAATCGGTTTTGAATTTCATAAATATCTATTAATAAAATGTCTACAATTCATTTTGTACGAATGTTAATAAATTTTACGATTATTTGGAGGATTAAGATGAAGCATTTAGTTACAACTGCACTGGCATATACAAATGGGCCTCTTCATCTTGGGCATGCGAGAAGTACCTACATCCCTGCAGATATCTATACAAGGTATTTAAGACTTAAAGGGGAAGAAGTCGTTCACGTAGGGGGAACAGACAACCACGGAGTTCCAATTACATTAACTGCTGAACGCGAAGGTGTAAAACCTATCGATATTGTTGATAGATATCACAATGCAATAAAAGCAGACCTTGACAGTTTAAATGTCTCTTTTGATACTTTTGGAAGAACTCATAGCGACATACATATCGAAACAGCTCAGGAATTCTATTCAAAATTAAAAGAAAATGGATACATTTACGAAAAGGAAATTGAACAATTTTACTGCGAAAAATGTGATATGTACCTTGCAGATAGATACGTTGAAGGAATTTGTCCGTTCTGCGAGGGCGAAGCAAGGGGGGACCACTGTGAGGTTTGTGGAAGACACCTTGAACCAACAGAACTCGTAAACCCTTATTGTATACACTGTAATTCAAAACCAGAAATCAAAAGAACAACGCACTATTTCTTTAAATTGAGCGCGATGCAAGATGTTTTAAAAGAATACATTGAAAATTCTCCAGAAATGCCAGAACACGTAAAAAACATGGCTTTAAGATGGATCGAAGAGCTTCACGACTGGGATGTTTCAAGAAACATAAAATGGGGAGTTCCAATTCCAGGATGTGACGATCAGGTAATGTACGTCTGGATCGAAGCTCCTATCGGCTATGTATCTTTTACAAAACAGCTTGGAGGTATCTGGGAAGACTACTGGCTTGAAAACACAGGTGATTCTAAAATATCTCACTTTATTGGAAAGGACATTACCGTACACCACGCAGTATTTTGGCCGGGAATTTTAAAAGGTATTGGCGGATACAAAATGCCAAATGCAGTTGTTAGTGGCGGTTACTTAACTCTTGAAAACAAAAAAATGAGTACAAGTAAAAACTGGGTTGTATGGGTTAAGGATTTTATTGAAAACTTCAGTTCTGACTATTTAAGATATTTCTTCATGATAAATGCCCCATTAAATCGAGATACCGATTTTTCATGGGACGATTTCCAGAAGAGGATCAATACTGAATTAATTGATATTATTGGAAACTTTACTCACAGGACACTCGTATTTACAGAACGTAAATTTGGAAGTACGCCTATTGTGGATTCAAATCAGTTAATAGACGAAGATAAAAAATTGATTTCAAAATGTGAGTCTACCTTAAACCGTGTTGATTCATTGATTAGAGAATACAACTTTAAAGATGCTTTAATGGAGATTATCCTTTTGGCAAAAGAAGGAAACGCTTATTTCCAAGGAATGGCTCCATGGGCAATTAAAGATGACGAAAGGTTAAAAGAAGTAATGTATACGTGTTCAGTTGCTTTAAAATACATAATTTACCTTTTAAGTTCATTCATGCCTGAAAAAACGGCTCTTCTTCTTGAATACATGAACGAAGAACTCGATTTAGAAGTTAGGGGAAATCCCCTTAAAAAACCGAAAGTTATATTTACCAAGGTAAGCGATGAAGATATTTCGAGAATGAAAGAAAACTTGTTAGCGGCTACGAAAAAGGCTGAAACAAAAACGGACGAAAAGTCTAAAAAAGTAAAATCTGGTGAAAAAATGGATATTATTGATATTGATTACTTTGGAAACGTTGATTTAAGGGTTGGACAGATTTTAGAAGTTGAAGAAGTTCCAAGATCAAAAAAACTCTACAAAATCATTGCTGATTTGGGCGATGAAAAGAGACAAATTGTTTCTGGATTGAAAGGAGCTTATGAAGCAGAAGAACTTGTTGGAAAAAAAGTTATTATCATCTGCAACTTAAAACCTGCAAAATTATGTGGTGTTGAATCCCAAGGAATGCTTTTAGCAGCAGAAGACGATAGCATTGTAAGTTTATTGGCACTTGATAGGGATCTTCCCGTTGGAAGTAAAATCCATTAATATTCTTTAAAATTATTATTTTTAATTAAATTTCTTTTTTTATAAAATTTTTTAAAAAAGTTTTTATTTTAATTTAAATATAAACTGTTTAGAGTTAATTTAATAATTTTAATAATAATCTGCGGGAGGGGCATCATGCTATTTTTAAATGCAAAATTTATAGACCTTGATCTTGGAGAAAGTGCGGTAATTGTCAACGAAGAGGACTTAAAAGGAACTTCGTACTACCCGCAGGATAGGGTACTGATAGAGTCACACGCAGGTTCTGTCATTGGAAACATTTATTCCACAAAAACCATGGTTCAAAAAGGCGAAGTTGGAATGCTTGTAAGTGAACTTTCGGAAATTTCAATTTCAGAAGGTGAAGAAGTAAAATTAAGACACGCAGAAAAACCCGAATCAATTCCATTTATAAAAAAGAAAATGGATGGTCAAGTTTTAAATCCTCATGAAATAAGAACGATAATTGATGAAATCGTATCTAAAAAACTCTCAAACATTGAATTATCTGCATTTGTTTCATCTACTTACATTAATGGCATGAATATGGATGAAATAAGCGAAATGACCAAGAGAATTGCAGAAACTGGGGATATGATTTCTTGGGAAAAGAGCCTTGTTGTAGATATCCACAGCATTGGTGGAGTTCCTGGAAACAAATATGCTCTACTTTCAATTCCGATACTCGCAGCAGCAGGAATTACAGTTCCAAAAACATCATCAAGGGCGATAACATCCCCTGCAGGAACTGCAGACGTAATGGAAGTGCTTACAAATGTTGAATTAAAGGAAGAAGAGATAAAAAGGATAGTTAAAACTACAAATGGATGTCTTGCATGGGGTGGAGGCGTAAATTTGGCCCCAGCAGATGATATTATCATAAATGTGGAAAGGCCTGTTTCAATAGATCCACAACCTCAACTTCTTGCAAGTGTTATGGCAAAAAAGATTGCAACTGGAATTAAATATACTGTAATTGATATTCCTGTTGGAAAAGGCGTAAAAATTAAAAATGAAGCCGAAGGGGCAAAATTAGCAAGGAAATTTATTGAACTTGGAGAAATGCTCAATATTAAAGTAGAGTGTGTATTAACTTATGGTGGACAGCCTCTTGGTAGGGCAATCGGTCCTGCACTTGAAGCAAAAGAGGCAATTGAATCACTTCAGGATCCAAAAAATGCTCCAAAAAGTTTAATTGAAAAATCCTTATCTCTTGCAGGAATTCTTCTTGAACTTGGCGGTGCTGCACAGATTGGGGAGGGTCAGAATTTGGCATGGGAAATTTTAGAATCTGGAAAAGCGCTTGAAAAATTCAATCAAATTATAGTTGAACAAGGCGGAACTCCAAAAAAACCTGAAGAAATAGAACTTGGAGAATATGTTGAAGAGATTCTTGCTCCAATTGATGGATATATTACAGATATAAGTAACACTGCAATTACAAACGTGGTTAAGGAAGCTGGAGCTCCAAGGGACAAAAAAGCAGGAATTTTATTGAATTCAAAGATTGGAAACAAAGTTACTCAGGGGGATGTGCTGTATACAATCTATTCAGGTTCCGAAGAAAGGCTCATTTCAGCAGTAAATCTTGCAAGAAGAGTTTATCCTGTAAAGGTAGAAGGAATGCTTATTGAAAGAATAAGCAAATTCTAAACCTAATTTTTTAATATCGGTAGAATTAAATAGAATTATCCATAGTTATTTTTGATTACAGTTTATTAATTTAGTCTTATTTACGGTGACTTAATGAATGGGATGCTTTTAATTAGGGAATTTATTTACAGATACTATATTTACCCGATAGATACCAAACAGGGTTATAATTTAATTCAAGAAATTACTTACGGAATTTTACTCTTTGTAATGGTTTATACTTTTTACCAAGTATGTTTAAAACTTAAAATAGCAATCGACCGCAGATTTGCAGAAGTTACCGTATTTTATGTGATTTTGATAACGTTAATGAGAGCGCTGGTTGATGCAGGACTATTTCCAAGGCTTTATTATACTGTTACGCCCGGAATAGTTGTTACAATTGGTCTTTATTACATGCTTTCAATAATAATTTCAGGAATTCTTTTAAAAAAGAAGTATTATCTACTTTCAATAGCAATGGCAGTTGTACCAATTTTGTACATGCTTTTCGAGTTTTCGAGTAGAATAACTCATCCAGAAGCGCTTGTTTACGTTTCTGGAATTTTGATTACAAGCTATTATGCGCTTGTATATATTGTTGAAAAGCTAAGAAAAGTAAAAATTGAGAGAATAGACAAATATGCGATATTTTCACAGCTTGTAGATGCATCTGCAACATCTGTTGGAATTGGTGTGTTCGGGTATTGGGAACAGCACCCTGTACCAAGACTTTTCATGGATTATCTTGGCCCATACAGTATAATACCATTAAAAATGCTTGTAGTACTCTTGGTTTTAGATATATTTAACAAAGAAGTTAAAGATGATAATTTAAGGAATATTTTAAAAATAACAGTAATGGCTCTCGGACTTGCGCCGGGTCTTAGAAACTTGTTCAGGACAGTTATGGGAGTTTAATATTTAGGTGAAAATAATGAGTGAACCAGAATACACTGAAGAGATCAGGATTGAAGTTACGGAAGAAAAGATGATCGAGTACATGGATAACGAAGTAGATGAAGGAGACTACATTGAAGTTTACTTTGGAAGATGCCATGTTGAAGGAACCATCGATTCAAAAGAGGGGACTCATTATCGAGTAGATACGGATAATAAAACATTTGGACTCATGGAGTTCGACATAGAAAATATTTCAAGGGATGTTTTGGAAGTAGCACACATTCCAGAAGACAGTGACAAAAAAATCATACTGGCAGTTCTTTAGGTGGTAAGATGTTCATGGGTGCAGTAACCAAAGATGGAAAAGACATTGCAGATCGATCTAGAGAAATTGTGAAAACAAAAATAAGTGAAGTTCTGGGAAAAAATGTTGTATTATATTCTGATGAAGAAATGGGAATAATTGAAAGGGTAGTTCATGCAACTGCAGACCCCGAATATTCAAAACTCGTTAAATTTGATAATAATCCAATCGAAAGTGGACTTACTGCATTAGGTGATAAAAAACCAATAATTGCAGATATTTCAATGGTAAAAGCAGGAATACGATATAATGACATATTGTGTACAATTTCTGAAAAAGAAGTTTATGAACTCGCAAAAAAAGAGCAGATTACTAGAGCAGTAGCCTCAATTCGAGCTTCAAAAGGATTAATAGATGGAGGAATTGTGGTTATTGGAAATGCACCTACTGCACTTCTTGAAGTTATAAGATTGAATAAGGAAGAAGGAATAACCCCAAAATTAGTTGTCGGAGCCCCGGTTGGTTTTGTAAAAGCAGCAGAATCAAAAGAATTATTAAGAACTACAAATATTCCATCAATTTCCACTACTGGTCCAAAAGGAGGAACTCCTGTTGCAGTTTCAGTTATTAACGGAATTATCGCATTGAGCAAAAACGAAAGAATTTAAAATTTACTTTTTTATTTGAGTTTTATTTTTAAATATTCTATTATTCCATTATTTTGTCGTAAATTGAATCAAGATCAACGTTTACTGGATCTTTTAAAACGTAAACAGGATATCCTTCATTTTCGTATCGTGGAATAATGTGGAAATGAACGTGCGGAACTTCCTGGCCTGAAACCTGTTTGTTGTTATTTAAAAGGTTGTATCCGTCCATTTCTAGTTTTTCGAGTTTTTTTACAATTTTGTGAATAACTGCCATCATTTCGCATGCGAGTTCTTGTGGTAATTCATCAAACGTTTCAAAGTGCTCTTTTGGAATTATCAGTGTGTGGCCAACTGCTCTTGGAAATGCATCCATAAATGCCATAAACTTGTCGTCTTCGTAAATTATTCTTGCAGGAATATCTCCTTTAACAATATCGCAAAAAATACACATGATTAAAATCACCTTAATTTTATTTCGAATAACCGATATGGTTTAAATGGTATATAAAAATGATATTTTTAAAATGCCTAAAAATTTATCAATCTAACTATTCAAAAAATTTTAAAAACAGTTGTTACTAATTTTTAAGGACTGATATATCGTAATAATTTATATATTGAGTTACACATAATTATTTTGTGAAATTACGGGATTTGAAATCTTTGAGTAGTTATTGAATGATTTATTTGAGAATGTTATAAGAAACTTTGAATGATTATTTAATATTAATAATATTCATGCGACAATTAAGGATTTTAAAGAAAAAGAGGCTAATACTCAAAATTAGCTAGTTTTTCTGTTATTTTAAAAATAATAATTAATTTACATGTTACGATGGATACCGTAAGATTTAATAATCTTTTGTAGTTATGCATATATGGTGAATTTAATGGACATGTTATTGAAGATAATTTACTCGGCATCTATTACGTTGATACTCGCAGCACTAATTCATAAAAAGAAGTATCTCGATAAATTAGGGATAGTTGGATCTTCGATAATGGCATTTACGATATTATTTTTAGCAGATTTAAAGTGGTTATTGCTTCTTATCACGTTTTTAGTCCTTGGAAGCCTCGTAAGTAAAATGGGTTATGGTTTTAAAAAGACAATAAAAATGGCGGAATCAAGAAGGTCGTTAAAAAACGTGCTTGCAAATGGTTTAATGGCAGTGTTATTTGTTTTAGCTTATTCTATAGGCATAATTACTGAAGAAATGGCTCTTGTTGGATATATTGGGGCTATTGCAGCTGCAAATTCTGATACTTTTTCATCAGAACTTGGAATGCTTTCAAGGGAAACTCCAAGACTTATAACAAATTTTAAAACTGCAAAAACAGGAACCGATGGTGCAATAACAGTTTGTGGAACTTTTGCAGGGTTACTCGGATCTTTTTTGATAGGAATACTCGCATACGCTCTTTTTAACGATACTGCAATATTTTGGACTGCAACAATTTCGGGAATGATTGGAAACTTTGCAGATAGTTTACTCGGGGCTGTTTTCGAGAGAAAAGGATTAATGAACAATGAACACGTTAATTTTATGGCAACGCTCAGCGGTGGAGCTTTTGCAGTTTTATTTTACCAGCTTATACTTTAAATTTAAAATTATTTTTTTCGCATTTGTTGTTCTGTTTTTCGGGTGAAGTGTTAAATCAAAATCTATTTTTAAATTTTTAATTTTAAAATTTTTAGCAATAACTGATATTTAGTCAGAATGCATAAGAATTATAAGAGAAAATCGAAATAGGAAGTTAACCAAAAAGTTTGTGATAATGTGAAAACTGTAGTTATACTAGTTAATCCTAAATACGGGGGAAATTTAGGGGCCATTGCAAGAAACATGATGAATTTTGATGTCGAAGAATTAAGGATAGTTGGAAATTCTGAAATTTTAGATGAAGAGGCATATATTCGGGCAGTTCATGCTAAAAATATACTTAACAATACTAAATTTTATTCAACGCTCGAAGATGCAATTTTTGATATTGATTTTACAGTTGCAACAACAGGGGCGGTTTGTGGAGATAGAAATGTAAATCGGGTTCCAATTACTCCAAGGGAACTTGCAAAAAAACACGTAGAACTTAATGGTAGTTTGGGAATCGTTTTTGGACGGGAAGACGATGGATTAAAAAACGAAGACGTTGAACTCTGCGATATCTTGGTTTCAGTTCCAACATCAAACAAATATCCGATAATGAATCTTTCTCACGCTGTTTCAGTGTTGCTTTATGAAATATACTTTGAATCACTTTCAGAAGACAGTCCTTACGATTTAAATATGAAAAACGCATCAATTGACGAAAAAAATGCTCTTCTTAGATTTTTTAACGAATTTGTAGACCGTTCAAAAGATGTACCCGAATATAGAAAAGACATTTGCAAGACGATTTTTAAAAGAATTGTCGGTAGGGCGTTTATTTCCGGAAAAGAAGCAAATTCGTTGATAGGTGTTTTTAAAGATAAATATCCGAAATAATATGGAAAGTTTTTTAAATATTGCAAATGATAATAAATAGTATCTATAGTATGGCGGAAAAGGTGAGGGGAATGAGTATATCTGGTGCACAGGGAAAGTCTTTGGTTTTGGCTTACGAAAACAACGAAATTATTTTTAAATTGGTTGATGAGGAAGAAAATCTGTTAGATAATGTTTCAATGGATTTAGAAACATCTGCACTGTTTGTAACACTTTTAAATCAGGGAGTGGTTTCTGCTGAAGAAATAAACCGTAAATTCAAAAAAGAAGGTATAAAACTTCAAAAAATTCAAGATGTTGGAACCTGTTTTGCAAATGAAAGCAGAGTATCAATTGCGATACTTCCAGCAGACGAAAAAAGAACCGCTTCGATATTGATTGGGATTCACAAAGAAGAAGAGCATTCTTCAATAATAATTAAACCAAAAAGAGCAGCATATCTCAGCATTTCAATAACAAAAATGTTGATAAATACTATGGAATGATTCGGGTTTAGTTAAATTTAAAAAATGATAAAATAGCAATAATAACTTAAATTTCAGAGTCTAACTTTTTTTGAATACTATCTTCTGCAATATCTTTGATATCGAGTGCGATAGGGCATAATTTTTCGTAATCAAGTGCGTAATTTTTACCCGCTGATGTTAAAAGGTGCGGATTTATAAATAAACATTTTCTGTTGATTTTTAGTGCGATAAATGGAATCCCATCAAAAGTTTCTGAAAATTCAAGGAGTTTTTCCACATCTTCGTTTGGAATGTAATATTTATCTTTTGATGTGGATTTGCACTCAATTACAATTGGTTTTTTTCCCTTTTTTCCTGCAACTAAATCTACACCATGGCTTCCAGCACTCCTAATAACTGCAAATCCCTGATTTTCAAGTTTTTTCTTTAGTTCTCGCTCAAAAGTTGATCCTTTTTGATATTTATACGCCATAATTTCCCAAACTAATTAATTTTCCTTTAAAACTTCATTTGCAATTTTTTCAAACGCATCTACTTTGAGTTTTTTAGGTTGTAATCTTACGAATTTTTCTTCAAGTTTGTCTTCACTAATTTCATCGTTTTCTACTGCATCAAGGGCCCTCGAAATCCTATCAAGTATTTTCTGTTCTGCTTCAAGCTGGTGGAATCCTTCCCTTGGACCGCCTTTTCTAAATGCCCTACATCTTCTCTGATCCCATATCGGAAATCCCCTGTCTTTACAAAAAATCTTATTTTTTTCAAGATCCCTAACGAGCTTAACTACCTCATCGACAACGCTATCTTCGCCTTCGATATATGCACCAAAACAAGTTTCTTTTACATTTATATCATATTCAAGTGAATTTAAATACCTAAAAAGCCTTGATGGCGATGTTTTAGAATCTTCTGCAAGAACTATGACTTTAGATTTCATGATTAACACCATACTTCTTAAATCTGAAATTATTGGATAAATTTTGAATACCATATTTCATAATTTTTTTCTACATAATATCTTATGTTTTCAGGGTTTAAACCATTTGAGTAGCAGTATGTCGCAATTCCACCTGCACCAACACCTTCTTTAACTGAACCGCTGCAGTAAGCTTTTAAACCCTCAATTTTTGAGTTTTCATATCCAAATTTGGATGCAAATAGCGGAACGTCTCCAATTTGTTCCATGATATCTTTTAAATCTGCATTTTTATCATTTAATACAAATTCGGTGGTACTTATTCCTAAAAGTCCACTTTTCAGTGTTTCAGGACTAATTTCTTTAATGGCTGCTAAAACAGATGCCATCTGGGTTCCTCCTGCAAGCAAAACAGGTTTACCTTTTGAAACAGCAGAAATTGTCATACCTGCTACAACAGGCATCATTTTGTCCCCAACTGCATTTAAAACATCAAAAACATCTTTTGATTTACAGGTTTCAAGTCCACTTTCGACAACACTTAATTTCAAGTCTTTCGGGTTTTCGACTGAACCTGAGCTTATTTTATCTCGTGCATCGTATCCCAAACCTAAAAGAACACCAAGTGCAGTTGTAGTTCCACCAGGAACGCTTTCACCAATTACTAAACTATCGTAAATACTGTTATTTCCAATTATTTTTCCCATATTAACTAATTCTTTCGAATTATCCATTCCAAGACCTTTTCGTATGTCTCCGGTTGGCCTTTGGTCTACTGAAATGTATGGAATTTTTGGTTTTACATAGCTTCCTGCATCTATAGTCATTACAGGAATTTTTAAAAGATCAACTGCTGCTCTTGCAATTGTTGCGGGGCTTGGGCATCCTGTTGCATCTATTGGTGGGTGATTTAAGGATAAACTTTCCCCAATCGTTACAAGCTCCATATCTGCTGCAGGGGTGTAATCTATGACCCGTTTATTGACTCCCGAAATTCCAACGTATTTTGTAGTTTCAATTGAAGATATAACGCATGAAAATAATCCTTTGGTTCCTTTAAGTTTATCTAAAAATCCGTTTTCGTTAATTGAAATAATTGGCATGATTTCTCCTTTTAATTTTCTGAATATATCTAGCATCTCATACTTTACTTTGTTTTCTATTTTTCTTTTTGTGTTAGTTTATTATGGGAGTTTTTAGAAAATAATAGCACGGTGATTTTATGGAATATAATTTATTATTAAAAATAAAAGACGAATCGATAGAAAAAGAAGTATTACGCGAAATTCCTAAGTTTTTAGACGAAAAGTATCCCAAAAAAGTTATTGTAGAACCTTATCGATGCATAAATCTAACTGCAGATATTTTGATAAAATATAACTCTGGAATCGTTCTCATAAAACGAAAAAACGACCCTTACAAGGATTATTGGGCAATTCCTGGCGGTTTTATAGAATATGGTGAAAGAGTCGAAGAAGCGGCAAAAAGAGAAGCTAAGGAAGAAACAGGTCTTGAAATTGATAATTTAAAGCTTATTGGAGTTTACAGTGATCCAAACAGGGATTCTAGGGGGCATACTGTAACTGTTGCATTTTTGGCAGATGGAAATGGAATTTTAAAAAGTGGTGATGATGCAAAAGATGCTGAAGTATTTAGTTTAGATGAATTAATGAAAATGGAACTTGCATTCGATCATAAAAAATTAGTAAATGATTCTATTCATTATTTAACCGATTAAATCAAAATTATTCAGTTCTAATGAGTATCTAAATCTACAAATGTATATCTGGACGAAACATTTATATACTAGAATACCCTTCCTATACTATGCTCTTGAAACACTAAATGGAGACGGGGGCCCGTGGCCTAGTCTGGATACGGCACCGGCCTTCTAAGCCGGGGATCGGGGGTTCGAATCCCTCCGGGTCCGCCATTATTACTATTCAAGAAATATAAACAAGCTCCAGTGGTGTAGTCCGGCCAATCATCCGGCCCTTTCGAGGCCGGGACTCGGGTTCAAATCCCGGCTGGAGCACTTTTTTTAATATTGGTTAAATTAATTGGTATATTTGAATTAATAAATAATAAATATCTACTTTTCGTCAAAAAATGTATATTTTTTCGATAATTTCCTTAAAAACATATAAATATCTAATTTAATATAACCAAATGAGAATCTAATCAAAACAAGAGGAAACTAGTTTCTGTCTTTTTTATATAGTATGTTATTAGGCGAGGGATAACCATGGTGAAAATAACCGATACCACCTTCAGAGACGCTCATCAGTCTTTAATGGCAACAAGGTTAAGAACGGAAGATATGCTACCCATTGCAGAGAAAATGGACGAAGTAGGATTTTATTCAATGGAAGTATGGGGCGGTGCTACTTTTGATTCATGTATTAGGTATTTAAACGAGGATCCATGGGAAAGATTAAGGGAAATAAAGAAAAAAATTCAAAACACGCCCTTACAGATGCTTTTACGTGGCCAAAACTTGGTCGGATACAGGCATTACCCTGATGACGTTGTTGATAAGTTTATCCAAAAATCTGTGGAAAATGGTATTGATATCGTAAGAATATTCGATGCTTTAAATGACGTTAGAAACGTTGAATTTTCAATAAAATCAGTTAAAAAATACGGTGCTGAGGTTCAGGGTGCTATTTCTTACACCACAAGCCCAGTTCACACAACAGAACAATTTATAGATCTTGCAAAACAGTTTGAAGATTTGGGTTGCGATTCATTATGCATCAAAGATATGGCAGGACTTTTAAGGCCATTTGATGCTAAAGAACTCATAGGTAGATTAAAAGAAGAAATATCAATTCCAATAGATTTACACAGCCACTGTACTGCAGGAATTGCTCCTTTGACATACATGACAGCTGTAGAGGCAGGAATTGATGTGTTAAACTGTGCAATGTCACCTCTTTCAATGGGAACATCCCAGCCTCCTGTAGAAAGCATTGTGGCTGCCTTAAAAGGTACAAAATACGATACAAATTTAGATCTTGTATTGTTAATGGAAATTAGGAACTATATTGACGAAATTAGAAATAAATACAAATATTTGATAAATTCAATTTCGGAAAGAGTCGATGCTAGAATTTTAAGATACCAAGTTCCAGGAGGAATGCTTTCAAACCTCGTATCTCAATTAAAGGAACAAGGCGCACTCGATAAATTCGAAGAAGTTTTAGATGAAATTCCAAATGTGAGAAAAGATCTTGGATACCCTCCATTAGTAACACCTACTTCCCAGATTGTTGGAACACAGGCAGTAATGAACGTTTTAACTGATGAAAGGTACAAAATTATCACAAACGAAGTATCTAACTACTTAAAAGGATATTACGGAAAATCACCTGCACCAATCAGTAAGGATCTCGTTAAAAGGGCGCTTCAGGATGGTGAAAAGCAAATTACATGCAGACCTGCAGATTTACTTGAACCAGAATATGAATTAAGAGAAAAAGAAGCTTTTGAAAAAGGAATCGTTTCAAAAGAAGAAGATATTTTAACTTACGCTTTATATCCTCAAGTTGCAGTTAAATTTTTGAGAGGCGAGGCAAAAGCAGAAGCAATACCTCAGGAAAAGGACGTTTCAAAATTCATGGAGATTCCAAACGAGTACATTATTGAAGTTGACGGAGATTCTTTCAACGTAAAAGTGGAACCAGTATACAGTTCGGGAATTAAAAAAGAAGCGAAAAAAGAAATAATAACTGCAGAAACAGAAGGTGCAGTAACTTCGCCATTTAGGGGAATTGTTACAAAAGTAAAAGTTAAACAGGGCGCAGAAATTAAACAGGGCGACCAGATATTAGTTTTAGAAGCTATGAAAATGGAAAACCCTGTGGAATGTCCTGTAAGTGGAACTGTTGAAAAAATAATCGTTAAAGAAGGTCAATCTGTAAACGTGGGCGACATATTGATGATTATAAAATAAATTAAGCATTTAATTAATAATACAGCAATTCCAGAAGGTAATATTATGTTTAAAAAAGTATTGATAGCCAATAGGGGAGAAATTGCAGTCAGGGTAATTCGAGCATGTAAGGAACTCGGAATAAAGACTGTTGCAGTTTTTTCTGAAGCTGACGAGCACTCACTTTATAGGAATATTGCAGATGAATGTTACCCGATAGGGGAGCCCCCTGCATCAAAAAGCTACCTTAATATGGAAAGAATTTTAAAAGTGGCTGAAAAAGCAGGCGTTGATGCAGTTCACCCAGGATATGGTTTTTTATCCGAAAACGTAAAATTTGCAGAAGAATGTAATAAAAGAGGTATTGAATTTATCGGCCCACCAACAAACGCAATCGATGTTATGGGCAGTAAAATCAATGCTAAGAAAGCAATGAAAATAGCAGGAGTTCCAGTACTTCCTGGAAGAGAAGAACCTATCGAAAGTGAAGACGAAGCAATCGAAGTTGCAGATGAAATTGGCTACCCGGTAATTATCAAGGCATCTGCAGGCGGTGGCGGTATCGGAATGAACGTGGTTTACAATAAAGAAGAACTTGTTGATACGATACAATCTACAAAATCCATTGCACAGAGTGCTTTTGGGGATTCAACGGTATTTATTGAAAAATACCTTGAAAAACCAAGACACATTGAAATACAGATTGTCGCGGATAAATTTGGAAACGTAATTCACCTTGGGGATAGAGAATGTTCTATTCAAAGAAGGCACCAGAAATTAATTGAAGAATCCCCTTCTCCAATAATGACTGAAGAGTTAAGGGAAAGGATGGGAAATGCTGCTGTAAAAGCTGCTAAAGCCATAAATTACCACAGCGTAGGTACAGTTGAATTTTTATACAGTAATGGCGAATTTTATTTCCTCGAGATGAATACTAGAGTTCAGGTAGAACACCCGATAACTGAGGTAGTTACTGGTGTTGATATCGTAAAAGAACAGATAAAAATTGCAGCAGGGGAAAAATTAGCATACACTCAGGATGAAATTACATTCAGGGGCCATGCAATAGAATGCAGAATAAATGCAGAAGATGCAATAAATGATTTTGTTCCATCTCCTGGAAAAATAAAATATTACCGATCCCCCGGGGGCCCCGGTGTAAGGCTTGATAGTGGCGTATTTGGAGGAGCTGAAATTCCACCTTACTACGATTCAATGGTTGCAAAAATAATTACATATGGTCTTACAAGGAAAGAAGCAATCGAAAGAATGAAAAGAGCGCTTTCTGAATATGTGGTTCTTGGAATAATTACAAATATACCTTTCCACAGGGCAGTTATCGAAGAAGATAATTTTATCAAAGGAAACCTTTCAACACACTACGTTGAAGATAATTTATGCTCATTTAGAAAACCAATGGTAAATTATGCTGTGGAAGCAAAAGATAGAGAAAAAATCTTTAGCGATAAAGTATTCCACGGTAATAAAAAGGTTATTGCAATTGCAGGCGGATTAAATGCCTATGTAACGAGCCTTTCGAATAAAAAATGAGTGTAACTGGGATAAAAAATACGTGGAAGAGAGCAATATAATCGAAATGATTAAATCATCCATGTAAACTTATGAATAATAGAAAAATATAAATACTAAATAATTTATCTTTTTATAGTGATTAAGTGAGTTCGTGGTCTAGTTGGCTATGATACCGCCCTGACACGGCGGTGATCGGGAGTTCGAATCTCCCCGGACTCACCATTTTTATTTTGGAAAATAATATTTATAAATTTAAATACATACATATACACAAACTCTATTTAAACATTGAAAAACCTTTTTTTAATATCAAACTTAAAATAGTGAAAACATGGGTTTTTCAGAAATTTATGGGGTTTCATTCCTCTCAATAATTTTGTTAATTTCAATAACGGTAATTTATGGAACCGTTGATTCAAATTTAAATAATATTTTAAGTGCAAATGACGATCATGCTTATTACTTGCTACAAAAATCAAAGGAAAACTTTACGATTCAGTACGAGGGAATCGATTCTGGAATTGTAAACCTTACAGTAATTAATAATGGAAACATTTTTGAAGATTCTTCGAAATGGACTGTTATTTTCGAAGGGGATGTGATAAATAACCCTGTTATTGAAACAACGTATATGGAACCCCTTTCAAGAACGCAAGTTTATATTGAAACGATTTATAATTCAAGTACAATCGATGATAAAAGAGTGGTCGTTTCAGGGGAATTTGGAACGACATTTACAAAAATAATTGACGTTAGTTAATTATTTTTTTGATACAAGCTCAGCATCTTTTACATTGTAACTTCCACTAACTCCATCCCATATGATTTCATAATCTAAAACTTCTATTTTTTTTTCAAAGAATGGGGCATCAAATACAAAAGTTTCTGCTTCCCCGCCTTCAAAAGCTTTGTTAATTTGATATTTTTCCATTATTTTTAACAATTCTTCAATGTTTGTTTCATCAATTCTTTTACCAAGCCATTTTTTATCAAGCCCGTAAGCTGCAACACTAACCATTCTAAAATCAAAGAATTTTGAAGTATCTCTTAAAATTAATTCCTGATCTTTATGCCAAAGCGGTGCAAACGATTTTATTCCAATTTCTTCACAAATATGGTCAATTCTTGCTCTTTGATATTCACTTGCAAGGGCGCCACTTACAATTCCATCAATATCTAATTTTTCAAGGTTTTTTTGAAGATCGAGGATTTCTTTTTCTTTTTCTCCTTTAGTAATTACTTTTACCATTTCAATTCCAGTACTTTCTGAAACGAGGTCTGTTAATTCAACATTTGGAATGTGAAACATATAGCTTTCTTTATTTTTCGAAGCCACATTTACCAGATACCTAACATCCCAGCCCTGATTTAGTGCCCAAAACAGTGCATAGGCAGAATCTTTTCCACCAGAATAAAGCGATGCAATTTTCATAAATTTCACTTAAAATTTTTTAAAATAAAAAAGTAAAAAATAGTTTAAATAATTATTCGAGAGTAAAATCATAGACTAACCAGTTTCCATTACTATCTCTTCCATTTTTAAAGAATAGTCTTGGATCTTCCATACTTTCAGGAACATCTTCGAAGAACCAGTATCCCTCTACGGTATCAAGTGAAGGTATCTCAGAAATTTCATCGAGAGAACCTCCTGAAACATGTCTGTATTTATTTTCGGATTGGTCATACACGATAATTTCCGAAGGCGCGAAATCTTTTGGCTGCCCATAGTTATTTTCAATTTTAATGTCTACACGGAATATCTTTTCAGATTCTTCACCATAGATCGTGTAAAAACCGCTTCTTAAAACAGTTATTTCCACATCATCAAGTTCGTAAGTATCCCCGCTTTCAACGGCATTTTCCAAATATTCTTTTTCAGCAATATTTGCAATTTCTTCTTCACTATAGTACGGGATTTGAATAGATTTTGCAATTTTAGTTATTACTTTACCTTCTTTCGAAGTAAATACTACTTCAGCATATCCTGATTCAGTCATTCCTTTTTCAAGGTCATCTAAAGAAACTACAAGCGTGTATTTGCTGTTAGATCCTGCTTTTGAAGGATCAACAACATATTCTTTTTCAAAGAGTTTGTTATCAAAGTCGTCATATATTGTTAATTTTGCAGTACCGGTTGCAGTTACCAATTTATTTTCGGCATCATTAAAAATTAATGTGAATTTCAATGAGTCATCCGTTTGTGCAGCATAAAATGTACCAATATACTCTGCACCTCCTGAAACAACATCTTCACTATTTGAATCAACTTCATCAAGTGTTTGATCACCACTATCGGTTTCTGCACATCCGCATAGTAACAGAATAGATATCAGGCAAAAAACACCAATAACTAGCTTTTTAGTCATAAACTATCCCCTTTTAAAATTTACAATTAAGATATTGAATTTAAATTATTTTAAAGTTTTGAATTATTATTAAGTGGACTTCAAAAAAATAAAAAGATTTTTTGAATATTAAAAAAAGTAAATATTTATATGAATTAAATCATTTCAACAAATGCTTCAAGTCTTGTTTTTAAATGTTCCTTATCACTTTCAGAGTAATCTGTTTCTACCCTAATGACGGGAATGCCTGCCTTTTTGAGTTCTTTTTCAATTAAAGCACCTTCAACATTGAATGTGTGACAATATTGTAGTGTGTAATATACAACACCATCAGCGTTTTGTTCTTTTACAAGTTCTTTGAGTCTTTCAATTCTTTCTTCGTTATTGAATTTGCATGCACAAGGGATTTTAAAGTACCTGTCAGAGAGAGCTTCAATGGTGTAGCCTTCAACGTAATTTTCAAACTGCCTTGTTCCAGTACAGCTTTCTTCCCCAACAACTACTGCACCTGAATCTTCAATAATTTCGGGGATTTTTGTGTTACCTGCAACCATCGGGCAACCTGCAATTAAAATTCTTTTTCCAGAATATCCTTCTCCTTTTTTAACTCTTTCTTCGAGTTCTTCAACGAGTTCTTTAAGAAGCGATTCCATCGTATTTATATCTAAAAGATATGAAAGTTGGAATAGTTTTAGGGAATCTTTTCCGTTTATCGGGGATGGATTATTTGCTCTTAATTCGTAAATTCTGTAAAAGAGCTTTCGTATATTGTTTACCTTATCGATAGCTTCTTTTAATTTTTCTTCAGTTATTTCATTTCCAGTTTCTTCTTCAATTAATTTTTTTAAGTCATTTACTTCTTCAAGCCACATTTTTGCAGATCTATCGTCATTAAAGTGTGGTAACTGCATTACATGGAGTTTTACCATTTCGCTCATATGTTCAAACATTTTTTTCTTTCCATCACACGTAGTTTCTCCAAGAACGACGTCAGAAGCTTCAAAGTATGGACAGGATTTTTCTTTCTTAAATCCAAACGATGATTTTATTAATGGGCAGATATTTCTCGGTAAAATTTCTTCTGCAGAAGGTATTGTAGCTTCTTTTCCACCACAAAGCCCTACGGGAATTGCGTTAGCTGCTAAAATTAATTCTGTCGGAACAAATGTACAAAACAGTCCAAATACTTTTTTTCCTTCATCTTTTTGAGCGTACAATTCATTTTTTCTATTTGCAAAGGCTTCGTTAATTTTTTTTATGCCTTGTAGTTCTTCCATCATTTCACCATTTTTAATTGAGGGTTAGTTATTAGATTTACTAATATTATATTATTTATTTTCGATTTACTTTATCTATAAGGTTTTATTTATAAAATATAAACGTATGTATTAAGTTTATTAATGATAAAAATAAAATTAGAAAAATTAAAAATAAATAATTTATTTTTCCAAGAGTTTGAAATTAAAAATGAAAGAAATAATCTAATAATCCTTAAAAAAAGAGTTAAAAATTTAAAATTTAATAAAATCTTTTATTTTTGGAGTTTATGAATTGTATAATATTCCAATCCAAGGTAGGACTGCAACAAGTAAAAATTCTTTTGGAGATAAACTACAATTAATAATTCCATTTTTAATAATCCCAAAATTGGTTGCTGAATAAACCAATTCTAAATCAGGATCAATAAATAATATCCTGTAAATCGCAGTTATTACCAGAATAGATCCAAAAATAAATGAAATGGATTTTCCAACTCTAAGTTTGGATGCAAAAATCCATAGAACAAGCTGACTTATGACTAATATCAGAAAAAATTCCCCACTCATATAATATCCCCCTTACGTAAGTGTACAATATTAATTTTTTCAAAATCGTCTATATATAGTTAATTTAAATCAAAAAAAGAGAATGGAATTTAATGTTTTTTGGATGTTGGAAATACTGGAAATACTGTTTTTTTATAGATTTCATTTAAAACTTCTGCAAATCCTGTATAAATTGCAGAGGATCCACAGATTATTCCTATTATTCCAGCAACACGAGTTACGGTTAAATTTCCAGTAATGTCTCCTACTGCAAGTAATAAGAATAATAGTGTAAGGGTTCCGAATACAAATTGAAGGGCCCTATTGGTTTTAAATGTTCCAAAAAACATTCCTAATGTGAATAAGCCCCATAAACCTAAATAAAATGCCATTTCGATAGGTTCTGGAGGATTTACAAGCCCTAATTTCGGTAAGGCCAAAATTCCGACAAGACTGAGCCAGAATAACCCGTAAGAAGTAAATGCTAATGTTCCAAATGTATTTCCTTTTTTCCATTCCATTATTCCTACAATTACCTGAGATAGTCCCCCATAAAATATACCCATTGCAAGAATCATTGAGCCAATATCAAATAAGCCGATATTGTGTAAGTTTAACAGCACGGTAGTCATTCCAAAACCCATGAGTCCAAGCGGGGCAGGATTTGCACTTGTATCTGTTATTATTGTGTATTTTTCTTGCATGGTTTTACCTCGATTTATCATGATTAATCATTATAAATTCTAGTATATATGCATGTGGTATCTTAAAAATTCTAAAATTGCATTTAAAAACGATATTATAAAAAAAGTTTTTAAAGATAAATGATAATTTCCTCAAGCCATCAGGCAAGCTCCAACAGCGCAGACGATTTGAGGTTCTTCGGGGATCAATAATGTTTTTCCAAGGTGTCTTTCAAGTACTCCAATCAAAATTTTATTTTTAGCAACCCCTCCGCTAAATACAATTTTTTCAAGTTTCATTCGTTTAACCATTGGAACGATTCTATTTGAAATACTGTCGTAAATTCCCATTATGATTTCTTCTTTTGGAATTTTTTTAGAAAGGAGGGAAATTATTTCGCTTTCCGCGAAAACCGCACACATCGAAGATATTTTTGCACAGCTTTCTGAAGAATATTCATTTAATTCTTTATCTAAATTTAAAATATCAATACACTTTTCCAAAAATTTTCCAGTTCCCGCAGCGCATTTGTCAGAAAGGATAAAATCGATAACCTGTCCTTCTTTTATTTTTAAAACTTTGCTGTCCTGCCCCCCAATATCGACTAATCCATCAGCATCTTTAAAAAAGTAGTTGGCACCTTTTCCAAGGGCAATTACTTCTGGAACCACTTTGTCAGCAAAAGAAATTTTATGTCTTCCATAACCTGTTGCAACAGTTTTTTTGATTTCTCGTCCATTTTTAAATTCTTCAACCATTTTTAAAACATCGCTTTCTTCAACTACAACTCCCAAATCTTTTATATTATAGTCTATTATTTTGTTATCTTTCATTAATACGAATTTGGTTGTGGTTGAACCTATGTCTATACTTAAAATCATTTTTACACCAAATATTTAGAATCTAATCTAAAATTAATTTCTTCCAACACCAAAATAGGTATAGCCCAAACTTTTTAATTTTTTAGAATCCAATACATTTTTACCGTCAAAAATTACCGGTTCCTTAACTAATTCTTTTATTTTCATCCAGTTTTCAATATTGAAATCATACTCGGTAGCAATTACAATTCCGTCTGTCTCAAATACTGCATCTTCTAAATGGTCAAGGATATGTAAGCTATAACCAATACTTTTAGAATCGGAAAGTATATATTTATTTAATGTATTTTCCCTAGCTTTTTCAATGTAGTCAAAACCTTTGACAATCGCACCATTTTTTAAAAGAATATTTATCAATTCAATGGCTTTACTTTCTCTTAAATCGTCAGTATTTGGTTTAAATGCTAATCCAAGTACTGCAAAAGTTTTTCCAGAAACATTTCCATAATATTTTTTGATTTTATTTTCAAAAAACCAGGTAGTTTGAGCTTGATTTACATTTTCAGTTGAAGTTATTATTTTTGATTCAATTTCAAAACTTTCGAACTGTTTTGCAAGCGCTTTTACATCTTTTGGAAAGCATGAACCGCCATATCCAATTCCGGCATTTAAAAATTTTGCGCCGATTCTTTCATCCATTCCCATAGCTTCACTAATTGTTTTGATATCTGCACCCACTTTATCAGATAATTTTGAAATTTCATTAATAAATGATATTTTGGCAGCTAAAAATGCGTTTGAAGCGTATTTTATTAATTCTGAAGTTTCCCATGAAGAAATTACAAACGGTACATTGTTTTTTTCAAAATGGCCATAAACTTTTTTTAATAAATTAATAGACCTGTTATTTTCAGGATTTTCAAAACCTAAAACAATTCTTTCGGGTTCAAAAAAATCCTTGAAGGCAATGCCCTCTCTTAAGAATTCTGGGTTGGAAACAACTTCAACAGGATAATCTTTTAAAATCTCTTGTATTTTTCTACAGGTTCCAACGGGAACTGTTGATTTAATCACCACAGTTTTTGGTTTATTATCGATATATTTTTTTATCGACTCAACTGCAGAATATAAAAATTTTAGATCCGCATTTCCAAAATCATCTTGGGGGGTCCCAACACATAAAAAAATAACGTCTGAATTAGAAATGGGCTCGTAAGAAGAAGTAAATTTTAAATTTTCATTAATGAATTTTTTTAGTTCTTCTTCTAGATTATCCTCGTAGAGTGTACTAATACCACTATTTAATTTTTTTACTTTTCTTTCATCGATATCAATTCCGGTAACTTCAAAACCCAATTTCGAAAGTCCAACTGACTGAATTAAACCAACGTAGCCTGTGCCTATAACTGATATTTTCATTGTATCTCCTGATTTTCATTTAAAAACGAATATATTGAATATAATACTGCCCCTAGTCCAGTTAAAACCAATATTTTGTAAACAAGATTTTGATTTACTATATCCGTATATTTTATAGCAATTAACAAAGAAATAATTATCGGAATTAATATTATTACTATTTTTTTATTCAAATAATTATTAAATCTTTTAATTAACAACAATGCAATTCCAAATATATATATTTCATAATAAAAAAGTCCCGAAATTAAACAAATTATTACAAAAATATCTAATTTACCGGATTTATATTTTGTTTCAATTAGTAAATCAAATAAAACGAGCAAATGCGGAATTATTATCAAGAATATGATTAAAAATATTGAAAAATCCAATGGATTGAAAAAATATCCAAATATAAACAAGTATGCCGAGAAAAAATATAAAAAACTGTTTTTAAATCTATTATCTAATAAATAAAATGTTATTAATAAAGCTGGAAAAAAGGTTTCAAAATATATTCCTCCAACAATTGCTGCAATCAGTGACGTTATTGTAGTTTTTTTCATTTAAATTCACCAATTATCTGATCTGCTAGGTCGTTTGGACTAACATCTACGGTAGGACATATTTTATTTAATTTTAATATATTTTTTTCCCTCTGTACGTACTTTTGATAAATCTTAGGAATTTCTTCTTCAGTTATTTTATCAAGCCCAAATAAAAATGGATTTGGAGAAACTACGTATAATTTTGAATTTTTTTTATTAAGTTTATTATTTAGAATTATAAGTTCCTTATATCTTGAAATATCCGTTATGATAATTGCAGTACTCTTTGAATTTATAAGATTTACGAGCGACAAACATTTTTCCGGAGAATTTTTTAAAAAAGGTTTTAATAATTCAAAAAACGCAGATTTTTCAAAAAATCTCCCATTTAAATTGGATGTAGGGGGGGTTCCTTTTTTAGGGATTAATTTATCTTTAATACATTTTTTCAATGATTCTTTAGTTTTAATGTTATTTTTAATATCAACAAGCCCCGAATCATCAAAAAACAAAATGTTTACTGAGTTATGATTTTTTATGATGTAAAAGATAATTTGAAATGTTAAAATACTGACATAATCAGTCTTTAATGCACCCCCACTAAAATCCTTTAAAAAATTGCTACTGACATCGACTAGAACATTAATTTCTCCTTCAATTTCTTTTAAAAATTCTTTTGAAATTAAGCGCCCTGATTTTAATGAAGATTTCCAATCGATATGTTTAAATTGGTCGCCTATATTATAATCTCGCAGATGATCAAATTCAGATGTTCTCTGCCCGGTTTTACTTGCTGAAAGTGCTTCTTTACCGAGTTTTGTATTTCTATTTGTTCTGATTCCTTTAACAATACTTTCATTTGATGGATAAACGTTGATATTTAGTGAATTTCCAACATCAAAAGTTTTTTCGAAAATTTCAAATACGTCAGAAACTATTAGTGATATATTTTCGATTAAAAAGCTTCCTTTTGAGTTAGCTTTTAAAAATATGGAAATTTTTCCAGTATCATTGGGTGAAATGATATTGCTATTAAATTTCCACGAAAAATTATCATTATTTGGTTTAATTTTAAAAGTTAATGGATATCTGGAATTATTTTTAATTTTTAATATTATTTCAAAAGTTTCGTTTTCGACAAATTCTAAACTGGAGGTTTGCATCTCAATTTCAAAATCTGGATTAAAAGAAAGCTTTAAAATCAAAAGATATGATAAAATGGCAACCCCAAACAATGTCGGAAGTATGTTTACAAATAAATATCCTTCCAAAAAAAGTAAAATTGAAACATATGCTAAAAAATCCTGTTTTTCCATTAAATATCCCCATTTATTTAAGAACAACTGCTTTATCGAGTATTTCTTTAACAACGTCTTTATTTAATATTCCTTCAATTTCATAGTCGATTTTTAATTTAATTTTGTGCACAAGAACATATTTTGAAACTTCTTTAACATCATCAGGTATTACGTATTTTCTGTCATTTAAATAAGCAAGAGCTCTGGATGCATATAATATCTGTTCAGACGCCCTTGGGGAAACCCCGTATAACAATCTATCATCAGTACGGGTTAATTTTACAATTTCATAAATATATTCCAGTATTTCATCGCTAACTTTAATTTCAAAAATCTTTTTAAAAGCTTCATTTAAATCTTCTGGAGAAATAACTGAATTAACTGTTTCAAAAGATCCTTCATACTTCTTTTTTAACATTGTAATTTCTTCATCTTTTTTAGGATATTCTAAATTAATTTTAAACATAAACCTGTCCATCTGGGCTTCTGGAAGGGAATAAACTCCTTCGGCTTCCAGTGGGTTCATGGTTGCCATCAATATAAATGGTTCCGGAAGTTTTATGGATGTTCCTTCAATAGTTGCTTGCCCTTCCTGCATTGATTCAAGCACTGCAGACTGTGTTTTTGGGGGCGTCCGGTTTATTTCATCGGCAAGTAAGATGTTTGTAAAAATTGGCCCTTTTTTAATTGCAAAGTCTTTTGTTTTTTCGCTGTAATAATAAACACCAATAATGTCACTGGGCATGGTATCTGGAGTCAACTGTATTCTTGAAAAAGAAAGGCCAAACGTTTTTGCAAAATTTTTAATAATTGTGGTTTTTGCTAATCCAGGAATTCCTTCTAATAATACATGGCCCTTTGAAAGCATTGAAATTAAAAGAAGTTTAATCACTTCTTCTTTTCCAACTACACATTTTTCCATTTCTTTTTCAATTTTACTTAGTAATTCTTTTCCTTCCATTGTTACCATCTTTTATATTTTTAATTACTCTTTTTAAATCATTTAAATCAATGCCGTGATTTTCTGAAATATCTTCCAATATTCCTTCTTCATTTTCCTTTCTTTTTTTCGCAAATTTTGAAATTAGTTTTTTGGTTTTACCATTAAATAACTTTTTATTACTAATATGAAATAAACTAATCAATATTAACATTAAAACTAGAGTAAATTCTTTTGGAACTGATTTTTGAATGTATAAAACATTTATTTCATATCCAAAGTCTTTATGGTGTATTTCATCAATATAAATATGGTTTGAATTTAATTTAGCAATGAAATTTTCGAGGAAATTCTGGTTGTATTCATATAATCCATTTGTAAATATATCTGGATCCGCTATCAATATTATTTTTCCATTTCCATAATTTATTTCGGAAATTAGCGATAAGGAGCCTATTTTTGAACCTGATTTTGAAAAATTACTTGTAGTAACAACGCCTTCTTTAGCAGTATATGTCGGAATATTCGTAACTACAACTCCTCCACCATAATATTCTGAAACGTTGTATTCTATTAAATTTTCATTTGAAATGTAAAAAATGTCATTTAGCTTATTTTTAGTAAATTTATTTGGTAAATCTAATTTTTCAAGAATCAGGTTTGAAGTTCCAAAATCATCTGCAATTATAATGGTATTTCCATCTTTAACAAAATTTCCAATCTTTTCAATTTCAAAATCTGAAAAACCAATTTCGGGGCCAATTATAAACAAAATACCATTTTTATCAAATTTATAATCTTCATAGGGAGAATATATTGGAGTTATTCTAATTTCTGAATCATAAATGTGTTTGGTAAATTTCGAGCAACCATCCCAATCTGTATTAAAACTACTGTATTCGCTATATGATTTTATCATTGGAATTCCAGCTGGAAGGGACAAAAATACTGTGCCAATAACTGCAAGTAATAAATATTTAATGTATTTTTCCATTATAGCTTCTCCATAACATTTTCTATGAGATTATAGAAATTTTTGATGGCATTTTCGTCTAAAACTTCTTTACCATAAATTGTTTTTTCGTGGATATTTGTAATCTTTTTTAAATCATAATATATACTTAAATTCTGCTGCCTAATAAATTTCAAAAGCTCATTTGGTGTCAATTCATGCGTTATATTATATTTTTTTATGAGTTTGGAATATAATTTTGAATATTCAGAAATAACGGTTTTTTCTAAAACCATCTGTTTTTCAAGATTTTCTGGGATCTCAGTATTTTTGGCGATTTCCATAGTATTTTCAGTAGATTCAACGGCTTTTTTAATAGTTTTATTTTTAATATTGTTTATTAAATTTGGAATTTTACTGGCAAAAACTATCAAAACAGCTGCTAATAACAGTATTTTCCAATTAAATTTAATTTTTTTGAAAGCACCGCCTATTGGATGTGAATCCGTTTCATCAACTACATTTACAGTTAATATATTCGATTTTGAAAATCTGTAAAATTCATTTCCTTCATAAGTAACGTAAATTTCATAAATGCCAGATTTTTCAAAAAATAGTTCTTTTTTAAAAGTGTTTTTTGAATCAAAAGTCTCAACTATTTCGCCGTTTACCCATAGATTCAAATTTAAATTATTTTCACTTTCATCAAAAGTTCCTGTTACAATACAGGGATCGTTTAAATTAATTTTTCCCATTTCAGTGCTGATTTTGATATCTAAAATGCGTTTTGAAAAATTTAATGAAATATTTTTTTCAGAGGGTAGATATTCTTCAGTTCCATAAAATTTCAGCGAATAATTTTCTATTCTTTCGCTGTTTGAATAAATTATCTTTTCAAAAATGCCGTTTTTTATGTTTAAAGTTTCATTTCCAAAATCAATAGTTTCAGAATTTACAAAATTTCCATAGATATCAACTACTTTTCCAGAAAGTTTATTCTCTTTTAAAATTGGAAATTGGAAATTATCCCCCATAACTATTTCAGTAGGAATTTTTGAAACATTTATTTCAATAGTTTCCGATTCTTTACCGTACTGGGTTAATTTTAAATTGTAAGTTCCGGCTTTTTCAAAAGAATAGCTTTTAAAATAATAATTATTCGTTACAACAATATTCTCGGTTTTATTTTGAGGGCCACTAATTATAATTTTTCCTTTTCCATTTAAACCCGTTCCATAAATTGAAACATTTTCATAGATTATAGGATTTTCTGGTGAAACAAATATTGTTAAATTTGAAGAAAGAGTTATATTTCCAATTTTTTCAACATTATTTGTTATTTTAAGTTCTAAATATTTTAAACTTTTTTCTACGGCATCTGTATCAAATTCTAGTATTTCATCGTCTTTTTTAAGTTCTGAAATATTTGAAATATCGTCTAAATTATCATACATAACGTCTATTTTATCTAAAATTTTTAAACCGGTTATTTTTGCAAAATATTTGCTATTTGTAGTATTTAATTCAAGATTTTTATTCATTTCAAGACATAATTTACTCAATTCGTTTAAATTTTCTGAAAAGCTGTAGAATGGAGCTATTGCAGATTTTGCAGAAGTATTAATTCCATATTCTTCATGAAGTTGAATTTCCAAATCAAGTTTGGCGATTTGTTTAAATTTGGATTCAGAATCTTTTGCATATGTAATATTATTTTGAATCATTTTATTGATTGTATTTTCGTAACTATCTAAAAATTCATCGAAGTAATTGTAAACATAAGTATCGTCAGAGTTTAAATTTTCCAGATTTATGTTTTCAGCAACCGCTGTTGAAAAAGATAAAAAAGATATTATAAATATGATGAACAGTATTTTTGATTTAAAAGGATTCATAGTTTCATCTTTGTAAATTTGGGTGAAAATATCATAATTTCGAAAAACACAATTTTAGGATTATTTACGCTTTTATTGAGCATGGGCATTTTGTATCATGGTATCTCTAACTCAATTATAGCTTTTATAAATTTGGGTATTGCAGGATTGTTTATTTTTATTATTTTAAACACGCTAATTCCTCCAAAAGTAATGGATTACTCAATTCACGAGGCATTAACATTTTCAAATACTGAATTTTTGAAGAAAATTTTTGAAAATCTGAAGTTAAATGGAAATCCAGTATATGTTCCCCCATACGAAAATTTGGAAAATGGCGGGATTTTTATTCCTTCAAATGAAAAATTTAGCTTAAATTTATCTGCGTTCGATGAAAATCTAATTTTTATAACAAATCAGAATGCATCAAAGGAAATGGGTGTATTAATCAGCCCTCCAATCGGGTCGGGCATTTTAAAAAAATTTGAAGAAAATTTTGGTAGCAGTATTTCGAACTTGGATTTAAACAGTATTTTTTCACTTATTCAATCTACGCTAAGTTCCATGGATTTAATCGAGGAACTTGATTTTGACGAAAAAAATGGAAAAATATCCGTAAAAATTTATAAAAATGAAGAGACTTCAAATTTTGGAAAATTATATTATTTATCACCCGTTATCTCTTCAATATTTTTAGCAATATCGAAATCAAAAGACGTTCCAATTTTTATCAAAGAATTTATTGAATTTGAAGATTATTTGGAATTTGTGCTGGTTGAACTTAAAAGTGAATAAGTCGGGAAAATTATGAAAAAAATCAATTTAATGGTTATTGCAATATCCCTTTGGACAATTATAGCGGCTATTCTTTCTCCGTCATTTGATCTTTATATAACGTTGTTACTGATCGGAACTTTGATATTTCTTGAAATCGGGGATTTTTTCATTTCAAAGAAAAACAAGGGTAGTTTAAAAATCATAATTTACATCCTTGCAGGGATTTTTGCAACAGTTGTATTGAATAAAGTATATACTATAATTAAATAGGTTGATTTTATGGATAAAGAACTTCTAAATAAGGTTTTAACCGGTTTTTTACTTATTGTATTAATCGTATCTATAATGGGCGTTGTATATATCATAAAAAATCCAAAACAGTCAGAATATTTTTCTGAATTCTACATTCTTGGAAAAAGTGGCATGGCATACGACTACCCAACTGAACTTTATTCTGGAGAAACTGGTTATTTAACAATTGGAATTGTAAACCACGAAGGAAGAAATGTTACGTATTATGGCGAAACGTGGATTATAAAGTCTGATTCTAGCAATATTTCAGAGATTGATATTAAAAATGCAGTAATTTTGGATAGTTATATTGCTACACTTGAACCAAAACCCTTGATTGTTGAAGGTGACTGGGAAGCCCAATTTGAAAAAAATTACAGCTTTTCAATAGATGAATCTGGAAACTATCAGATGTGGTTTTTCCTGTTTAAAGACAATGTTTCAAATGATAACATTTCAAAAAAACTACAAAATGCAAAGAACAATACGATACTCAGTTTAAAATTAAACATTGATGTTTCAAACTGGACTTAAATATAAATAATATAAGCGTATAAAATGATTATATCTATACACTGTATTCATGATTAGTAAGATAACAATAAAGGAGGGATTATATTGAAAATTATTAATTTTTTCATCCCCGTTTTGCTTTTACTTTCAGCAATTCCAATGGGTTTTGCTGCAAGTGGTGAAACAGTTGTTATTGCATCAACCCCCGCAGATGCAATTTTAGCTGCACAATATGCAAAAGAAATGGGATACAAATTTGTATACACGCCTTCAGGTAGTTTATCTGATGAAGCAATAGCAGCTATTGGATCTGCTAGTAATGCAATAATGATTGGTGGACCTGATGCGATAAGCGCAGATGTGGAAAGCCAGTTAAAAGCAAAAGTTTCAAATGTTGAACGAGTATTTGGTGAGACTAGAGTCGAAACCTCATTAGCATTATTGGAAAGAATGGTTCAGGAAAACCCTGAAGCTTTGAATAATATTGTTCTTGCAGAAGGTTTTAATGAAGGTATAACTCCTGCAGCACTAAACTTCGGTGCGCCAATATTATACTTTTCACCTGATAACTATGAAAAAGTTTCAGCATTTATGAATAGCCATAAAGTTACAAATGCTGTAGTAATGGGAAGTTCAGTTCCAGATACCCTTAGAACTGCGGTATCTAATGCTGCAGACACAACTAACGTGGTAACAGGTGCTGCTGAAACTATCATTAAAACTGCACTGTCCGTAGCTTCAAACTTAAATCCGAGCATTGGAGACGCAGCAGCTGCAATTGTTTCTTCAACATTATCAAATGATCCATTAATGAGTGCAATATCTGCTTTTGCAAGTGGAGATGTTGGATCAGTAGTTTCTTTAACAAGTAGCGATTCAGATTCAATTACTGAGATCGTTGAAGCAGTGGCTTCAATTACTAAAGAAGTTTCAGTTTTAAGTGACAATGATGCTGTTTCAGACATTATTTCTGAATCTGCCCCTGATGGAACAAGTGTAACTAAAACTACAACTTCATCAGATATCATCCCAAGTACTGGTGGAGGATCATCAAGTTCATCTACAACTACAACATCAGCTCAAAAATATACAATAGTTTCAATTGACGGAACAGAAAAAGTTAAATTTGCAGATTTCTCTGTTTCAGGAACTGATGGAAATAATGTAAAAATAACTGGTGAAGAAAATATAGTTCTTCCAGACGTTACAATAAATACAAATTTGGCTGCAAAATCATACACCGGTTCATCAGGAAGTGTAGCTATTACCTATGAAGGAACTGGAAGTGGTTTAGCTGTGGCTTATCCTATAGAAACCGGCGCCATTACATACGGTTCCGATGTAACTGCAACATTCTACGGTGCAACTACTCTGGCAAGCCAGCAAGTTACTGCACACGTAATTTCTGATAGACAGGCATTCAGGGATTCTATAAATGACCTTTTAGAAGGTAATGCAGATGCATTCATTACAATGCTTAACAATGCAGATACAACAACCGCTACAACAGATGCTAGTGGTGACGCAACCTTTACCTTATCTCCTGCAGGTTACGGAGAAAATATTGTACTTGTAACACTTGGTGATGGTACAATTACAACAACTGCAACCGTTTTAGGATTCAGCGGATTTGAATATTTGAAATATGAATTAAACATGACTCAAGAATGGTTTTATTCAGATGGCAATGATACTGAAATATGGATGGAATTAAATGACACTCCAGTCAGTGACATTAGATATGGTGTAATTGGAATTACAAAAGACGGTTACTCATTTACCTTAAATATCGTAGGCACATCAACAGCTGACAAAAACTTTGATGTTTCACTGGTTGGAAATGGTGGAACCTCAAAAATAATTGACGATTCAGAATTAGTTTCAATAACTGCATCATCAGTACAAGGCATATTAAATGCTGCATTTACTGATACTACTGCAGGAATGGCATATTCTAATGCGGTTAATGAGTCAGCACTCCCTCTTGTGATAATGGGATTCAATGCACCTGCTGAAGATTGTTATTACATAGGTATTGTATATGACGTTGCTGACAAAAATATAGTCGCAATGGCTCAGATTGAAGAAGACAATACAGTTACAGTGCTTTAATTCATACATTTTCTTTTTTTACTTTTTGGTGATATGAATGTTTAAAAAAATAGTTATCTTTTTTACGCTGATTTTAATGACAATTTCTTCAATAAATGCAGTTTCTAATGTTGAAATATCTCCTGAAAGTCCCGAAGTGGGTGACATAATAATTTTGACAGGACAGGCAAATCCAAACGAGGAAATATCCTGCAGTGCATGGTTTGAATTAAATCCTACAATCAGTGACTCATATTATAGTTCTAAGTTATACGGAGTAGAAATTCCAGAGCCTCCAAATAATTTTAAAATAACTGCAAAAAATGTGGAAACATTAAATGTGGGTATTAAAATGGGCTTTTGGGTTACTCTTTCTACTATGGGGGATTCATCTGGAAATGGGGCAGTATCGAAATCAAATGTTCCAGAAGGAACTTATGATATAAAGATATTGGGAAAAATAAAGGATACTGCAGAACCTGTTACCTTAAAAGTTTATGCATCGACAAAAATTACCGCTGACGAAAATGGAAATTTTGAATACCATTACAGTACCGATGCAATAGAAGAAGGAACAACGATTTATTTAACCATTGGCGGAGTTTCAAAAGAGGTAACTCTTCAAGGGTCGACCCCTGCACCAGTAGTTACTCCAGTTACAAATACTACGACAACTGAAGACACAACACCCCCTACAATAAAAGTTTTGGCACCTTCAAAATCAGAATATGGTATAAATTCAGTTGATTTTAATGTTGCAGTTACGGACGATTCAGATTATGATTTTAAAATATACTTAAATGACAACGAGCAGACGTATAATCAGGATGGAAACTACTTTACTGGATCATTGTATTTAATTGAAGGTAAAAATGAATTAAAAATCGTTGCTGAAGATGAATACGATAATAAAAATACAAAAATTGTTTATTTAACTTATTCAAAAGAATTGGAAGACGTAACTGAAAATTCAGATAATTTAGAAGATATCGAAGAAACTTCCGAAACTGAAAAGTCAGACGAGAATCTTTCAAACGATAACAATATTGTAGCAGGTACGATGATCTTTAACGTCGGAAGTGCAATGCTTACCGTAAATGATGGAACAGTAGTTAGTACTGCAGGAGATATCAAAATTGAGGAGATGGAAATACCTGAAACTTCAATGGCATATGTAATATATCCGGAAGATTCTGAATTCAGTATTCCCTTAACTTTAGAAATTGATGTTTCTGAATTATCGGGTAATTTGAAATTAATTTATTACGATTCCAAAAAAGGATGGATAAATACAAAATATGTATTGAATGATGATACAATAACATTAAACGTTACAAAATCGGGTTATTATGCAATAAAGGAAACTGAAGTTGTTGAAGAAAACGAATCAATAATCGATACAATAAAAGGATTTTTCAACGCATTTAAAATAATCATAACTGCAATATTCGATAGAATTTAATTTTTTCTTTTTTAAATTTATTTAAAAATCGTCAACAATATAAATGATTATGAGACATGTTTTTTGAAAGTTTATAAAAAAGGTTTTTCAATGGCTATAAAGACTAAATTTAAAAAGTTGGATAAAAATTTAATTTTTTACATGGTATCAAATATCGGGTCTAAATTTTTAATAGGACTAACTGGAATATTACTTGCAAGATATTTGACAAAATACGATTTTGGAAATTATACAACAGTAACTACTTTTTTAGGACTGGTTTTCATATTCCTATCTCCCGGTTTTATAGAATATGGATTATTTGAATTTTCTAAAAACAATAATAAAATTGAGAAACTTACGGGTGAATTGATATATTTATTTTTAGCTTTGTGTATAATTGGGTTTGTAGTTACGATTATAATTTATCCATACCTTTACCCCTACATCACTTATTCTTTAGTAATATTGATTTTTTTAAAGCTGTTTTTAGACTGGTTTATGAATCTGATTACTACAATATTACAATCTAAAAATCTATTTAACAATGTTTCATTACTACAGATATTAAGGTCTTTAACATTAGTTTTACCTTTAATACTCCTTTATCATTACGGTTATGGATTAAATGTGTTTTTAATCAATGTTATTGTGTTGGCATTGATTATGGTTGTTTTAATAACCTTAAAAGAAGTTATTGGTAAAAATATAAATTTAAAAAATGTTAAAAAGGGATTTTCATTTAATAGGTCTGTTATCCCAAGTTCAAAATATTTTTTTATTTCAGCATTAATGTCTTATATATACATGCAAAGCGATATATTAATGCTTTCAGTAATGACTACTCCTTTAGAAGTGGGTAGGTATGCAGTTGTTACAACAATAATAACAGGTGCATATTTAATTCCTGCTTCATTATACAATTATTATTTACCAAAAATGACACAAAATTTTTGTGAAAGAGACTTTAAAAAACTATTAAAAATAAAATTCCAATTTAGAAATATGATTTTAATATTAATGACCAGTATTTCCTTATTATTATTTGGATTTCCAAAAACTGTTCTAAAAATGATATATGGTTTAAAATATATTGATAGTTACATCATATTAATGATTTTGTCGGGGGTGTTGTTTTTACATTCGATATGTTATTTGACTGGAGCAATTCTTACGGCATCAGGAAGTCAAAAATTAAGAAGTAATATACAAATATTTGTTGCAGTTTTGAATATACTACTAAATATATTTGCAATTCCAAAATACGGTGCAGAGGGGGCGGCAATAACAACATTTATTACAGAAATTCTTCTTTATGGATTGTATTATTATTTTTCTAAAAAGAGAATATAAGTAAAAACAGTTCCGCGATTCCACCTAATTTTTACGAATTCAAAGTATTTTTCAAGAAATTCAATGATTTTTCTTTTTCAACATTCAACTTTTCATCAATTTTTCCCCAGTCGATACCTTTCTCAAAATTTACAATGTTTAATTTGGAAGGGTCGTCTAAGATACGATTTTTTAAACCAAGGGTATCAAGGAGATCAGTTAATCTGCTGTTAAATGCATTTCCACCTTTATATCCTGTATCGGGCGTTACTGCATAGAATTCTTTTTCAAAAAGCAATGAAAAAACAGTTCCGTGAAATGAAGAAGTTACAACATACTCTGAATTTTTAAGATACCACAAAAATTCACTAGGCCCATATTCATAAAATGAATCAGAGACGTGAGTATATTTAATTTTTTTGTAAATATTATTTGGAGTATAATTTATAATTTTTAAACCCCGTTTCTTGGCAAATTTGCATAATCCGGATAATATTTCATTGGATCTATATAAATCATATACAAAGATATATTTATAAGTGGGAATGTTTTTAGGTTCTTTTGATATCCTGTTCCACTCATTTTTTGAAAGAAGTAGTGTCGGGTCAAGCACAATTTCTATATTTTTATCCGTCAACTGTTTAATCTGTTCTTT
Source organism: Methanococcus maripaludis (assembly GCF_013760955.1). Taxonomy (NCBI): domain Archaea; kingdom Methanobacteriati; phylum Methanobacteriota; class Methanococci; order Methanococcales; family Methanococcaceae; genus Methanococcus; species Methanococcus maripaludis. The sequence goes on along the minus strand of NZ_JACDUL010000003.1, from coordinate 101,727 downwards.
ACCGTCCATTTCTCTAACGGATATATAATCAAAATCTTTGAGCAAATCTGAATATGTTTTTTTGTAATTTTCAGGAATTTTTTTTGAAACGCTCGCTGCATAAGATATTTTTTTAGAGTTAGTTACAAATGAAAACAAATAAACTTTAATTTTTTCAATGCCTGCAATAGGATTCCACACTTGGTCTGATCCCACGATGTAATAGTCTGAAGTTTCATAATTATTAATTAATTCTTCTTCATTATTGTAAGTTTTTTTAGATAAATATAATTGTTCCGACCTAAATGTTTCAAATTTCTTGTTTCTTAAAATTTCTTGTTTTTTATGTAGTTTGGAAGATATATTTTTGGAAGATATTCTCAAAACCATATTTAAAAAATTACCTTCATTAATCCTTTGACATATCTTTTTCAAAATCTCATTTTTTGAAGCTTTTGGATTAAAATCTATAATTTCTGTGTTATAATTTAATTTTTTTATAGTTTCCTGCAATGCATAAGCTTGTAGTACTGCACCATAATTATTATTAAAGTTTCTCCCAACCAAGGTTAATATTGATACTTTTTTCATAGATATGCCTCTTTGAGTATATGTTTTGATAATAATTATTGTTAATTGGTAAAATTGAAAGTTTTTAATTTTGGACAATAATCTTAAACTATTTCAAATTTATTTGTAGGGACTTTTAAAAACAAATTTTTCAAGAAATAAAAATTTGACTGCCCGAGTTGTCATATATTTTAATATCATTATCCAACGGCTCAGATACTTCAGAAATTTTAAATGGAAGAATTTTATGTAATTCATTGTAGCTAAGCCACCCTAAATCATATACTACATTTGCATATGTTAATTGGATATAAACATCATCAAAAGATAATATAACATTTCTTACATACTTAGTTACATTTTTAGGGATATTTGGAACAATGGCAGGTTCATCTAATATTTTATTATCAATATTTCCATAGAGTATCAAGCTAGGGGATCCTTGTACGACATCCAGTCTACTTATATTTTTAGATGGATCTCTATTTTTAGATAACCACTTTCCGCTAAGTATGTTTTGGGTGAAAATCATGCTCCGAACACAGGACACCTTATCTTCAATAGTTCCATATTCCATTGCCGTTTGATAATTAATATATTTAAAAAAAGTAGGTTCTTTTATAACCTCACTTACAAATCCTGTATTTAGCAACATCATCATTACCAAAAATGAGGTTATAAATTTAACCGAGTTTTCAATGATATATTTAATTTGAAATACTTTTCCAATATTTTTGAATAAGGTATTGCTACCGGTAATCGCAAAAGGGGCTAAAAATACTAAGGATAGACAAAATAATCGGGTAGGCCCCATTACTGCAAAAGAAGGTATTGCAAAAGAAGCTCCTAGTATCACAAACCAGTATGACGAAAAAGCCAAGTAAACAACGTCGTATTTTGAGTTATTTCTAATTTTTAGGACTATTTCTCTTAAATAACCAATAGTTATTAGTCCAATGGTACCCAAATACGAATATTTTATTAATGTCCCTACCAATGGCAAAGATTTAGTTAATAATTCTGCCCCTCTAGTATTTGGATTTAAAAAATTATAAATTAGATTCCTGCAAACATTACCTCCAATACGAACAAAGGAGTTAAATACTTCAGAATTTGCGATATAGATATACCATCCAATTAATATTAATACGTAAAATGATACCAATGCCCAATTTATATGTTGCTTAATCAACTCTTTACAATATATTTTTTTGAGAAGTTTGGATATAAAAACTCCAAAAATTAGCATAACCATTACTAAATATGCGGTCCCATAATGGGATACGATTAATGAGATCATATATATGCTAACCAATATTACTTTTTTATTTTCACTTACTTTCGAGGCAGATATATTGAGTAATAAACTCAAAAATAACAATGAAATACTTTGTTTAGGAATTAAAATTGTTTGCATAAAAAAGGGTTGAACACTTAAAAAAAGATATGCTGCTAAGAAAGAATATCTCTTGCAACTATATTTGGAGTATATTGAATATATTGTTAAGGGAATAATACTTTCTACCAATGGGATTATTATTTTATAGGCGTTCATTAAGTCTATTCCACAAATGATACTCAAAAATGGCGTAAATAATGAAACACTTAGAACTGAACCATAATTTGCAACACCTCTATTATTAATGTCCCATATCGAAGAATTTAATGTAGTATTTGCTACAATGTATTCATTAACAATGTCATTAACTGGGAGGTAATCAGTAAATAATATTACATGAAGTATCAATGAAATAGAGGTTATCCATAGTATAAATGGGTAATATTTATTATGAAAAAAAGTACTAACTCCAGTATTTAAAATAACAATTGAAAGTAACATTATCATAACCATTAGTAAAATATTATTGGAATAATTATTAACTAAATAAGTTCCGAATATTGCCATAAATGGGATTAAACTTAAACCCAAAACTTGAGGATTCAAGATATCTTTTAGATCAATGTATTCATCATCATTACTTTTCGAATTTACAAAATAAGATAAAATTAATAATAAAAGTGATGATACTGAAGTTGATAAAATAACGGGAATTTCGGAAATTGGCCTATTTGTTATTCCCATAATTGGAAATAGGGCATTTATTAAAAAGCCTACAACCATTACAAAAAATACACTTAATCCAACAGAATATAGAAAACTTTCTAAACTATTTATTTTATTTAATTTTAGAATTCTTAAAATTAAATATCCTGGAACAACAAAGATGTATATACATCCAACAAATGCTCTTAAGATTTGGGTTTCAATTCCTAATTTTTCAATACCGAAAAGACCAAGTAATGAAAGTTGAATCCCCAGAATTACAATTAAAAATTTTTTGTAGTCCCAATTTTGCAATTTAAATGGATTTAGTATTTTCATTAAATTCACACTAGTTTTATAAGTTTAGTACTTCATAGAATTTTTTGGTATTATTATGTTAGTTTATTTAAACAATCGAAGAAACTACAATTGCAAGAGTTTAATCTCAGAGTAAATATTTGTAGTATACTAATAATACAAAATATGTTCATTCATAAATCATAAGGCATTGTAATATTGACATTTCTAAATAGTTTATAAACACAATACAACAATGGCTATTAAACTTTTAAGATTTATTTTTTCAAAACTTTTATATACGGTTCCGTTACTGTTCAAAATCATAATAATTTCAATTACAACTTAAATTTTCTTTAATGTGCCCACCTGCCGGCGTAATTATCTGTTTATAATGATATATCCACTTCCAACAGTGTCTGTCGATATCTCTATATTATACTTTATCGATATTTTAGGATATATAACGATATTTTTACCTGGAGTGCAACTAAAACATTATTTTTAGTTATATATATTTATAGTGTTATAGTGGTAAATGGCTTTAAAAGTCCATGTATATATAATTCGGCCATACAATTATATATGTATCTATTTTAGGTCGTTGAATAATTTTATTATATGTTTATAACAAAGGCTTAACTTTACGTTATACTTTTAATTTTTATATTGCCGATAAAAGAAGGGATATGATGGATGAAAATACCACTATTAGTATAATAATTCCTGCATACAATGTTGAAAATTATATATGTAACACATTACAGTCCCTCGAAAATCAAACTCATAAAAATTTTGAAGTGATACTAATAAATGACGGTTCAGAGGATAATACATTAAACGTTATTGAAAACTTTATAAAATCTTCAAAACTGGATATTAAATTGATAAATCAGGAGAATGCAGGCGTAAGTGTTGCTAGAAATCGGGGTATTAAAGAAGCAAATGGAACATATATTTATTTTTTAGATGCAGACGATTATGTTGAACACAATATTATCGAAGAATCTTCAAAAATTATTTTAGAAAAAAATCCTGATTTAATTTATTTTAAATTTGATAGGGTAACGTCCAATGGGGCTATTTACCAAACTTATGATGAATATTACAAAATTGGAAATTATGTGGACGGTTTAGATTGCTTAGAGGATATTGTAACGTACAATACATTTGTTGGGATTTGTTCTTCAATTTATAAAAAAGAAGTAATTGATAAATTTAATGTTTATTTTGATTCAAAACATATATGTGGTGAGGATCAAGAGTTTGTAATGAAATATTTGGTTTTTTCAGAGGATGTCACGTCAATAAATCGAGTATTACACCATTATGTGATCAGAAAAAGTTCAGTAACAAATTCTTGTAACTACCGACGACTCGAGCTGTTTAATGTGTTAAATAATATTATTGAATATTTATATACCCATAAACCTGATAATGAGAAAGCTATGAAAATAATAGAGGAAATTCAGAAATATTATTTACCGGATAGGATTATGGATGTTATTATAATTCTTTGTTACAATGCTGGAAAACGTAATGAATATATCCAAATCGAAGAAATAAAAAAATATGTTAAAAATATAAGGGGTTATGCATGTAATTCATTAATTGTTTCATTAAAAAATGGAAAAATATCCAAATGTTTGGCAATTTTAGCTTATTTAATATCTCCGAAATGCATATGCTTTTTTTGGGATCTTTATGACCGTATACGAGGTAAGACTAAAGGCATATAATCGTAGATTTAATGGGATATAGGCGGTTAGCGTTTCTGTATTATATATTATACACATTTAGTTGACATTTTATGTTCTTGATAATAAACCTTTTTGGACTTCTTTATTAATTATATACATGTTTCGACTTAGGTATTCTGTTTAGCCTATCTGAAAGTATCCCTATTTTCATTATATCACTTACTTAAAATTGAATCATGTAGTATTTTTTTGTATTTTTTTGAAACAATTTTCCAATCGAAATTTTCTACAATGTAATTCCTGGCGTTTTTTTGATTTTTTTGTATTTTTTCAGAATTTTTAAATATGTCTAAAACTTTCCTACTTATTTCTTCGGATTTTTTTTGTTTAATTATAAATCCCGTCTTATTTTCAAGTACTATGTCACCAATACCTCCAACGTCTGTAGCAATTGTAATAATTCCACTACTTATCGCTTCTGCGAAAACTAATCCAAAACCTTCCACTTTTCCATCTGAATCTATAATGCTCGGACCAATAAATACATCCGCAGTGCCATAATACTTTGGAAGGTCACAATGAGGTATCGATCCCACAAATATAATATTTTTATCCAATAGTCCTAAATCAGAAGCTTGTTTTTTTAAATTTTTTTCTTCAATGCCCTGACCAACGATTACTAATTTTGTATCTGAAAATTCCTTTAAAATTTGAGGCATTGCATCTATTAAGTATGTAATTCCTTTTTCTTCACTCAATCTACCTACAAAAAGTAAAAATTTTCCAGTTATTCCATACTTTTGGGTTATTACTTTATCGCACGTATCTAGATTGAATAAATCGGTATCTACCCCCATGGGAATTACGTGAATAGGGGGGCAAGTTTCATTAGCTATGTTTTTTATTTTGTATTTTAAATCATTACTTACTGCAGTAATTATTTTACAATTTTTGATTATCCATTTTTTCAAAAAATTAAATTTTTTAAGGCCATTAACGTCACTGCCATGAGAAGTGGAGATCACTACAATATTTTTATTAAGTAATTTTTTATACAAAACCGCTAAAAATCCTGAAGGGATAATCCAGTGGGCGTGAATTATATCTATTTTATATTTTTTTATTACCTCTGCCATCGAAAAAAATTCAAAAATTAAAAAAAAAGGCACCTGTACCCAAAAAAATTTACTTGACTTTAAGTTAGATAATATTGCACCATCTGCTAAATTTTTTTCATTTTCAAACCAGTATTTAAATCTATGGATATTCATTCCATCCAAAGTTTCTTCTATTTTGGAATTTTTAGAATGGGGGGCCAATACATGAACATTGACCGAATCTGTAAGTCTTTTAGATATTTCATATACGAACGGTGGTGTAGCGTCGTCATTTTTCCATCTAGGAAATGTGGATGCCAATACTAAAACATTATTTTTTACTTTCAATCTGCCTTTATCCATAAAATAACCTTTATAAATACCTAATTCCTAATCCACGCCTTTAACATTACTGGAAATGCCGTAAATGGATATTTCATAACTTTTAACCTAGAAACACCATGCATTCTTTTTTCAAAGATTATTGGAACTTCACAGTATTTTAAACCTTTTTTTCCGGCTCTTATGATTAATTCCTGGTGAATTCCCCATCTTTTAGCTTTTAAATCTAATTTTGATGCTGCAATTTTGCTCATAGCGACAAGTCCACTCTGTGAATCTGTTGTAGGAAGTCTTGACATTATTCTTGTAACTGTTGTAGAAATATTGTTACACATTATTCTTGTTTTGTAATTTACATTTGCATTATCTTGATATTTTCCAATAAAACGGGAACCAACAACTAAATCTGCTGAATTTTCTAAAATGGGGTTACAGGTTGGAATAATATCTTCTTTCCTATACTGTCCATCCGCATCAAAAATAATAGAAATATCATAATCTGAATTAACAAAATATTCGTAACCTTTACGCATCGCGTTTCCTTTTCCCTGATTTTCGGTAAAAGTTATAACTTCTGCACCTGCTTCTTTAGCATATTGTGTAGTATTATCGCTACTTCCATCATCAATTACTAAAATGCCTGAAACTGTATCTTTAATATTATCAATAACATGTTTTATTGATTTTTCTTCGTTATATGCCGGAATTATTGCCAAAATTTTATTCATAGTAGATCCCTCATGTAAATTTCTAAAAAATACTGGTCTAAATTGTGTGCCCGAAAACGATCAATATCTTTGTCAAAACGTATGCATTAAAAATATATAATGGTTGTGTTCTGAGAGTACTTACTTATATAAAATACGTGGAAAAAACATGATTACAGAAAACATATTTTTTATAATGAATATAATCGGACTTTTAGCGTTTGCAGTAGTTGGCGCATTAAAAGGAATTAAAAAAGGTTTAGATTTACTTGGAATAATTGTTCTTGGAATAATGACTGCACTTGGCGGGGGAATTACAAGGGATTTACTTGTAAATACAATTCCTTATGCATTAAGGTCCCCTTATGATATGGGTGTTGCATTGATTGGAGTTTGGAGTGCAATAATAATTTTTAAAATTTTCAAGGATGATGTAAGCAACAAATATGTTATACAGATTCCTGATGCAATAGGACTTTCTGCATTTACAACAACAGGCGCAATGATTGCTTATAACTTTGAAGTATCATTTTTTGGAATAATTATACTTGCAACATTAACTGGTGTTGGTGGTGGAATAATAAGCGATATATTGCTACAAAAAACCCCTTCTGTATTAACCGAAGACTTTTACGCAAGCTGTTCGATAATTGGTGCAATTGCATTTTATCTGGCAATTTTATCAAATTTAAGTCTCGAAGCAAGTGCAGTTATTTGCAGTATCGTTGTTTTAATGATTAGAATTGTTGCAATGCTCTGTAAATGGAGTCTTCCAAAATTTTATAACGAAAAATAGCTATTCTTTCCAAAATTAAATTTTTTTAAAAAAATCAAAAAAAGAGAAATGGTTTGGTAAATATTAGTTAATTTGATGCGATTATTCTGGTTTTGCCATTAATTTACATTTGTTTAAGATTTTTCCTTCGCCTGCGTGAGGTTTTCTTGAAACAGCATCAGTTGCTTTTTCTAATTCTCTAGCTTCGTCAACTAATTTTGCAGCGTATCTTATTGCTTCGTGTGCAGATGCAACGATTGGGATGTATTTTTCCATTTCTTTGGTCATGAAGCATCCTTTAACATCGATGTCAGCTACTTTTTCAGCCATTACAAATGCAGCCATAGCTTTTGCTTTTGCGTATGGGTTTGCAAAGTCCATTGCGTCAACTGCTTTTTGTTCGGTGATTACGATTTTTGGTAATGGTATTTCTTTTCCTTCTTCAACTGCAAATACCATGTCATCAATAGCGTTTTGAACAACTCTTAAAGCACCTGTTCCTGCTAAAACTCTGATTACATCAGCGTTGAACATTGCCATTTCAACAGGGTCTAAGAACTGTCTTCTAGCACCGATCATAGGGTCGCATTTGATTAAAACGTATCCGAGTCCTTCTTCTGCCATAGCGTCTTTGTCTTTAATACCTGGTGCATCACCAATGATAACTGTTGGGATTCCGCCTGCGCTTAAGATTTCCCTAGCTTTTTTTGGACCTGGTGCAGCAGGGTTTGGACCAATGTATACAATGAAGTCTGGTTTTACTTCTTCAACCATTTTTTTAGCAACTTCTTCTACTTGTTCAGGGCCCATTTTAGCTCCGCTACCTAAAACTCTAACGTCAATGTCGTTTCTGTCTGCTCTTTCGTCTAAACAAAGATCAACTACAGGGGACATTCCTATGTTTCCACATTTTAAAATACCTATTTTTACAACCATTATATCACCGAAAGATATTATTTCCTTTCCGTATTACCTTTGAAACCAAGGGCATATATTAATTGTTATTTGAAATCTTTATTACCTATATTAATAATTATAATTACATAGTTATGGTGGTAAAAAATAAAGGTATAAATAATGTCAAATACAGATATAAAACCGTGAAAAAGATTTAATTTATTCAAAAAGAGGGGAATTTTATGGACGACTTTGAAAGAATAATCAATTCGTTAAGTGACAAAGAAATAATACTTCGTGTGGACTTGAAACAGAATATAAAAATTATTAACTTTAAAATTGGTTCAATGGACGTAAATGGAGAACTTGGAATCAGTTTCAGAAGCATAAACCCGGAAATAAAAGCAGAAGAAATTCCTGAAAACATTATTGAAGTTTCTGAAGAAGTAAGTGAAGCTGCAGAAAAAGTTGAAGAAAAATTGAAAATTTAAGGTTTATTTTAAATTAAAAACGTAAAAATAATTAAAATAATTTTTCTGGCTTTTTCTTTTTATCATAAAATTTTTTACCTTTTTTAAGTCTATTTTTTACCATTTTTCGATAAAGCGGGCTTCCGCATACTTCGCATTCATCATCAAGGTAATTTATAGGATACATCTTTTTACAGCCTTTACATATTTTTTTCCAGACGAAATCGTCTTTTGAACCTGCTGAAACGATATTTTCGTATTTTATTTTTAATTTTTTTGAAACATTCTGAAGCCCGTAATCGTCAGTATACAAAATTCCGTTGAGGTCGATTGCAAGTGCAAGTATTTCGATATCGTTGTTTGAAATGGTGTCTCCAGTTTCTATTGAAGTTTTGACTACTTTTTCAATAGTTTCGGATTTTGGGTCAAGTATTTTTAATTTTCCGTATTCTATTGCCAGTTTTACAATATCTTCTTTTGAAACGACTTCTGAAACGATTCCGTTTGTGGTGTAATGTTCTCCTTCTTCAATTGATGGGTTGTATCCGTGAATGAATGCTGAAGCGTCGAGTATTTTTATCATAAAATCACTTTTTAACTAATCAAATATAGTTATATTATATGGATACTTACTATTTTTACATATTTAAAAATCTCCGGTGTAAATGTGACGAGAAATGCAAATAAAAATAATTTAGAATACGAAAAATGTTGGATTTTTGATTTAAATCAATTTAAAATGATTACCGATTCAATATTGGATGAAAATACGCTAGTCCTTGAAATAAACAAAAATTACGAAGTAAGCGTTTTGATGGATTACGAGGTATCACTTGAAAACGGAATTTTAATATTCAAGGATTTTGTAAACAACAATTCTGAATCTGCACGGGTGCTTACAGGTTCATTAAAAACAGGAATATTGAATAAAATGTCACAGAGCATTTCAGAAGGACTTCTTAATAAAACTACAAACCGGAGAACTTACTATATCACAGAACCAACGCCTTTAATTGGGCATACTGCATTTGGACTGATTGATAGGGGAACAAATGTAATTCAGGTAAGGGGACTTAGTGGATGCAATATTAACTGTCCATTCTGTTCTGTTGATGAAGGAATTCACTCAAAATCAAGAAAAAACGATTACTATGTGGATATGGATTATTTAGTTTCAGGATACGAAAAAATCGCAGATTTTAAGGGATATACGAAGCTTGAAGCACACCTCGATGGACAGGGGGAGCCTTCACTATACTACCCACTTCCAGATTTAGTTCAAAATTTAGACGAGATAAATTCGAAAAACAAAGGAATAGTTTCAATCCAGACAAACGGGGTTCATTTAACCGAAAAATTAATCGATGATTTGGAAGAGGCAGGACTTCACAGGATTAATCTTTCAATCAATGCAATCGATGAAAAGTTCTCAAAAGGGCTTTCAGGAAGCAAAAATTACGATATTGAAAAAATTTTAGAAATTGCAAAGTACATAAAAAATTCAAAAATTCACTTGTTGATTGCACCACTTTTACTTCCAAATTACAATGACGAGGAATTTAAAAAGGTACTCGACTTTGCAGTGGAGTTAGAACAAAAAAACCCACAAACTACGATAAATCCTATAACAAACAAGAAAAATCCAATTGTGGGCCCCCAATTGTGTTTAACATATCAGTTTGGAAGAAAAATTCCAAAAATGAGAGTTTGGGATTTTCCAAAGTTCTACAATCTTTTGGACTTTTACGAAAAAGAATATTCCAAAGACGGAATAACCGTGAATTTAGAGGTTCCATTACATGGATTTTTCGGAAGCCACAGCAGAAAAAGATTGCCATGCCCATTTAAATTAAATGAAACGATTTCTGTAACTGTTTTAATGGATGGACGGGTCAATGGGGAAGTTATTGGTGCATCAAAAAACAGGGTAATTCAGATAATTGACTGTAAAACCGATGTCAATAAATTGATTGGAAAACGGATAAAAGTAAAAGTTCTGCGTGTAAAAGACAACGTGATTGTTGGTTCAATGGTAAAATAATCTATTATAATATCTATTTTTTAAATTTTTAAAGGAATGCAAAAATAAAGCAACTCTCAGTAACCCTGTATTCATCATTTCTTAAATTTGCAACTAATACCACAAATTAAAATCAGCAGGGATGACAATCATCATCGAGTGTTTTTAACATTTCAATATTCATTTTATTCAATTATATTAAAATGTATTTATTCAAAAGCAATGTTTTAAAATTTTAAAAAAGAGATTATATTTCTTATTTCAATACCTTTTCTGTGAAAAAAATTCCCAAAACCAAAAAAGCCATCGCTATCCCGAAATAAACCTCGATTTGTGGAACCAGTTCACTCCAGTATGGAATTATGCTATACATGGATATATAAGATATTCTAAAAAGAAAAGATAGTGCAAAAAAAGCCAAAAAAGCAATGAATAGTACGTAAGAAATATCTCTTCTGAAATATTTCTTAAGTTCAAGTTTTATATCCATAATACTCCCCCAGAATTATTTTTAAATGAATTTAATAATTATTTTAAGATACATTCTGTATATATGGCCCCCAAAAACAACACTGACATGAGCATTCCAAGCCATGTTTCGATGTTAGGAATCGTATTGATAAAAAATGGGCTCAGGTCGCAAAATGATGAATAATTAATCCTGAGAATTGATGCAATTAAAAACAGGGCTATAACGCCTGAAAATAAAATGCAAGATACATCTTTTTTGAAGTATGCCTTTAAATATTTTTTAAATTTCATAGTCTCCCCCAAGATACTATTGAAATCATTAAAATACTGTAAAAATTTAATTAAAGTTATATTAATGGGTAATTATCTGGAATTTAAAAAATAATATTCGTTGAGTAATCTATAAGATAGATAATCTCTTAAAGTATAATAATTTAATGCCCGACATAACAGGGATTCAAAATTTATCATTTATAGTTAAATGTTTTGTAAAAAATCTCGATTTTTTAAATTTCATAAAAACAGTCTTTAAATTTTTCCAATTCGATTTTAAAAAAGCCAGTCTTTTTATCGGGGGGCATATACCTTTTAGGTTCCCCAACCACAATTAAAGATATGCCCCACACGACCACAATTATTCACATGGAGTGTCCCTAAGGACATGTTTCAATATCGTATCTATGTATTTAACCTTTTCTAATGCTCAAAAAATGAAATTAAATGAGTTAGATTACCATAAATTGCCCTCAAGATGGCTTTTAATCTTATCTGACGTTGAATTGTAGATTCTACAAATTTTGGATTTAAATACATCTTTTTTAATATATTCTTTGCTTTCAATTGCAAAATTTATGTGCATCGTTTTAAGGTAGTTTATAAATTCTTCAAAATCTTTCTCCGAATCAAAACAAAGCTCGAAACATTCTTTTGCAAGGCCCTCTTTTGAAATTTCTGTTATGGTTTCAACCATCGGGATCAAAATAGATTCTCCAAGATCATGTGCACGTTTTTTCATTTCTTCTTCGCTTTCACATTTTTCAAAGGATTGATAGCCTTCTCTTACAAGTCTGCTAAACATAAAATCAATTCCAAGGTCGTAAACATAGCTGAATGCAACTGAAAGGTCTCCGCACTGTGTGTTGTGGGTGGTATATTTTATCGGGTTTTTTAACATTTCAGGATCTTTTAAAACAACCCCTTCTCTATGATTTTCATTTAAACTGTTTAAAATATTCCATAATTCTTCAAAATCTGAACTATCGATGATTTTTATCGGTTTTACATAAGAAATATTATATTCATCCAGGATTCTTTCCTTTTCATAAATTGAAAGGGCAGTATTGGTTTCCTTATCCCTTATATCGAAAATATAAAATCCGAGGTTTTCATGATTTTTATCGGCTTCAGGATAGTAATGGCTAACATAAGGGTTATTTAATCCAACCATTTCACCACAGAGCATTAATTCAGGAAAATCGTCTAAAAATTTTGTATTTATGTATTTTTTCACTTTTTTGGTTGTGAAAGGGCAGATTTTTCCGCCACGGGTAATTGCAATAGTTTCACCGTAAAATTTTACGATTCTAATATTATATCCGTCTAATTTTTCTTCTACTGCAATTTTACCATCAAAATATTTTTCAACAGATGATTCAAGAACCATGGCACGCCTTATTTTTGGATAACCCTGGATAAAATCTAAATTATTATTTAAAAAAAGAATAGTTCCCCGTTCTATATGTTTCAACTTCTTTTTAAAACACAGATATTTTTTTTCGTTATATTCATATTTGGTAATTAATTTTCTACTGAATCCATTTTTTAAGGTATCTTCGTCAATATTTAATCTTTTGGACGCATTTACTATAAATTCTTCAAAATTTAAAATATCATCTGAAAGATACATTTTGTCCATGGCAATCAGATCAGCTTTTTAATTCTTTTTGAAAGTTTACTGCATACAAGCATATTGCTTGGGTGGGATCTTTTACAGTAAAATCCGTTTTTATCGGCTTTTTCAAGAACTTTTAAAAATTCTTTTGGATTATCAAAATCAAAATCTTCAACATTCAAATATGCATTACCTACTTCCCAGGGGAAATGCGCATCGCTTCCAACGCCCATCAAGATGTTGTTGGTTTCTGCAAAAGAGTAAGCTTCTTCGTTTGGTCTTTCTTCGACACATCTGCTGTTATACACTTCGACGATATCGACGTTTTTCATAAATTCTGAACTTTCAAGAACTCCGTATTTACAAAGGGATCTCTTCCTTCTCCAGTCAAATGGATGCGGCAAATAAACAAGTCCGCCCTGTTCTTTTACCTTGTCAACAGCTTCAAAAATGTTTTTTTCATTTATTTCTTCGGTTAAAAAAATTCCGCAAAATTCTCCTTTTTCTGTTGCAATTTCTTCTCCAGGTATTCCCCATTCAACTTTCGTCATAGCATCGTGGTCGGTAATTATCGGCACAATACTTTTTCTAGCGCACGTTTTCCTTAGCATTTCCATAAAATTCATGGAGCATCTGGAAGTGTTGGTATGTACGTGCATATCAATTTTTATCATTAGGTCACCAGAGAGTTTAAATTGATAAATCTATTCGAATTTTTCTGTTATTTTTTGTACGTTTTTGTAGATATTACTTATGAATGTTTCGGATAATTTATATATTTTGTTCTCAAGTAATATATTTCCATCGACAATTACAGTATCAACATCATTTCCAAATGCAGAATACACAATATTTGATTTTATGTTATTAAATGGCCGCAAATGTGCCGAATCAAGGTCAATCAATATAATATCATTATTTTTTATCCCGATACTTTCACTATTAATTCCCATTTTTAAAACTGTATCAATATCGGCAACCGTTGGATCCCACCGATGTGCTTTATGTAATAACGATGTCATTTTCATTTCTTTGATTACATCTAAGTTATTATTGCTCGCAGGACCATCTGTTCCAATTGAAACATCTGCACCGTATTCTAAAAGTTCAAAAAGAGGCATTACTCCTCCACTCGCAAGTTTCATGTTGCTTGTTGGGCAGTGAAGTACTTTAACGTTATTTTTTGCAAGTTTTTTTGCTTCATCCTTTGTAATCCATACGCAGTGTGCAGCATGCAATTTTTCATTTAAAACCCCGATTTTTTCAAGGTATTCTACTGGACGCATTCCAATTTTATTTTCAAGTTCAACTACTTCGTAACGTGTTTCAGAAACGTGTGTGTGCATATTTACATTATAATCGTTTGAAATTTCGCTGCATTTTTGATAAGTTTCTTCCGAACAGGTGTATGGCGCGTGAGGTGCGATTCCAACTTTTATATTTTTTTCACCAACATTATTTTTAACAAAAGATTCCGCAGAATTCAAAAGTTTGTCGATACTTTTTTCATCAGGAGTTCCAAAATCGATAATCGGGTATGAAACTTGCGCATTTAATCCAATTTCTTTTGTAGCTTTCAATATTTCTTCAGAAAAGAAATACATTTCATTAAATGACGTAACTCCAAAGCGAAGCATTTCAAGGCATCCTAAAAGTGAACCATAATAAACATCGTTTTTGTTTAATTTCGCTTCATTTGGCCATATCTTTTGATTTAGCCAGTCTTGAAGTATCATATCGTCTGCAATTCCTCTTAAAAGAGTCATTGGAATGTGGGTGTGTGCATTGTAAAGTCCAGGCATTGCACATTTTTTTTCTCCAGAAATAATTTTTAAGTCATTTGAGTTTAAATTTAATTTTTCAATGAGATTTTTTCCGGCAGTTATTTTTGTTTCAGAATTTTCGACTTTTTCAATTAAAATATCGCAATTTTCATGAACATTTAAATTATTATCAATGTAATACGACGCATTTTTTATCAATATCATAATTTTCACTCCAATCTCACGTAAACGTATGATTCGTAACCCTTTCCATTTAAATCATAGCAAATAGTTTTATTTTTTGAGTAATATGTTCCATCATCTTCATATTCGTCAAAAATTTTCAGTTCTTTTAAAGTAATATTAAATAGAATTATTCCATTAACAAGGGAATTTTCTTTGATTCTAACTCCGTAGTAACCAATTCTTTCATCGAAAAATTTTTCAAAATTAATTATTTTTCCAGAATTTCTTTCAGGGACGCGATTTATTAATTCGAGCAATCTTTCATCTTTCATTAGTTCCCCATATGAAAAAATATTAACGTATTCCATAAAATCACTTTAAAAAATGGTGGAGCGTGTACTGCTTTTTTGAATCTTTTAATTCGTCTTTTGTAATTCCTAAAGCTTCCATTAGCCTTATGACCGGCGGTAAAATCTGGTTTTCAATGTAATAATTTGTGTCATAATCTTTTGCAGTTTCTATCGGTTCAGCCCGTTCACTAATTGATTTATTTCCACTTGTTATAATATAACTTATAACTTCACCAATATTTACCCGGTTTCCAGACTTTATTATTTTTTTTGCAACTTCGACGTGGGGGGAAGTGGTTTTATAGTCTTCAATTCGTTTTGTAAGCTGTGTGTGGATTAATAAATCTTCTTTTTTTACGTTTCCATTTTTTAATTCTTTTATGGTATCTTGAATCACTTTTTTTGCATTTTCAACGCTACCTTCTTTCAATAATGCATTTAATACGCTTTTTTGAGTATTTTTTGAAACGTTTGACCAGTCTCTCCTTACGACTTCAAGTCCTTTTACTGTAATTTTTTCATTTTCATCAATAAGCGCATATTTCTTTTTGGTTACAAAAATTCCCCTTTTAAAGTAACCTTCAAATTCAAGTTCCATTTCTCCAGGCAGTTTATCATTAATATTTTTCAAAAATGTTTTTGTTTTTTCTAAAAGCTCATCTCTGGTGAGTTTTTTCCCGTCCGCCCATTTTGAATAAAATCCATCGGTATCTGCATAAATTACTTTAAATCCAAAGTTTTCCGCTTCTTCTATCGTTTTTTGAATGTACTGTCTTCCAAGATGAGTTGTAATTTCTGCACAATCTCTTGAATACCATCGCGCCATTGGAAATGCGAGGTATCCGTAGTGGGAATTTGCAAGAACTTTGATGGATCTTTGTTCGTAGTCTAAAATCTGGTATTCTTCGTCAAATTCTTTATTTTCAGCTTTTTCTTTTAAAATTTTTTTAACGCTTTTTCTTCTATCTATTAAATCCATTAGGGTTTTTGGAATTATTCCAATAGTTTTTTTGCAGAATTTGTGGCCCAAAATTTCTTCATTTTCTTCATTATCGCAACAAGTACAGTCTATAGTTTCAGGGCTTAAGTTATGGCTCATTATAATTGATGGATAAAGGCTTAAAAAGTCCATTGAAACGATATCTTCATGAATTCCTTTTAATGGTTCTTTCACGTAGCCCCCTTCATATGAACTTCTAATTCTTTTTTGATATTCTTTTCCTGAGGGCCGGTTTGGTGCGATAACCCCTTTATTGTAAGAATTTTTTAAAAGCAGATATTCTACCATCTGGCTGCTACTCATACGGTTGATATCGTAGAGGGACTGATTTACTACTCTTGAAAACATTATTTCAAGCGGTAAAAACTGTTCTCCGATCTTTTGAGTATAATATGCATCTTGGTATGAATATTCTACAAGTGTTTCATCCAGATTATCCCACATTTTTGGAATATTTTCGTGGCCAACATCGACCTTTTTCACGTCAAAAAGAGCTTCAGTTACATTTTCAAGACGGTATTTTGTTAAATTTAACAGCCGCCTTGCAATTGGGTACAAATCGATGTGGACTCTTCCCGGAATGTAACTTTTAGAATTTATCCCGCCTTTAGTGATTTTTATTTTTTCATCGTTTTTCCCAAGCTTTAATTCAAGTCCGAAAACTTCAGCTCTTTTTTTAAGGTATGGAAAATCAAAATTATCCCCATTATATGTGTAAATTATATCGTAATCTTTCAAAATTTCTATAATTCGTTTTATGAGTTCTTTTTCGTCTTTTACATATTCTAGTTTATCATGATCGAATTTTTTGGTGGAAACTACAACATTATGGTCTTTGGAACTGAAACTTGCCATTATGATTGGATCTTTTTTTGGGTCGGGCTCTTTATTGCAGTAAACTTCAATATCAAAAGAAACCGTTTTAAATTCCGGAATTTTATTATCAATTAAACTATTGTTTTCAAAATCCCAGTTTGATGTTGGAATAACGCTATTATCTATTAAATAACGTTTTATAAATGGAATATCGTATTCATAGAGTTTTTCAAATTCCATTAATATTTCACGAACTGTTTTGATGTTATTTGGGTATTTCACTGTAATTTTTGAGAGTTCTTTTTCTTGATAATTTTCATCAAAAACTATTTTTTTAACAGTTTCGATTTTTTCAATCATTTTGGTGATTTCGCTGTCCAAGTTATGCTTTTTTTCGTAATCTTTTAAAAATTCGAGGATCCGTTCTTTATCCGTTGAATTTATGTAAAAATATGGTTTGAAATCCTTTTCTTTTATGATTTCATTTAATAAGTAGAGGTAAATGCATAAATCTTCAGAATTGTAGTCCAAATCAATCAGGCTTTCCATCAAAACACCGCAGAAATATAGGTTTATTTTTTACGATCAATCATCTTTAAAATATTAGTTAAATTTATATGTTTATTAAAGTAATATTTGAGAGTTACAGTTTTTAGCATATTTTAAAATTTAAATTCGGAAAAATTCGGTTTTATTTTAGTTATTGATGGTGACATGATGAAAATAACTGGTAAGGTGCACTTATTCGGGGATGACGTCGACACAGATGCGATAATTCCTGGAGCTTATTTAAAAACAACTGATGAATATGAGCTTGCATCACACTGTATGGCAGGAATCGATGAAGATTTTCCAGAAATGGTCGAAGAAGGCGACTTTTTGGTAGCAGGTGAAAATTTCGGGTGCGGAAGTTCAAGAGAACAGGCTCCAATTGCAATAAAATACTGCGGAATTAAAGCAATAATTGTTGAGAGTTTTGCAAGGATATTTTATAGAAATTGCATAAATCTTGGAGTATTTCCAATTGAATGCAAAGGGATCTCAAAACACGTGAAAGATGGGGATTCAATAGAATTAGATCTTGAAAACAAAAAAGTAATTTTAAAAGATACGGTTTTAAACTGTCATCTTCCAACAGGAACTGCAAAAGAAATAATGGATGAAGGCGGGCTTATAAATTACGCAAAGAAACACAAAAATTAATAGCTAAAATTATAATAAAATGGATATTTGGTGATTTTATGTCACGACTGGCGATTTTAGATTATGATAGATGTCAACCAAGAAGATGTTCGATGGAATGCATGAAATACTGTCCTGGAGTCAGGATGGAAGAAGAAACAATCGTAATGGATGAAAATTTAGGAAAACCAATAATTTCAGAGGAACTTTGTAGCGGATGTGGTATATGTACCAAAAGATGCCCATTTCAGGCGATAAAAATTATCGGGCTTCCTGAAGAATTGACTGATGACAGAATTGTTCATTCATACGGCCAAAATAGATTTAGATTGTATGGATTAATTACTCCAAGAGACGGAGTAACTGGACTTTTAGGGCCAAACGGTGTTGGTAAATCAACGATAATTAAGGCACTTAGTGGAGAGATGGTTTTAAATTTAAATAATTTAACGGAAACTCCGGATATGGATAAAGTTTTGGATTACTTTTCAGGAACTGAACTTCAAAATTATTTTGAGAAGTTGAAAAACAGCGGAATAAAACCAATCCACAAACCCCAGTATGTCGATGTTTTACCAAAAGTTGTGAAAGGAAAAGTTGGGGAACTCCTCAAAAAAGTAGATGAAAAAGGAGAATTTGAAAAAATTGTAAATGCTCTTGAAATTTCAAATATTTTAGACCGGACTTTTGATCAGCTTTCAGGTGGGGAACTTCAAAGAGTTGCAATTGCAGCGGCATGCCTTAGGGATGGGGATATCTATTATTTCGATGAACCTACATCATGGCTTGACGTAAAACAGAGATTCAGTGCTGCAAAAGTAATAAGGGAAGTTGCGGAAGGAAAAAAAGTTGTTGCAGTAGAGCACGATTTGATTGTTTTAGACTACCTTTCAGATTATATTCATATAATGTATGGTATTCCTTCAGCTTACGGGGTTGTAACTCACCCGAGAGGAACAAGAGTTGGTATAAACACGTATCTTGATGGATTCTTAAAAGAAGAGAATATAAGATTTAGAAAAAGCCCGATAGTATTTGAAAAAAGACCCCCTCAAGACAGCACAAATAGACCTTTACTTTTAGATTATACTGATATTTCAAAGAAACTTGGGGATTTCAGTTTAGATGTTAAAGGCGGTCAAATCTACCAGGGTGAAGTTGTAGGAATTTTGGGGCCAAACGGTATTGGAAAGACCACCTTTGTAAAAGCTCTTGCAGGAGTAATTTCGCCCGATTCCGGAGAAGTTACTGGAGATGTTAAAGTTTCATATAAACCTCAATACATTTCATCAGATTTTGAAGGAACGGTCGAAGACTTATTAATGTCAATTACTGCAATTCACACTTCATATTATAAATCAGAGATAATAAAGCCATTGTCTCTTGAAAATATACTTGATTCATCTGTAAAAGACCTTTCAGGCGGGGAACTTCAAAGAGTTTCAATTGCTGCATGTTTAAGTCAGGACGCTGATTTATATTTAATAGATGAACCTTCCGCATTTTTGGATGTTGAACAGCGATTGAGTACATCAAGAGTAATTCGAAGAATGGCGGATGAAAAAGAAGCAGCAATGTTTGTAGTTGACCACGATATCTTGTTCCAGGACTACATTTCTGATAGATTTATTGTATTTTCAGGTAATGCGGGGTCAAACGGAACTGGTTCAGAACCATTACAAAAAAGAGCCGGTGCAAACAAATTTTTAAAAGAAATGGGGATTACATTTAGAAGAGATCCAGACACCGGAAGACCGAGAGTTAACAAGGAAGGAAGTCAAAGAGACACCTACCAAAAAGAAATCGGGGAATATTATTACCTTGATGAGTAAATATTGAACTTAAACAATACTTTTATTTTTTTATTTTTTTATACTATACAAAGTGGAATTATTACAATATTTTAACATAAAGTGAAGTAGATTATGTCAATAGTACTATACATTCGTAGATATTTGGATGTATGAATATTTTTTAAAACAGGTCTAAAAAACGTTTAATAAATTTAATTTTGTTATATTTTAAAATGCTAAATTATGCGAATTTTTAAAATTTTTTATTATTAAAAAGTTCTTTAAAAAAGTTGCAAATATTTGCAACAGTTTATTTTTTAAAATAATTACGTTTTTAGATTTATTTTTTTGATTTAACGTGTAAATGCAAGTTTATTTCCCTGAAACTATTATTGCAACCGTTTCAAATGGTAAGGTATATATAGTCATGACGACAAGGCTATTCTTGTTAAAAAAAGTAACACACAAAAGGTGAATTACTATGGCTATGAGCATGAAAAAAATTGGTGCTATTGCTGTAGGCGGTGCAATGGTTGCATCCGCTTTAGCAACAGGCGCTTTCGCTGCTGAAAAAGTTGGAGATGTAGACGCTTTCGCTGCTGATGTAGTAGCAGATGGTGAAGCAAACGTAGATATTGTAGTAGGTTCAAACGCTGCTGCTTTAGACGTTGTTTCAGCTGCTAACATCGCTGCAAAAATTGGATCATTAATGTTCAAAGAAGGAACAGTTGAAGATGGAACTGCAACAGTTACTGTAAGTGCTGAAGCAGAATCCGACGAAGTTAAAGATGTATACACTGATGCTGCTGTATCAGTTGTTAAAAAAGCACTCGTAATAACCGCTGCAGACGACGATTACACCGGCGTTACAACAGGTATTTTAGGATTAGCAGATGGTACTGCTGCTACAAAAGAATTATTTGGAATTACAACTGCAGGTGCTGCAGCTGATTTAGAAGACTTACAAACCTTAGCATTTGTATCAGATGCTGACCCTTCAGGATGGGATTTCAATAAGGCAAGTGCAGATTTCGAAGCTACAGAAGTACTCGTAGCTACAATTAACTCAGATTTAGCTACACTCGGTACTGCTGGTGCAGATATAGAAATTTTAGAAGATGAAGTAATCTACGCATCATTAGCATTCGAAGAAGACAAATACGGTATATTGGGAACTGACTACGCTGCATTATTCCCAGGTATGAGAATTCCATTACTCGGTGAAGAAAAAGTAATTGTTAAACTCGACACAGACGATGACTTAGTTATCGTAGGTGACGAAGTATACGATGGAGTTATTAAACAAGGTGAATCATACGACCTTGGAAATGGATACACCGTAGAAGTAAACAACGTTTTAATGTCAGGTACAAACTACAAAGTAGATGTTTCAATCTTAAAAGATGGAAAAACTGTTGCTTCAAAATTCGACACAGTAAAAAAACAGACAACCCAGCTTAAATTGGTTTACAAAGATGTTGGTATAGTTGTAAACGATGCATGGACCGATGTTGGTGAAAACTACGGTTTCGCAGAACTTGTAATCGTAGATAATGTACAATCATTAGAACTTGGAGAAGAATTCATCCCTGACTACGAAGCATACACAGTTGACTACGTAGCAGGTACTGGTCTTACATTATCAGACAAAGCTACTGCAACAGGAACAATTGTTGGTGTTGCTTTAAAATACGTTGGAGACGACGTTGACAAAATTTCAAAAGACAAAACATTCACAATTGCAGACTACGCAAAATTAGACCTCGATGAAGACAGCGGTAAAATGGCTGCTAAATTCCTCATGGACGAATCAAAAGACGTAACTGTAAGCATTGGCGAAAAAATTGCAGTATTAAACGCCGAAATCAAATTAGATGACATTGAAGCTGAAGCTAAAGAAGCTGTTGTAATGACTGCACCAATCGCAGTATTAGACACAGAAGCTTCATTAGATGATGCTGACAAAGCATTAATCTTAGTTGGTGGACCAGTTGTAAACGCATTAACCGCTGAACTTGCTGACGCTGGATTAATCGCAATCGACAACGAATCACCTGCAACCTTAGCAGTAGCTGCTGGCGCTGCAAACGGTAACGATGTATTAGTTGTAGCTGGTGGCGACAGAGCTGCTACAGAAGCTGCTGCTGATGCATTAATCGCTATGTTATAATTAAACTTCAAAAAAGTTTAGTCAAGCATACTTAAGGTGGGTCTTTGACCCACTTTTTCTTTTTTAGATAATAATATTATTATATTTAAATTTATAGATTATTTTGAAGATTTAAAAAAATAAGTTTTAATGAGTTAGTTTAAATTTCTAAAATACTAACATTAATTTTAATTGAATTTGAAAAAATGGTAGCGAGGAGAACGTTTCAAACCAACCTTTTATACAAAAGGTTGATCAAAACTTTTTTGATGAATTAATAAAAAAATAGCGAGGAGAAGATTTGAACTTCTGATCTCCGGGTTATGAGCCCGGCGGGATAGGCCTGGCTACCCTACCTCGCTTCAATTACAAATGTTTTCCGAATTAATAACAATTCAGAATTTAGTAAACAATTTTAAAAACGCGAATTTTTATTTTCACAATCGAATTAAAAAATGGTAGCGAGGAGAAGATTTGAACTTCTGATCTCCGGGTTATGAGCCCGGCGGGATAGGCCTGGCTACCCTACCTCGCTTCAATTACACATTAGCTTTTGACTAACACTTTGCTAACACATAAACATATTGACCGTAGTATTTAAACTTATGGGTTAAATATTTAAAAAATTTTTAAAGAATGCCTTTTTATTAGAAAAATGTGGTGTATGCGTAAACTGCTAAGATAACGAGCATCGCAACAAAGAATATTTGCTGACTTCTCATCATTTTTTTTCTTTTTTGAACAAATTCTTCTTTACATTTTTGTGAACAGAATGATTCTTCTGGAGGGATTGATAATCCACAATTTACACAGTGTTTGTGTTTTTCCATTTTATATCACCAATTTAAAATTCTGATTTTTTGAAAGTTTTAAATAAATACTTAAAAATCTTTCTTTTCCCATCATAGGCAGAAAGCAAAGCTTTCTGATATTTTGCAAAAAGGCTTTTTTCTATTTTCAGAATGTTTTTTAAAATATTAGTTATTTCTTCTTTTTTCCCATCATAGACAGAAAGCAGAGCTTTCTGATATTTTGCAAAATTTAATTTTGCAAAAAAGGCTTTTTTCTTTTCAAGAAAAAAGGGTTTAGGGCGTAATGGTAGTTCCGTTATGATTTCCAGAAATTGATGCTAAAATTTCTTCAGGGATTCCTTTTATAACAATTGTTTTTAATTTTGCCCTATCAATAATTTTTGATGCTAATGGATCAACTACTCCTGATGATCCTGCACTCATTGAATTTGAACCAGTAATTTCTAAAAGTTCTTTTGTATTTATTTTATCAAGTTTTACTGCATCTTCATTGCATCTTGGATCCTTTGTATATACTCCATCAACATTTGTTGCAATAACGAGTAAATCCGCATCGATAAATTCTGCGAGAGTTGCTGAAACTGCATCTGTTGTGTGTGCAGGATGAGTTCCGCCCATTACAAGTATTTTATCCATATTTAATATAAGTTCAGCATCTTTGAAATTTTCAGGAACCTGTTTTACTGCATCTTTTCCAAGTGCTGAAATTAATAACATGCTGTTCATTCGTGTTGCAAGGATTCCGATTTCATCACAAAAAGATTCATTTGTAAATTCTCGCGCAACTGATATGTATTGCCTTGCAGTATTTCCACCACCAACAACAACAGAAACCCTATGGCCCATTTCTTTTAATTTTTTGAATGCTTGTGCATAATTTTGAATGTTTTCAGTTGACGCCCCTTCTTTGGGCATCAATACTGACCCTCCAAGTGCAAAAACTACGTCCATGAAGTAACCTCAGTTATATTTTGTAAGTTTTCAAAAAATAATAACTCTAAATTATCCTAAATAGTATAATCCTTTATTATATAAAATTTTAGTTAAAACTTAATTCAAAAAAAAGAAATAAAAAAGTAACAATAAAGATAATTGATAACTGTAAGATTGAATCACAAAATCAAAGATTTTGATTGATATCGAGTAATTACATTATCAGTAGCATTTTAAACTTGCAATTTTCCCTTAAAGGGTAATTACATTTTTAAAGCCATTTTAATGTCTTCAACTTTAACAGTTTTTCTTCCAGCATGTTTGGATAAATCTGCTGCTTCTTTAGCGATGTCCATTGCGATTTCTTCTAATGCCTCAACAAACATTTTTGCTGCATCTTCACTTACTCTTTCAGCACCTGCTTTTTTTAATATTCTTACTACTGGTGCAACTGGTAGTTCTGCCATAAAATCACCTCAATCTTTTACAGTTTTAATTTTGGAAAACTAAATATATAAATCTTTCGGAAAAAACCACAGATGACAAGCCTATACCAATATGAAATCATGACTCAACCCAAAACCACAATGTAATTTATATTAGCTTACGTATAATATTATTAAGAATTTAAAAATCTTAAAATGAAATTACAGTTTGGGTGGTACCATCAATAATAAAAATATTCTTGAATGGACGGTATTTTTATTCGTCTTTCTTATTGTGTGGACACATGTCAATGTTGTGGTCTCAGACAGCATGGTTCCAGTGATGACGAGGGGCGATTTTGTAGTTGTGGAAAACGCATTATTCGAGTTTGAACCCGAAAATGTATCTGTTGGCGATATAATTGTTTACAGCGCCCACTGGACAAATGCGGGTGAAAATAAAATACTAAATCAAGACTTATCAATAAATGGACGAACACTAGATTACTATGAAGTAAATTCTAGGGAAAGTATGATCTATAATTTCCCGATACTTTCAGGATTCTCACCAACAACTCCTGTAATTCACAGGGTAATTGATACGTGGACGGATTCTGATGGAAACAAGTATTATATTACAAAAGGGGACAATAACCCGACTTACGATCCAGAACTGATTCGTGCAGAACAAGTTAAGCAGCGAGTAATTAATTTAGATAGGGAACCATTTATAATTCCGTACCTTGGAAACATTTCAATACTCCTAAAAGAACATCTGATTATTTTTGTAATATTATTTGTAATCTGGATGTATTATGACTACAGAAATGAGAAAAACGCGAAAAATCAACTAAAACAAAAAAGATATTAATTTAAAGTAATTCTTTAAAATACCTTAGTAATGATGGAGCTTTTGCAACTATTTTTACCGCAAGCTTTCCAACATCAACTTCTTCTAAATTTTCAGGGATTGAATCAGCAATCGCATTCAATTCATCATCACTTAATTTTTGAAGTATATTTTTGTATTTTAAATCCTTCATCAATGGTTTGTAGTATTTTTCTTTCCATCTTTTTTCGTAAAGACTCAAGAACTCTTCTGAATAGTTTTCTGCTTTGATACTTTGTGCAGCAACTTCTCCTGCCATCAAACCACAATCCATTGAAAGGCCTATTCCACCACCTGTAAGTGGGCTAACGTGTCCTGCAGCGTCCCCTACAACTATGATGTTATCATCAACTGTTTTTTCAATTGGGCCACCTACGGGGTCACCGCCAACTTTAAATTCAACAGGAACTGCATTATCGAGCCTTCCTTCAACTAAGGGGTTGCTTAAAAATTCATCTAAATAATCAATTGCTCTTTTTTTACTATCGATAACCCCGATACCCACGTTTACAGTATCTCCTTTTGGGAATAACCAGATGTATCCTTTAGGACATATATCTCCAAAGTAGAATTCCATCATTTCATTGTCTAATAATTGTACATTGGTCATTTCGTATTCTGCACATGAACAGATTTCTTTAGGATTTTTCTTTGATTTTAATCCTGCATATTCTGCAATGTTGCTTTCAACACCATCTGCAGCAATTACAATTTTTGATTTAACGACGTATTCATCTCCAAGGTAGTTTACAAATACGTTGTATCCATCATCTGTTTTTTCAATTCCTGTAACTCTACTTTTAACTGCAATCTGTGTTCCAGCCTGTCCACTTCTTATTGCAAGGTATTTGTCAAATACTTTTCTTTCAACAACGTAGCCGTCCGTTTTTCCGCCTTTTACGACTACTTTTTTACCGTTTGGAGCTATTAAGTATCCTCCTTTAATATATGATTTAATAAATGAGGGATCAGGATTAATTCCAAATTCTTCAATTCTAGGAACTGCTTCAGCGCACCTTACTGGCGTTCCGATTTCCTGAGATTTTTCAATTAATAGTGTTTTTGCCCCATTTTTCGATGCGTTATAAGAAGCCATACTTCCCGCAGGCCCTGCACCAACTACAACTACATCATAGCTATCGTTTAAAGCCCTCATAATTATTCCTCCAACGCATTTAAGGGACATACAATCATACACAATGTACATTTATTGCATTTTTTATCATCAATGTATAATTTGTTTTCAATTAATTCTATTGCCATACTTTTACATACTCCAACGCATGCACCACAGTAGCCACATTTACTGTAATTCACTTTCATCGTATCACTTTTACCATTAGAATTATTATACAAATTAAAATCATCCTATAAAAATTATCCTCATTAGATTGTAGCAGTAATCCTATTTAAAACCTTATTTCTGAATTTCTTCTATACTTTGGAATCATAGCCATTACAACTGAATTTATACACAACTCTTCTCTTAAAATGTTATCATCCGTGAGAACCCCGATAAGCCCATTCTTTTTTCCAATATCTTTTATTCCATAAGTCGCTTCTGCAACTTTACCGCATTCAAAACCTTCATTTAGTTTTTCAGAAATTTCTTTTGGAATTTGAAAAGCTTGAGAAGTTCCAACACTGTAATCAATCCCATTATAAACAACACAAATATGTATATCTAGTTTTTTTTCTCCGATTTCAACCATTCCTGCTTCAATTCCAATTCCATAAACTGAATTTACTTTTTCAAAAGCACTTTTTGCCCGATTGTATGCGCCCTCAAAAGTTTCTTCAAATCCGATTGGTTGATTTGATACTCCACTTTCAGTATCCACTGGAGTTACAAGCATATTTCCAACCGTTTTTTCAAGAGCTTTTTCTACCGCAGAAACTTTGACTGGATTTATGCTTCCAATAGAAACAACTCTTAATTTATGCCCT
Organism: Methanococcus maripaludis; assembly: GCF_013760955.1. NCBI lineage: Archaea > Methanobacteriati > Methanobacteriota > Methanococci > Methanococcales > Methanococcaceae > Methanococcus > Methanococcus maripaludis. The sequence continues at coordinate 74,222 of NZ_JACDUL010000003.1, read as the reverse complement.
GCAGGTCCTCCACGAAGTTTTTGTGCCCTTCCTAAGCATTCTGGATTATCGCAGAGTAAACTTCCAAATCGATATGTTTTTGCAGGTTTACCGCAAATATCGCAAAATTTCGATTCAAACATTAACTCACCAAAAATAAATTACTTTGATATTTAAAAAATGAAAATAATGGTTAAAAAAGATTATGATTTAGTTTGAAAGGACTTTTTTTGCAGCAGCAACTCCGCCTTCTGCATTGTAGCCCAATTCTTTAAATGCAAGTTCGATAGCAGCTAATGTTCCTAAAACCTGGTATTCTTTAGCTGAACCCATATGTCCAACTCTGAATATTTTTCCAGTTAGGTGTGACTGTCCGCCAGCAACTCTGATGTTGTATTTCTCTGCAAGGAGCCCTCTGAATTTTTTGTCATCAATTCCTTCAGGGTAGTATGCTGAAGTAACAGTTACTGACTGAGCTCTTTCTTTTGCGAATAATTTAAGTCCCATAGCTTCTAAACCAGCTCTTGTAGCTCTAGCAAGTAATTCATGTCTTTTAACTCTGTTTTCAAGTCCTTCTTCAAGTACCATTTCAAGAGCTTCGTTCATTGCGTAAGTTAATGAAACAGATGGTGTGTACGGTGTTTCTTTTTTACCGTCCCATGATTTTTTGTATGCGTTTAAATCAAGGTAGAATGATTTGGTTTCCGTTTTTGAGACAACATCCCATGCTTTTTCACCTACTGTAATGGCAGCAAGTCCTGGCGGTGCAGCAATACATTTTTGTGAACCTGTAACACAGATATCGATGTTGAACTTATCTACATCTACGTAATCTCCACCAAGTGATGATATTGTATCTACAATGTAAATTGCGTCAAAGTCTTTTACAACGTTTCCAAGATCTTCTATTGGGTTTTTAGCACCAGTCGAAGTTTCGTTGTGAACTACAGTTACTGCTTTTACATCTTCGTTTTCTTCGAGTAATTCTTTTAATTTTTTAGGGTCCGCTAAATCTCCCCATTCAGGTTCGTATTTTATAGCATCTGCTTTATAAACTGATGCAATTTTGTAGAATCTTTCTCCAAAGTTTCCGTTTGTAATGTTTATTACTTTGTCGCCTTTATCAAGGGTATTTGAAATAGCCATGTCCATTACAGCAGTACCTGAACCGGTAATGATGTATGTATCGTTTTTAGTTTGGAAGACTTCTTTCATTTTGTCGACTGTATCTTCAGTCAAATCTCCAAAGTCTTTTGTCCTGTGGCCGATAATTGGCAATGCCATGGTGTTCAAAACCCGGCTTGGAACCATTGTAGGGCCCGGAATCATTAACAGTTTTTCAGTATCCATCTGTTTCATTAAATCCCTCTATTTAACTTGTTTTTACTAAATTCAATAATATTGATGAAATCTGATATATATTTCTATTATTTATATATTATCATGATTTTTAATATTATTTAGCAAGCTTTTTTACTCTTTCTATCCTTTTTTTGATTAAATCAAGAGTTCCAATGTCGCTTCTGTAGTATACTTCGCCTTTAAAGTTTTCAATTGCTTTTTGAGCGATTTTTTCAGCTTCTTCGATATTTTCTGAAATTCCAACAACGGCAGCACTCCTTGAGCCCGTAATGTATAATTTTCCGTTTTCTTCGTTAATTGAAGCATAGAACAATATTGCGCCAGCATCTTCAATTGCTTTTTCAGCAACTGCCAATTCTTTGTTTTTTACTGGGTCTATTGGGTAACCATTTGGAACAACGTATTTACAAACTGTTGCTTTGTTTTCAAATTCAATATTCATTTTGTCAAGTTTTCCTTCTGCAATTGCAAAACAAACATCTAAAAAGTCTGTTTTTAATATTGGTAGCAAGTTCATTGCTTCTGGATCTCCAAATCTTGCGTTATATTCAATAATTTTTGGGCCGTCTGCAGTTAACATGAATTGGCCGTATAAAAATCCTTTGTATGGGCCAACTTCTAAATTAATTGAATTGACAGTTTTTTCCATTATTTTTTCTGCTCTATCGAGCATGTCTTCAGATATAAATGGTAATCCGTGGTTTGGACAGGAGTATGAACCCATTCCTCCCGTGATCGGCCCTTCATCATTATTGTATGCATGAGGGTGATCCTGAACTGCAGGCATAAATGTAATATTTTCGCCATCTACAAAGCCGTGAAGTGTAAATTCAACACCAACAAGTTTTTCTTCGATAATTATTTTTCCGCCACCAATACTTTTATCGAATACTTCTTTAGCGTAGATTTTTGCTTCATCATTATCTTTTAACTGTTCGCCAACGACTTTTACTCCTTTACCGCCAGTAAGTCCCGCTGGTTTTACAACAACATCTTTTCCTAACGAAGTCATTTCATCGATAAATGATTCAATTTCATTTCCATATTCGTTAAATGCAGCGTATTTCAAAGAACCATCGATTTCATATTTTTTAAATAAGTTTCTCATGAATTCTTTGCTTGTTTCAATCTGTGCAGGAAGTTTTTTTGGGCCCACTGTTGGAATACCCATTTCTTCAAGTAAATCAGCAGCTCCAACTCCAAGCGGTGATTCTGGACCAATTACTGCAATTTCAGGTTTAATTTTTTCCGCAAACTCTTTTATTGCAGGAACATCGGTTTCACTGTTAAATGACACTTCTTCAGAGAGTGCATATATCCCGGGATTTTTATTTTTCATCAAAGTATAGAGTTCCACGAGTTCGTTTTTTTTAAGGGCCATTGCAATTGCGTGCTCTCTAGCCCCTCCACCAATAAGTAAAACTTTCATACAAACCACCATTTCGATTATATTAGTTAAAAAAACATTTTAAAGATATATATTGCTGTTAGTATTTTTAATTTTTGAAAATGGAAATGATTTATTCAGTTTTTTCTTTGCACTATTACAATAAATAAATTATCCATGATTAAAATGAAAAATGGGAAAAATAAATATTAAAAATGTATTTAAAAATAGTTTAAATCTCAGAAACTTCGTCTAAATCGATTTCCTGATATTCTTTGTCTTTTGTATTCAATATTGCAACTGTCGGTTTTCCTGTTAGGTATCCACAGCATTCTCCAGGGTTGATAACCAAAACACCATCGATTTCTTCAAACTGTCTTTCGTGAGTGTGCCCATGAATTACTACATCGTACTCTTTTGACTTTATCACTGATTCGAGAATTGGCGCATGCGTTCCATGAAGAACGAAAAATTTATGCCCGTCAGTTTCAAAACTTACATACTGTTCAAGTTCATTATCTGAATCGATTTCCTTCAACCATTCTTTTAACAGGGTTTTTTCACCGTCGTTGTTTCCTAAAACTCCAACGATTTTCGAGTTTAAGTTTTCAAACTCTTTTACTACAAACAATGATACGAAATCACCACAGTGAATAACCATATCGACTTTTTCGTCGTTAAAAACAGCGATAGCCTTTCTAATGTTTGCTAAATGGTCGTGTGTATCAGACATTATTCCAATTTTCATATAACTCACCAGTATCAACAAGATAGTTAAACAATAAAACAAAATATAAAATAGAAAATCAGATATTTAAAGCTTTAATTATGGAAAGCATTCCCTCAACAGTATAATTTTTTTCAGGCATCAAAGAATCAAATCCAAACGAATCAACGTTTTTCTTGGTTATCGGGCCAATTGATATTATATACTGTTCTTTTAAAACTTCTAAAAATTCTGGAGTGCAGTGCTTAAAGAAGTTTTTTGCAGTAAGTCCACTTGTAAATGTCAAAATTACTTTTTTATTATTTTTATTTTCAGAAACAACCTGTTTTTCAAGTTCTTCTAATTTTTCAGATATATTTTCTGGTTCTTCAGAGCTGTAAACAAAGATTAAGTCTGCATTTAACCCTTCTTTTAAGACATCTCTAGTTGAGGGTGTTGTTGGAACAAGTACTTTTTCACCAGTTTTAACTTCTTTTTTAAGTGCTTCAAGCAAATGTTCTGCAGTATATAATTCTGGAATAACATCAACAGGTTTTTCAAAGATTTTTTCAAATTCTTTTGCAGTTTCAATTCCTATTGCACCTATTTTTTTAGTTAAAACTTTTTCAATATCTTTTGAAATTAAATTCTTAAAAAAACCTTCAATTCCCCTCGGACTTGTAAAAACTATCCAGGAATACTTTTCAAGGTTTATTTCAGCTTTTTTAAAAACCAGTTCAAGTGTGGGAATAACTACAGTTTCAAAACCTGCATCTTCAAGCATTCTGGAAAAATCTTTACCCTTTTCAAGTGGTCTTGTAATTACAACTTTCATACGACACCAAAATCGATTAAATCTTTTTCATATTCAAATCTCTTAAGTATGCCCTTAATTTTTCAATATTTTCTTCAAAATATTCCATGTCTTCTAAATCCCTTAAAATTTCTTCACCCATGTAGATACCTGCAGAAACTTTATCCGCAAGTAGTTTGCTATTTTTCACTTCATATTTTTCATACAATAGTTTCAAATCTCTTTCCATATCCTCAAGTTCTTCTTTAAAGACTCTTTCCATGGAATTTACGATAGTTTTGTCGTCAACGGTAATTAGATTGCCAGTTCCTTTCATAATATCATCTTTTTACTTTTAAGAATCATTCTAATTTTATTTTTTTAATTATAAATAACTTTTTTTATTGATTTTTCGAATGGGGAATGCTAGCGGATTTTTTAAACTTAATCTTGGCTTTTTACAATAGGATTACTCATGGGAAAACTATATATTTCTTAAAACAATATCATTATTGTAGTTTTTAACGGCATTTATCTTTTTTAAACTTTAATAATGTGGAAATTTACCAGAGGTGAGATTTTGCTAAGAAACATGGACGATTCGTTTGATATATACGAAATAAAAGCAAGACAGGTACTCGATTCAAGGGGAAACCCTACTGTAGAAGCTGAAGTTTTAACTGCGGGTGGCGGATACGGACATACAATAGTTCCAAGCGGTGCTTCAACAGGAACTTTTGAAGCAGTTGAATTAAGGGACGCGACTGAAAAATACGGTGGAAAAAGCGTATTAAATGCAGTTTCAAATGTAAATGACATTATTGCACAGGAATTAATTGGTGAAGATGCAAGAAACCAGAGATTAATTGACCAAATAATGTTAAATTTGGATGGAACTGAAAATAAAGGAAATTTGGGTGCAAATGCAATTTTAGCAGTTTCACTTGCAGTTGCAAAAGCAGCTGCTGACACTGCATCACTTCCTCTTTACAAATACATTGGCGGTTGCAACGCATATGTAATGCCTGCTCCAATGATGAACGTATTAAATGGTGGCCAGCATGCGGGAAACGCGCTAGACTTCCAAGAATTCATGATAATGCCTGTTGGCGCAGATTCCTTTGCAGAAGCTGTAAGAATGTGTGCTGAAACATACCAATCTTTGAAAAAAGTGGTTGCTGAAAAATATGGAAAAGATGCTGTAAACATCGGTGATGAAGGTGGATTTGCACCTCCTGTAAAAACAATCGATGAAGCTCTCGCATTACTTTTAGAAGGAGTTAAACGAGCAGGATATGAGGATGAAATTGTATTCACACTCGACTCTGCAGCAAGTGAGTTTTACGATGAAAAATCCGGTTCATATATCGTTGCAGGAGAAAAAGTTTCAACGGATAAATTAATCGATATTTACAAAGAAATGGTTGCACAGTACCCAATCGTTTCAATAGAAGATCCATTGTTTGAAGAAGATTTCGAAGGATTTAAGATAGCTACTCAAGAGTTGAAAGGAATTCAGATTGTTGGTGACGATTTGTTTGTTACAAACACGAAAAGACTCAAAAAAGGAATTGAAATGGGTGCTGCAAATTCACTTCTTTTGAAAGTAAATCAGATTGGAACACTTTCAGAATCAATTGACGCTGCAAACATGGCATTTAGAAATGGTTACAGTCTGGTTGTTTCACACAGAAGTGGGGAATCAGAAGACTCAACAATTGCAGATCTCGCAGTTGCACTAAACGCAGGCCAAATTAAAACTGGCGCTCCTGCAAGAGGAGAAAGAACTGCAAAATACAACCAGTTAATCAGAATCGAAGAAGAACTCCAGATTTCAAAATATGCTGGAAAAGACTTCAAAGTTCCATTTTAATTCTATTTTTTAATATTTTCATTTTAAATTCGTAATTTTTCTCAATAGATTTATCAAATTTTAATTTAATTTTATATTTTTATATATCTTAATTTATGAATATCACTGGGCAAAGAATAAAAACAAAAAATACATATTATTTTAAAATCATTATCAATAATGTCAATTATTGCCGGATTGGTGGTTTGTAATGGAGATTAATCACGATTATAGAGTAAAACTTTTTGATGAATTAGGTTTTGAAAGAAAGCAGTGTACAGAATGTAACCAGTGGTTCTGGACACTCGATAAAGATAGAACTACCTGTGGGGACAGTCCTTGTGACGAATATTCCTTCATAGGAAGTCCAATAACCCGTAAAAAATATACTTACAACGAAATGGTAAGGGAATTTACAAACTTTTTTGCTGAAAAGGGACACAGCCCTGTAAAAAGATCTCCTGTAGTTGCAAAAAGATGGAGAGATGATATTCTTTTAACTATTGCATCAATTGCAGTATTTCAGCCATGGGTTACAAATGGGCTCGTAAAACCTGTAAAAAATCCGTTAGTAATTGCACAGCCATGCATCAGGCTTAACGATATTGATAATGTTGGACGGACAGGAAGACACTTAACATGCTTTACAATGGGTGCACACCACGCATTCAACTCAAAAGACGATTACAAGTACTGGACGGATAAAACTGTTGAATACTGTTTTGAATTAATGAATAGACTCGGAATCGACGGAAAAACAATTACATTCATCGAGAGCTGGTGGGAAGGCGGTGGAAACGCAGGACCTTGCTACGAAGTTATAACACACGGTGTTGAACTCGCAACACTTGTTTTCATGCAGTACAAGAAAGTTGGAAGCGAATACGAAGAAATCCCCCTAAAAATCGTTGATACAGGATACGGAATCGAAAGATTTGCTTGGGCTTCTCAGGGGACTCCAACAGTTTACGAATCTTTATTTTCAGAAGTAATTGAAAAGTTAAAAGAAGATGCCGGAATTCCTGGAGTAGATGAAAAAATAATGGCTGAGAGTGCAACTCTCGCTGGACTTATGGATATTGAAAATGTCGGTGATTTAAGAGTTCTAAGGCAAAAAGTTGCTGAAAAAATCGGAATGGATGTAGATGAACTTGATAAATTAATAAGCCCGCTTGAATACATCTATGCTATTGCAGACCACACTAGATGTCTTTCATTCATGTTTGGGGATGGAATTGTACCTTCAAACGTAAAAGAAGGATATCTTGCAAGATTGGTACTTAGAAAGACATTGAGATACATGGAAAAAATCGGAATCTCGATGTCTATAAAAGATATAATATCAATGCAGCTTGAAAACATGAAGGAAATTTATCCTGAATTAAGCGAAATGAAAGAATATATCATGGATGTTTTGGATTCCGAAGAGAAAAAGTACATACAAACCGTAAACCGTGGTAGGGGGATTGTTGAGAGAATGGCTGCTTCAAAGTCAGAAATCACGCTTGACGATTTAATCGAATTATATGATAGTAACGGGCTTCCTCCAGAAATTGTAAAAGATGTAGTTGATGAATTAAATAAAAAAGGAAAGAAAACTATCGCAATTACAGTTCCAGACAATTTCTACACGATTGTTGCAGAAAGACACGAGGAAGAAAAACCTGAAGAAGTAGTTTCAACGAAAAAAGAACTTCCCGAAGTTGAAGTTTCAGAAACCGAACTTTTATTCTTCAAACATCCAACTCAAGTAGAATTTGAAGCTAAAGTCTTGAAAACAGTTGAAAAATACGTTGTACTTGATAAAACTCTATTCTACGCTGAAGGCGGGGGTCAAAAGTACGATATTGGTCAAATAAATGGAATCGAAGTTATCGACGTTCAGAAAAAGAACGGAATAGTATTCCACAAAGTTTCCGACATTTCGAAATTCAAAGAAGGCGACATTGTAAAAGGTACTGTAAACTGGGAAAACAGGCTTAAATTAATGAGAAACCACACTGCAACGCACGTAATAAATGCTGCAGCAACAAGAGTTCTTGGAAAACACATATGGCAGACTGGTTCAAACGTTGATACTGAAAAAGGAAGATTGGATATAACTCACTACGAGAGAATTTCAAGAGAACAGGTAAAAGAAATCGAAAGAATTGCAAACGAAATTGTTCTTTCAAAAATGCCTGTAAACTCCACTTTTATGGATAGAAACGATGCAGAACAAAAATACGGCTTCACGATCTACCAGGGCGGTGTAGTTCCGGGAGATACTTTAAGAATTATCGAAATTGAAGGAACTGACGTTGAAGCATGTGGTGGAACTCACTGCAGCAACACTTCAGAAATTGGTTACATCAAAGTTTTGAAAACCGAAAGAATACAGGATGGTGTCGAAAGACTCGAATATTCGACAGGAATGGGTTCAGTTTCAGAAATTGCAGTTCTGGAAGATACTTTAATAGATTCTGCTGAAATTTTGGGAATTCCTAATGACCAGCTTCCAAAAACTGTTAAAAGATTCTTTGAAGAATGGAAAGAACAGAAAAAAACAATTGAAGAACTCCAGAAAAAAGTTGGTGAACTTGTTAAATACGAGCTTGCCGATAAATTCGAAAAATACGGAAATTACGAAGTTTTAGTTGAACAGGTCAGCGGAACTCCAAACGAATTGATGTCAATTGCAGACAACCTTGCAGTTGGAAATAAACTCATAGTTTTAATGAATGAAAACGACTACCTCTTATGTAAAAGGGGAGAAAACGTTGAATTAAGCATGAAAGAATTAATTAGAAATATTGGAAAAGGCGGGGGTAAAGATAACCTCGCTCAAGGAAAATATTCTGAAAACAAGGAACAAATCACGGAAAAAATAATCCAGATTTTAAATAAATAATTTTATTTCTTTTCTGTTTTTGATAAATATTAGGTGCTAAAATGTTCATACCCTCTCATATTACAGGTTTTTTCAAAATAACTAGACACGAAAATTTACTAAAGACCGGATCAACTGGCGCAGGAATTACTCTAAACCGGGGCGTATCCACAAAACTGGTTGAAGGTTCTGGAAAAGTTTATTTTAACGACGAAAAAATAGATTTATGCCCATCAAACGATGTCATAAAATATTTGGGACTAAAAAACGAATTAAATCACGATATAATTTATACTTCCGATTTTCCGCTTGGATGCGGTATGGGGACGTCAGGATGCTGTGCGCTTGGTGCGGCATACGAACTGAGTTCAACATACAACTTTAAGAACCTGCAAAACGATATTGATAGAAGTAATTTAAATAATAATTATGAATTGGATGTGCCCGAAATCGTAGAAATTGCTCACAAAGCAGAAGTTCGTTGTAATACTGGCCTTGGTGATGTTATTGCACAGCACACAAAAGGTTTTGTTATTCGAAAGAGCCCAGGATTTCCAATCGGTGTCGAAAGTGTTGATATTAAAAATATGGACGAATACAATATTTTGGTAGATATATTTGGCAAAAAGGAAACCGATACAGTAATTAATGATCCATCATGGATTGAAAAAATAAACAATACTTCAGATGAATTACTTGGAAAATTGTTGGAAAAACCAACTCTTGAAAATTTCATGGAATTGTCCTACTACTTTGCAAAAAACACAGGCCTTGCATCTGATGAAATAATCGAAATATGTGACGATTTAAGATTTACTGCGGGAGCTTCTCAAGCAATGCTTGGAAATGCGATATTTTGCATATGTAAAGAAGAAGAATTAAACGATGCAGTTTCAATTTTATCCAATCCAATAGTTTGTAAAATTTACAAATAAAGGTGTAAACATGATGTCTACAGTAAAAGTTCTTTTATTGATGGCACTTTTAACAGGAATGATTTACGGAATTTGCTTTATGCTTGGATTCCCCCCAATATTTGCGATACTTTTAGCACTAATTCCAAATTTAATAAGCTATTTTTATAGCGACAAAATAGTTTTGGCAAGTTACGGTGCAAAAATGGTGGAAGAAAGCGAAGCACCAAATTTACACAGAATTGTTGAATCAATAGCAAACAGGGCAAATATTCAAAAACCAAAAGTTGCAATAATTAATACTGATACTCCAAATGCGTTTGCAACAGGAAGAAGTCCTAAAAATGGTGTAGTTGCAGTTACTACTGGAATACTACAACTTTTAAATGAGCAGGAACTCGAAGGAGTTTTAGCACATGAAATTGGACACATAAAGCACAGAGATATTTTGATTGGAACGATAGTTGCAACAATGGCTGGAGCAATAATGTATATTGCAAATTTCTTGCAATGGGGAATGTTATTTGGATACGGAAGGGATGACGATGGAAATCCAATGCAGATTGTTGCATCATTGCTTTTCGTAATTTTGGCGCCAATTGCAGCAATGGTTATTCAATTTGCAGTTTCAAGGCAGAATGAATTTACTGCTGATGAGAGTGGTGCAAAGTATTCAAACCCGATTTACCTTGCAAATGCACTCACAAAACTTGAAAAAGGGGTTAAATACCATCCTTTAAAAAATGGAAGCCCTGCAACCGCGCACATGTTTATTATAAATCCTTTTAAAGCAGGAAACGTTGCAAGGTTATTTTCAACACACCCTTCAACAGAAGAACGTGTAAAAAGACTGATGGAAATGGCAAGCAATCCTAAATATTTAAGATAAGGCGATTCAATGCAGCTTGGACTTACTGTAATTGCGGAAGACCGTGTAGGTATACTTTACAGGTTAACAGGAATAATTTCGGAATTAAATGCAAACATAGTGTACACTCAGCAGTTTATTATTGGAGATAATACTGGTTTAATATACATGGAACTTGATGGAGTCGAAGACGAGGAAAATCTGGTCGAAAAACTTGAAAAATTAGAATTTGTAAAAAAGGTTGAAATTCACAAAACCATGAAAAAGATATTTGGTAAGAGAGTTTTGATATTTGGTGGCGGAGCACAAGTATCGCAAGTTGCGTTAGGTGCAATAAGCGAAGCTGACAGGCACAATATTCGTGGGGAGCGAATAAGTGTTGATACAATGGCAGTTGTTGGGGAAGAAAATCTTGCAGATGCTATTTTAGCAATAAAAACACTTCCAAGAGCCGGAGTTTTGGTTTTGGCAGGTTCTTTAATGGGTGGAGAAATTACAAAAGCTGTTGAAGAAGTAAAAAAAGATACAAACATCCCGGTAATCTGTTTGAACATGTTTGGGAGCCTTCCAACGATTGCAGATTTGATTGTAACCGATCCATTACAGGCAGGAGTTATTGCAGTAATGACTGTTGCAGATACTGCTAAGTTTGACATAAATAAGGTTCGCGGAAGAATACTTTAATTTTATATTATTTTTTTATTCTTTTTAGGTGATTTTATGATAAAAACTGTTGTTGGTAGTTATCCCGTAGTTAAGGGGCAGCCTGATTCTATATCTGATAAACTTAAGAAATTTTTTGGAAAGTATGACGAATACGAAAATTCAATAAAACGGGCTTTAGACGATCAATTAAATGCAGGAATTGACATTTTAAGTGACGGCCAGGTCAGGGGCGATATGGTTGAAATATTTGTGTCAAACATGTATGGTTTTGAAGGCAGACGAGTTGTAAATCGGGTTGAATTTGTAAAACCAATCACTTTAAACGACATAAGATATTCTCTAAAATATATTTCAAAGAAAGACTCTGAAAAAGGAGTAAAAGGAATAATAACAGGAGCATGTACGTTAGCTTCATCTATTCGTGTTGAAAATTATTATGCTGACAACAAGGATGAAAATTTAATTTACGATTTAGCAAAGGCTTTAAACAAGGAAGCACTCTCGATTCAAAATCATGTAAAAATGATTCAGTTTGACGAGCCAATTCTTTCAACTGGATTATACGATCTTGAAGTTGCAAAAAAAGCAATGGATATCCTTACTTTTGGAATAAATGTTCCTGTTGCAATGCATGTTTGTGGGGACGTTTCAAAAATATTTTACAAATTAAATGAATTTAATGTTGATATTTTGGACCACGAATTTGCATCGTGCAAAAAAAATCTTGAAATATTAAATGAAATCACGAAAAAAGTTGGTTTTGGGTGCATAAACACCAAACTTAAATCTATAGATTCTGTCGACGAAGTAAAAGCATTAATAAGTGAAGGAATAGAAATATTAAAGAATAATTCTAAATTTGGGAATTCACTAAATGATTCTGTCATAATTGACCCAGACTGCGGTATGAGGTTACTTCCACTAGATGTTGCATACTCAAAATTAAATAATATGGTAATTGCAGCAAATGAGATTGAAAGAGATTTAATTTAAGCTTTTAGGGTAAGATACGATGTCAAAGCCGATTTCAACTAATTACAGAATATATCTAATAATTGCATTAATTTTTTGTTCGATAAGTACGGTTGATTCATACAGGTTTGATGAGTATTCCGTCCAATACACGATAGATCAAAACGATAATTTTTACGAAATAATAGATTTGAAAATTTACAACAATAATTCAGACGATTTATACGATATCAGCTACAGTATTCCCCAAGAAACTTCAGATTTAACGTTTAATTCTTCAAAAGGAATTGATTCTTATTCGATAACTACAAATGATGCAGGTGTGACTGAAGTTAATGTAAAATTGGATGAACCAATAGGTGCTTGGCAGAGCGGTGATTTATCGATCAGTTTTAACGGCCAGGTTTCCGATCTTAGTGGAAAAAAACAGGTATATATCATAGTTCCAGCGTATGATTCAAATTTCAAAGTTTCAGTGCAGCTTCCCGAGGGAGCGGCAATAGTTTCTCCAGTAAAAGATGTTTTGAGTATAAATCCAAGGGATTACACGGTTGGAACGAACGGTAAGAGTATATTTGTAGAATGGGAAAAGGAATTAACTTCCGATGAGAAATATTTTGAAGTTACTATAAATTATGTAATGACTGCAATAACTCCAGTAATTACAGAAGATAATAACGAAAATTTATATCGTGCGATAAGCATTGTTTTGGGTGTGCTCGTAGTTGCATTAATATTTTTTATATACCGAAATTATAACAAGGTAAAAATGATAAATGAACTACAAAACGAGATAATTGGATTAAATAAAGGGCTTGAAATATCACAACTCAATTTACAGAATAAAAATAAAGAAATTCGAAGATTGGAAGAATTAAACGACCACGTTTTAAAAGAATTGGATTTATCAAAGAACACGTTAACTGAATATGAATCAAAAATATCTGAATTAAAAGAGAAAATCATGGAGTTCAAAGCTCAACTTGAAAATTTTGCAAAATTAAAGGAAGAAGTAATTTCAAAAGATTCAGAAATTAAAAATCTAAGTTCTTACAAAAAATTATCTGAAGAACTCAAAATAAAAATTACGGAATTGAATGAAATTTTGGAAGAAAAAGAAGATTATATTTTGGAATTGATGGGTAGAATCGGGGATTACGAGTCCCATAAAAGTGAAACATTGATGAATATTCTAACCGACGATGAAAAAGGATTAATTGAATTAATTAGAGAACATGGATCCATTTCTCAAAAAGAAATTGTTGACATAACGGGACTTACTAAACCTAAAGTTTCAAGGATGATTTCAGATCTTGAACAGAGAGGAATGGTTAGAAAAGTAAAAATAGGAAGAATCAACAAAATTGCTATTTCAGAAGATTTAGATGGATCAATTTAATGATTCCTCTTGTATATCGTTTTTAACATGGAAAACTATATGTGGCATAGAACACTATTTTAAATTATAAATTTTAATGTTTGGATGAAGGATTTCTTAATATACTATAATTGTTAAATTGAAATCGAACAATCAAGGAATGAATATTGGAGTTTAAATTAGTAAAATACCAAAAAATCCAATTTTTCAATTTTTATCATTTTTAAGAAATTAAGACGTTAAATTAGGCTATTTAGGGACATAATGATACGATAATAACTATTTGGACGTATTTAGGTGAAATATTATGAAAATACTTATTTCCATATGTGGTGAGGGATTTGGGCACACCACTCGTTGCATTGCTATTGGAAATGAATTATCAAAGAAACATGAAGTTAAATATGCAGCATACGGCAAAAGCAAGGACTTTGTAGAAATGTCTGGTGGAAATGTCTTTGAAACTTATCCTGAAATTAGACTTTCCGGAAAAGACGGTAAGTTTGATGTTAAAAAGAGCATATTTAACAACGATTACCACCCTGCAAGAGCAATAAAAAAAGAAGTCGAAATAATAAAGGATTATGATCCGGATCTAGTTATTTCGGACTGCAAATACAGTTCAGTTGTAGCATCAAAGGTTTTTAAAAAGCCATATTATATTATAACCAATCAAAACTGTACTAAAACGGATAAAAAGGAAAAATATATTGTTTATCCGGTAATGGAAATATTAAATGTAATCAACAAATCTGCAGAAAAGGTCATAATTCCCGATTTTCCACTTCCCTACACGGTATGCGAATATAACTTAAAACTCTTAGAAAACCTTTCATTTATCGGCCCTCTTATTAGATATGATGTAGTTCCTGAAGAAATTCATGATGAAGGGTATATTTTATGTATCATAGGTGGCTTTGAATATCGATACAAAATATTGGAGCTTTTAAACAAGATTTCCGCTAAAAAAGGATTAAAAGTAAAGATGGTTTGCGGAAGCTATGATGTTGCAGAAAAACTCGAAAAAATAAAATCTAAAAATGTTGAAGTAATTCCAATAACAACGAATATGGATGAATTGATAAAAAAATGTTCTTTTGTTGTATGCCACGGGGGACATTCAACTTTGATGGAAGCGACATGTTTTGGAAAACCAATAATAACAATTCCTGATCTCGATCATCCAGAACAGGAAAATAACGCGAAAAAAATAGCTGACATGGGTTGTGGAATTGCACTTTCTTACAGGGATGTTGACAATAATTTAGAAGAAGCAATTGAAAAAATGGCCTCAAATACAAAATACCTTGAAAATTCTAAAAAATTAATGAATATTTACCTTAAAAATAGTGGAACCGACAAGGTTATGGATATTGTAGAAAATGGACTTTAATTCAAGTGAAAATATGAAGATAACGATTCTTTCCGGTGGAACTGGCACACCAAAACTGATACAGGGTTTTAAAGAAATTCTTCCAAATGAGGATATATCTGTTATTGTAAATACTGGCGAAGATACGTATATTGGAGACATTTACTTGTCCCCAGACATAGATACTGTTTTATACACATTTTCTGATTTGATAAATGACGAAACATGGTATGGTTTAAAAGGGGATACTTTTTTCTGTCACGAACAGCTTAAAAATTTTGGATTTGACGAAGTTTTGAAGATAGGGGATAAAGATAGGGCATTAAAGATGCACAAAGCTTCTTCTTTAAAAAACGGAGTTAAAATGTCTGAAATTGTGGATATTGAGCGAAAATCACTTTTGATAAACTCAAAAATTTATCCAATGTCAAACGAGAAAGTCGAATCCAAAGTTTTAATCGAAGAAAACAATGAAAAAATTCTTTTGAAGTTTCACGATTTTTGGATTTTTAGAAAAGGCAATGCAAAGGTTCTGGATATATTTTATGAAAATTCAAATTATGCAAAAGCTGCGAACGGCGTTTTAAAAGCAATTCATGAAAGTGATTTTGTTTTAATCGGCCCATCAAACCCGATAACCTCAATTGGCCCAATTTTGAGTATTTCTGAAATAAAAAATGCGTTGAAAGAAAAACTGGTTTTTGCAGTTTCGCCAATCGTTGGTGAAAATCCAGTAAGCGGGCCTGCAGGAACACTTATGAATGCAAAAGGATATCCTGTAAGTGCAGTTGGAGTTTATGAATATTATAAAGATATTGTAGACGTTCTAGTTCTAGACAATAGTGATATCAATAAAAAGAAAGATATAAATTGTGAAGTTTTATATGCTAATACGATAATGAAGACTATTGATGATAAAATAAATCTCGCGAGAAATATTCTTGACTATTACAAATCCCGATAATGGTATTAATAATATTATTGAGTAATATTTTTATTAAGCGTCAGATTAAAGTCAAGTTATTGCTTCGTAAACTGAAAAGTTAGCGGATTAATAAAGGAGATAATAATGATTCAAATAACCGTTGTACAAATTGATAATTACGGCCCATGGACAGTTACCCCCAATCCAAGAAGAGAAAGTGACCTACAGGCACTTCAATCGAGACTTTACTGCGACATGAATTTGCAGTTTGGAGCACACAGAGGTCTTGCGTTTTACACAAGATTTGATAATATAATAGCAATTACAAACGGAATTGATTTAGAAACCCACAAAAGAATTCAAAATAGCGTAAAAAACAGATACCCATTTACAGTTAGCATGGCAGTAGCTTCTGCAGAAACAGCATATGAAGCTCAAAAACTTGCAACAGAAACGATTCAAGAATACGGTAGTGCACAAGACGATGTTAGAAAAGAAGTTTTGGACGTAGCTAATGAATTTGTATCAAATGGTTATGTGCAGCTTGCACACGTTGACATAAACGACATAACTGGAAAATTAACTGATTTAGAAACCGCATACGATACATATCTTTCAGTACAAATGACAAAGCTTAAATTAATGGAAGAACTTAAAAAATACGATTCAATGGGCTTTTTCATTGGTGGGGACAACTTCATGTGCCCATGCAACGGAATGAGCGAAAAAGATTTCCTCTGCATGTTCGAAGATATACGAGATTCCTGTGGAATCGACTTGAAAGCAGGTATTGGTATTGGAAAAACTGCTGAAGATGCATCAAACCTTGCAGATATCGGTTTAGAAGTTATTCGAGAAGGAAAAACTGATTTCCAAGTTTACACTTTGAAACAGAGCATCGAAGAGAGAAAAGATATAACTTACAACTACATGTGCCCAATTTAAACTAATTCTTTTTTTATTTGGGATTTTATGAAAAAATTAGATAAACTTTACAACTTATCCAAAAAAATAGTCCTTGCTCCAATGGCGGGGATTACTGATGGCGATTTTTGTTTAAATTATAAGGATACTTTCGGAATTGTATGTCTTGGTGCATTTAATTTAGATTCTGAAACTGATATTGTGAGCAAAAAAATTGAAAATCGCGGAAGAAAAGAATTTATTTATGATTTAAATGAACTCGACGAAAAAATAAATTCTGAAATTGAAAAAGCGAAAAAAAGTAACTCTTTAGTTTCTGTAAATATCAGATTTAACGATTTTTCCAAAGCAAAATCCCCTATCCTCGAAATTTCAAAAAATGCAGATATTTTGGAATTAAACTGCCACTGTAGACAACCCGAAATAACTGATCTTGAACTTGGACAGAATTTACTTAAAAATGAATCCAAATTAATAGATTTTTTAAAAAATATTCGAAAATTAAACTTAGAAATTCCTATTTTTTTAAAATTACGGGCTAATTTTTTAACAGCCGAAGAATTAATAGAATTACTTGATAAAGTTCGAGAATATTTTGATGGAATACACATCGACTGTTTTAATCCTGGAAAAAATTACGCAGATCTAGAATATTTGAAAAAAATTAGGGAGAGTTTCCCTGAAAAAATAATAATTGGTAACAATTCAGTTAATTCGATTGAAACCGCAAAAGAAATGCTCGAATATGCAGATTTTGCATCCGTAGCACGATGTGTGTTATCAAACAAGATAGACTGGATTAAAAAGTTATAATTTTTAAAAATAGAAATTAGCAGAGTTTTGAGATAGCTCTAAGAATATCTCCATCTGAAAGTATCCCAACCAATTTATTTTCGCTGTTAACTACAGGTAACTGGTTTATAATTTCTCTTCCATCTCCGTGAAGATCCATTTTTTTCAAAGCGTCAACCGCAGATTCGTCCTGTCCAATTGTTACAACGTTTTTGGTCATAACATCTGCTATTGTGGTTTCTAAAGTGTATTTATCGACTATTAAATTGTATCCTATGTCTGTAGTCGTTACAATACCTATTGTTTCGTTGTTTTGGTTTACAACAGGCAGACAGCTTATTTTATTTTTTAAAAGGGCTTCAAATGATTCAATTACTCCGGATTCAGGTGCAACTGAAACTACGTCACTGCTCATAATGTCTTTAATTACTATTTCTTTGATTTTTTTCATTTTATTCTCCTGTTGTCTTTAATAATCCCAAAAGGTATTTAAATTAAATACTCAATTGTATATTAGATTTTAAATTTATTAAATAAACTATCGATTTCAAATCGAAAGCTTTAAATACTAATATTTTTTTAGACAAAAAATCAGCGGTTGAATAATCTATGAAACGGGTAAATCTATCTCATCAGGATAAGGTGGCCAACGGCATCCGGCTTTTTGGAAATATCTTGATAGATACCTTAAATTACGATACATTCATATGGACTAAAGAAATACTTGGCCCAGATGATATAGAAGTTTGGAAAAAGACGATCGAAGAAGAAATTAGGAAAGGAAAAAATATCTACAACATGGCAAGGCTTTGTAGGGTCGGAAAAATTGATTATTTAAAAGAATTAGCTTCAAAATATAACATTGAATACTATGATTCATCAAATCCTAAAAAATACGATGAATTACAAGCTTATGCAAAAAGTGGACTTGAGGGTATTAATACAAAAGTAATGACCATCATGGGAACCAGCAGGCAGTCTGGAAAATTCACAACTTGTATGATTTTAAAAAAGGAACTCGAAAAAAGAATTAAACTTGGAATTGTTGGAACAGAACCGCAATCTTTAATCTGCGGTATCGATGAGATGGTAATTCCACAAACTATAGAAACATGCCACTGCGCATCCACCGTATTTGGGGCAGTAAAAAAACTTGATACAAAAGATAGGGATTTAATTATCGTATCAAGCCAAACAGGAATATTTGCAGATACATTAGAAGTTGGAACTGGTAGGGGTGGCGGTATAATTAGTATCGCAGTTTTATTTGGTTCAAAACCGGATTTTACAATTTTAGCATCTGATACTTTAGATTTAGACGTTATAAAAAAGAATATTTCTACAATAGAACTTTTGAGTGGAAAGCCTGTAATTGCAGTTACGTTAAACTCAAAGTGTATGGATGAAGAAAAATTGGAAGAATCAATCGAAAAACTATCAAAAGAGCTGGATTTACCTGTAGTCGACGTTTTAAAAGGAATAAATCTTGATACATTGGTAGATGAAATTCTTTTGAAATTAAAAAATTAAATAAAATTAAAATTTAAGACTATTTTTTTAAGTTTTCGACAAATTTCTTTGAAATTGCCATAATTCCTAAAATTGGTGGAGCACCCGGTGCTTTTGGAATTACTGATGCATCACACACATATAATCCTTCAATTTCGGTTTCTAAGTTTTCATCAACAACTTTTCCAACTGCACACGTTCCTCCAGAGTGCGATCCTCTTGGAACTGTTGAATATATATTTTCAATACCTAGATTATAGAGATATTTTGAAGCTTTAGAAACGCCTTCACACAAAGTCCTCGTATCTTTCATTGACATTTCTTTTTTTACACTATATTCAAGTACTTCTCCGGTATTTTCGTCTTTAATTTTTACCATGAGGCTGAATATATCGTTTTTATTTACCTCTTCAACTTCTGAAATTCTTTTGTGTAGTAAGTCTGAATAATGGGTTGCAACTAAAAACTCGTCGTATTTTTTATTAACTGCCATTGAAACTTCTGATTTTAGTTTTGAATCTTTTAAAATTCCTCCGACAGTCACAAAAGTATCAAGATATAAATTTTTACCAATTTCTTCATTATTTACTATGGTTTTTAAAATTCTGGGTGAATTTATGGCTCCAGCAGATACAATCACTTGTTTTGATTTGTAAATTTTAAGTTCACCGCTTTTTTTATCAAGTGCAAGAATAGAAAAAGCTCCGTCCTGCTTTGCAAGTTTCATTACAACCGTATCGGTTACTATATCGTCTTTATATTCCCTTAAAAAATCACACGGTATCCATTTGGCATCACAGGGTTCGTGTGCACAGAGCCCGCAGCTTTTACATAATTCAAAGTTAATAAATTTCGGAGTTTTTGAAAATCCCATTTCTAGAAGTTTTTTTGAATTTTCTCCTAAGTAATCATTAGGAACGTCTGAAACCGATAACTCTTTTTCAATATCTTCATATATTGAATCATTTTTTGAAATTCCAAGTTCTTTCACATCAATTCGAACTGCATTTGCAACAGAATAAACGCCTGTCCCACCAAATGAACTCGCATAGATTATTTCAATATTTTCTCCTTCAGAAACATAAGATGGATTACTTCCGCTTTCAAGCAGTCGTATTTTTTGATCGGGAAACGCCCCCTTTAACTCCTTAAATACTGTACTTCCCCCAACTCCTGAACCAATTACAATGATGTCTTCCATACTCTTACCTCAAACTCACCGATAATTATAAATTATAATATAAAATACTCTTTTGTTAGATTTTTTAAGATTCATAAAACACATTAACTTTTCGGTAATAATTTTTTTATAAGAAAAATATGGTGACACTATGATTATTATTCCTGGCCCAACTTCGCAAAATCTGGCCAAAGAAGTTGCAAAACTCACAAATTCGGAACTTGCGAGGGTAGAATCAAAGCAGTTTCCAGATGGCGAAATATATGTTAGGGTCCATAGTGAACTTAAAGGAAAAGATGCAGTCATAATTCAGACCCAAAACACGCAAAA
The DNA here is from genome assembly GCF_013760955.1 of Methanococcus maripaludis. NCBI lineage: Archaea > Methanobacteriati > Methanobacteriota > Methanococci > Methanococcales > Methanococcaceae > Methanococcus > Methanococcus maripaludis. The sequence continues at coordinate 53,444 of NZ_JACDUL010000003.1, read as the reverse complement.
CAACGCAATTGTTGAAGCAATTTTAATGTGCGAAGCTTTAAGGGAAGAGGGTGTAAAAAGCATAACTTTAGTTGCACCTTACCTTGCATATGCAAGACAGGATAAAAAATTCAATGCAGGAGAGCCTATCAGCATAAAAGCACTTGCAAAGGTATATTCAAGCATTTGTGACAGAATTATCACAATAAATCCTCACGAAACACATATCGAAGAGTTTTTCGATATACCATTTATTTACGGGGATGCAATACCAAAATTGGCAGAACATGCGGGAGTAAAACTTGTAAAACCGCTTGTACTTTCACCTGACAAAGGAGCAGTTGCACTTGCAAAAAGAGCGGCTGAATTTTTAAACTGTGAATGCGACTATTTAGAAAAAACAAGAATTTCTCCAACAGAAATTAAAATTGCTCCAAAAAATTTGGATGTATCTGGAAAAGATGTTTTGATTGTTGATGATATTATCTCAACTGGCGGAACGATGGCAACAGCAATTTCAATGTTGATTGAACAGGGTGCAAGAACAGTTATTGCTGCATGTGTTCACCCAGTTTTAATTGGTGATGCAATAAACAAACTCCACATTGGGGGGGCTTCTGAAATTGTTGGAACAAACACGTACCCTTCAGAGGTTTCAAAGGTATGCATATCAACAATAATTGCAGACATTTTAAACGGAGAATAATTAAAATAAAATAATTTTAACTATTTTTTAATTAAAATTAGAAAAAAAGAAAATATAATAAATTTCTCGATTATTCATGTTCCCAATAAAGTGCATCGAGAAGTATTGCTACAGGGTATTCCATGTTTATTGAAAGTTCTGACGCATCCTTTATTAATTTATAAGCTTCATCCGGTGTTTTTGGGCTGAAATATGGAATTTCAACTGTTTCAAGCAATTTTTTGGTCCACTGGCCCATTGGAATTTGTGCAGAAATTTTTTCCTTTAAATCGCCCCTGTGACTTATTATAATTAAAATCGGGATTTTATAAACTTTAACTAGGGATCCTATCGCATTTATCGAGTTTCCAAGGCCAGAATTCTGCATCAAAAGTGCAGTTTTTTTGCCTCCAAGATAAGCTCCCGCACAAACACCAATTCCTTCCTCTTCACGAGTTACAGGAATATGCTGAATATCTTTGTCATCGTTTAGATAATTTAAAACAGTTTTTAAATTTGCACAAGGAACACTTGTTACAAAATCAACCCCTGAATCTAGTATTGCTTTATAAACAGCTTCACTTGCATTCATAACTCCACCATCTGGTTTTATTTTGGTGATAAATTGAAAATTTACATTGAAGGATATGGCTGCACTTTAAACACTGCAGACACAGAAATAATAAAAAATTCAGTTAACGAATTTGAAGAATTTGAATTGGCAGATAATGTGGACGATTCCGACATAATTGTCATAAATACCTGTATTGTAAGGCAGGAAACCGAACACAGAATGATTTCACGAATAGAATATTTCAAATCATTGGATAAAAAAGTTGTTGTAGCAGGATGCATGGCAAAAGCACTACCTAAAAAAATCAAAAATCTTGCAGATGTTTTGATAATGCCAAGAGAAGCGCAGTATTCTGGAATTATTTTGAAAGATAATCTTTTAAAGGAATGTTCTGAAAAATATAATGAATATAATCAAAATTTAAATTTTGAAGACAATTTAAACGAAAAAATCAAAAAAGTAAGTTCACAAGGGTTAATTACTGCACTTCCAATATGTGAGGGATGTCTTGGGAGTTGCACCTATTGTATTGTAAAACGTGCAAGGGGAAATTTAGTTTCATACGATCGAGATTTAATTGTTAAAAAGGCAGAAGAACTTGTAAAAACAGGTACAAAGTGTTTACTCGTAACAGCGCAGGATACCGCATGTTACGGCCTCGATAATAAAGATAATCTTTCAAATTTAATCGATGACATTTCAGAAATTCCTGAAAAATTTGCAATGAGAATTGGAATGATGCACGCGAAATTTGCAGAACCGATTCTTGACGAATTGATTGAATCTTTTAAGTCCGAAAAGGTCGTAAAATTCCTTCACCTTCCAATCCAAAGCGGTGACGATCAGGTTTTAAAAGATATGAACAGAAACTACACGGTCGATGAATATATTTCCGTATTGGATGAATTCAAATCAAAAATCAAGAATTTAAACTTTACAACCGATGTAATCGTTGGATTCCCCACTGAAACTGAAGAAGCATTTGAAAACACCCTTGAAATTGTAAAAAAGATAAAGCCTGACTTTACACATGCTGCAAAATATTCTCAGAGAAAATACACAAAAGCAGCCGTTTTAAAACAGGTTGATACAAAAATAAGGAAAGAAAGGTCTGAAATTTTAAATGAACTCCGGCGAGAGTTAAGCTATGAAAATAATAAAAGACATATTGGTGAAACTTTCGAGATACTCGTAACCAAAAATAATTTAGGGGTTACCAACAACTGCAAAAACGTGATTTTTGAAGAACCTGCTCAAATCGGCGAATTTAAACGAGCTAAAATAACTGGTGCAAAGACTTTCGGACTTTCGGGTAAACTACTAAATTAACCTCTCTTTTTATCATTATTCTTTAAATCTACACAAAAACTATAAATATCTTTAAATTTTTATACGGAATGTTAATTCCTTATTATTTTAAAAAACAGGAATTATTTATCCATATTTTATTTAAATATTCGGATATTTAAAGTTATTAGTGTAGAGGGCAAATATGAGATCAGTAAATAATATAAGAACTAAATTAATGTTAACATCCATAATTGGGCTTGCACTCCCGATATTAATACTCACGATCGTTTCAAATTTAACGACCGAAAATTACTCTAACTATGAATCTTTAGAAAAGCTTGATCTTTCGAAAAAGTCTATATCGTATAATTTAGACCAAAAAAATGAAGAAATGGCTAGTTTTTTAAAATACTTATCAGAAAACGAAAATATAAAAAGTTATATCATTGAAAATAATTTTAATTCCCTAAATATCGAATCCGAAAATATCAAATCTAGTTTGGGGGTTGATGAAGTAATTTTTTTAGATGATTATGAAAATGCAATAACTGAAAATGAGTTAAACAATAATTTTGATTTTAAAAACCTAAATTCGGGCTATTTACTTATAAAAAATGGTAATTTGAATCAATTTTCAGTAATACAAGTTCAAAATATCTATAAAAATCAAGAATTAGTTGGATCAGTTGTTATTATTGATTATTTAGATGAAAATGAATTTGTAAATAATTTAAAAGATTTTTCAAATTTTGATGTTTCACTATATATGAATGGAATGTTTGTATCAACAACGCTAGCTGACAAGGCTAAACTATCCCATATTTCTAGCTTTTTTGAAAATTCAGCGTCAGAATCTGAATATGAAAGTTTTTTAGAATCTGGTAACGATTATTTAAAGATAGAAGATGTGCGAGGCAATCTTTTAGGATATTTAGTAATATCTACTCCAAAAAGCACGGCTTTGAGTTATTTAACTGCTGCAAGAAGTCATAATTTAATTGTAGCATTTTTTGGATTTGTAGTTTCTATTGTCGTATCATTAATTTCTTCGAGAAACCTTACAAAACCAATAACCAAACTTAAAAATGGGGCAGAACAGTTTTCAAAAGGAGTTTATGATCATAATATCGATGTAAATACGGGCGATGAATTAGAAGATCTTGCAGATTCATTTAATAAGATGGCAAATAGTATAATGACACTTAATGATCTTATAGATACGGATAGAAAGACAATGGCAAAAACATTACATGAATTATCTGATTTTATGTATGAAATGTCTCGTGGAAACCTTTCAGTTAGATTGGATGAAAATCAGGATAAAAACAGGCTCCAAAAGAATGTGAATCAAGCCATAAATAATTTTTCACAACTTTTGAAATCGGTTCAGTCTGAAGTTTCTGTTCTTGATCAGCAGACAATAAATCTCAATAAAGAACTTACAACAACAATGACAATATCTGAGGGAGTTAAAGATGCAGCAGACCATGTAGCGTCTTCAACTGGCGAACAATGTACGAAACTACAGGAAATTTCTGAAGATATTAAATCAACTGCGAAAGCTGTTGAAAATGTAAATTCTGCAGTTTTGAATACAACGGTCGCTTCAAAAGAAATTAATCAAAATTCAGAAATGGGTGTCAAAAAAGTTGAAAATGCAATCGACACTATGCAAAAAATCACAAACGTAATTGATGAACTTGGAAGATCAATCCAGGAACTCGGGGAAGAATCCAAAAAAATCAACGAAGTTACAGTTTTGATTAAAGACGTTGCAGAACAGACTGGATTACTTGCTTTGAACGCTTCAATTGAAGCAGCTCGCGCTGGAGAAGCTGGAAAAGGATTTGCTGTTGTTGCAAGTGAAATCAAGTCACTCGCAGAAGAAATTAAAAAATCCGTTGAAGATATTAATAAAACAGTACGGGGAGTTCAGGTAAGAATATCAAATACTATAAAACTTGAACAAAACGGTAAAAACGCAGTAAATGATGGATATTATGCGATAAATGATGTAAATGATGCATTTTTAAATATTCGGGGCAGTATTAAAAATACTTCTGATAAAATAGAAGAAATAAAAGGTTACGTTCAAGAAGTTTCTGAAAATACATCAAATGTTTTGAAAAATGTCCAGGAAGTTTCAAAAATCTCCGAAGAGCTTGCATATACCGCAGAAAAATTAAATGCTTCAACAGAAGATCAAAATTCTGCAATTGGGGGCATAGATAAAGTTTCAGAGGCGATTTCAAGAGCTTCCAAATCCATATCTACTAGATTATTGCAGTTTAAAATTTAATCTCTTTTTTGTTTTTATTTATTATATCCTATAATTCACGATTTTTTTATGATTTTAGGGTAGGTCGGTGAACCTACACAAAAACCCACATAAAAACGATATATAGTTTGCAATTGACAGAATAATTGGGAGAGAGTATAACAGGTGTCATTAATGAAATTTGGTACAAAAAAAATTGGGACTAAATTATTATTATTTTCAATAATTAGTGTTATAATTCCAATTGCAGTACTCGGATTTGTTTCAACCAGCACAATAACCTCAAATATGGAAGAACAATCTGCAAGCAAATTGGATTCAGACCTTAACACCGCAGAAATAATAATGAATACAAGATTTGCTGAACTTAAGGCTTTATCAACCTACGCATCAAGTACAGAGGGCGTAAAAACTAGTATTAAAAATACAGATATTGCTGACCTTAAACTACGTACTGAAACTCTCAAAAGTGCTTCGTATGCAGATTTAGTTTTATTTACCGACCCCAATGGTAAAACTATCGCATCATCCTGTGAAAACAGCATTTCACTAGGTTCAGTAGTATTAAAGGTTTCAAACTCGGAATCTAATTCTGGATTTGAAGTTATTTCAAATGATATTTCTTCAAAATTTAGCGATTCTACTATTAAAAACGTCGACAACGCGCTTGCATTAGTCGTAGCCTACCCCATCTACGACAACGGTAATAGCATAATTGGAAATGTAGCGTTTGTAGATGTATTAAATAAAGATTATTACCTTATCGATGAAGTAAAAGCCACAACTGGCGACGAATCAACAATATTTTTAGATAAATACAGAATATCCACGAGTGTAGTCTCTGAAAATGGCAGAGCTATTGGAACAACTGCATCAGATGCAGTATATAACACAGTAGTACTCGAAGGAAAAGATTACAGTGGAACTGCAAATGTAGTTGGTGAGGACTTCCTTACAAAATATGTTCCATTGAAAGACTCTAGCGGAAATACAATCGGAATGTTATTTGTTGGAACTCCTGAAGCCCCATTTGTTGCAATGGTTAATGGTGCAAGAAATAATACTTTACTTATTGCATTAGTTGGGCTCATTATTGCCGTAGGTATTTCTTTAGTTTCTTCAAGAAGTATTACAAAACCTATCAAAGAATTGGAAGATGGAGTACATAGTTTTGGTAGCGGAAACTACGATAAGCTTATAAATGTAAAAACTGGCGATGAATTAGAAGATCTTGCAAATTCATTCAACAAAATGGCCGCAGATATTAAAGAATTACATGCAACATTAGATACTGACAAAGTGGTTCTTGCAAATACTTTAAAAGAAATATTTGATGTTATGGGCTACCTTGCAAAAGGGGACTTTTCAATAAGGGCGGATGAAAACAGGGAAAGAAATAAACTCCAAAAAACAATAAACCACGCTATTGAGAACGTTTCAAAAATGATGGAAGGATTGAAATCAGAAATTGTTGTATTAAATGGTGAACTCGAAGAAGTTACTGATGGCTTAAAAAGAGCTAAAGAAACTTCAGAACAGGTTACCGATGCTGCAAATCAGGTTGCGACTGCCGCAGCGGATCAGTCTGCAAAATTACAGGATACTTCAGACGAACTTGAAAGAACTGCAAACGTTGCAGAAATGATGTATATGGATGCAGAAAAGAGCGTTGATTCAGCAATTGATGTGAAAGATAATTCAGAAATGGGTGTTAAAAAGGTTGAAAATGCAATCGACACTATGCAAAAAATCACAAACGTAATTGATGAACTTGGAAGATCAATCCAGGAACTCGGGGAAGAATCCAAAAAAATCAACGAAGTTACAGTTTTGATTAAAGACGTTGCAGAACAGACTGGATTACTTGCTTTGAACGCTTCAATTGAAGCAGCTCGCGCTGGAGAAGCTGGAAAAGGATTTGCTGTTGTTGCAAGTGAAATCAAGTCACTCGCAGAAGAAATTAAAAAATCCGTTGAAGATATTAACAGGACAATTAGTGGAATTAACAAAAAAGTTGGAGCAACAATTGATTTAGGTCTTGCAGGAAGAGATGAAGTCGATAGGGGAGTTGTTGCAATCGATGAAGTTAACAATGCATTCATGAAAATAAAAGAAAGTGTTGAAACATCTGCAAAAATGATTGCAAAAATCAAAGAAAATGCAAACGACGCATCTAAAAATACGCAGGAAGCACTTAAAAATGTGCAGGATATTGCATCAATCTCTGAAGAGTTTGCAGCAACTGCAGAAGAATTAACTGCATCCTCAGAAGAACAGAATAGGGTTGTTGAGGAAATAGATGCTTCAGCAGAGAAAATGATAGAAATATCAAGAAAATTAGCAAAAGATGCAGAAAGTTTCAAAACTAAATAAAATACTATTTTTTTAATTTATTTCAAAAAAAAGATTTTAAAAAAATTTAATTAAGTTAATTATCTAAAGATTGGCTGTACTGAGCACTTCATTGGGAGTGGAAGTGGTCTTTTTGGAGCATCTTTAACATCGGAAGTTATTTTTTCAATCAATTCTTCAACAGTCAATGCTTCTTTTTTAGCTTTTTTGAGTTCTGATTCTTCTCTAATGGTTACGGTTAATTTACCGGTTTCCATTTCGTTGTCACCAATTACAACAACATAGTTTACCCAGTCAGTTCCAGCGTTTCTAACTTTTTTACCCATGCTGTCTTCTCTATCATCAAAGTCAGCTCTTATTCCCGAAGCTCTTAATTTATTTGCAACTTCAAGGGCAAATTCTTCATGTTTATCTCCAACCGGGATAACTCTTGCTTGAATCGGGGTTAACCATGTTGGGAGTGCAGGAGGTTTGTTTTCTAATGTATTTAAGTAAGCGTTTTCTAAAAGACCACATAAAACTCTTTCAACACTTCCTGTTGGGGAGCAGTGAAGGATGATTGGGTGAACTTTTTTATCGCCATCATGAACAACGATTCCAAATCTTTCAGCGCTTTCAACGTCAATTTGAACAGTTGGGTTTTCAATTGGCCTTCCAAAGCTGTCAACAACTGCCATATCGACTTTTCCAACCCAGTAATGTTTTCTTCCAGGTAAGATTTCGAGAATTGCATCTTTTCCGTATTTTTGTTTGTATTCTTTTGCCATTCCAAAGAACCAGTCTTTGTTTTCTTCAAAGAAGTCTTCTGTGAATCTGAAAATTATTGCGTAAGGAGTTTTAAAGTCATCTCCTGTTTTCAAACCCATCCAAAGCTGGTCTTCAAATGCTTCCATTGCCTGTTTCATGTCAATACAGACTGTATGCATATCTGGCATTGTAAACGCCCTTAATCTTTTCAAACCAACTAATTCTCCTCTCTGTTCGTATCTGAAGCTGTATGTTGAGAGTTCGTATAATTTAAGAGGCATGTGTTTTGGTAAGAGGTACATGTCTTTTTTCATCATGAACTGGCCAAAGCAAGCTGCGAACCGAAGCATTAAATCCTTGTTTCCTTGTTTGAATCTGTACTGTCTTTCTCCAAATTTATCAGCGTGTTCTCTTATCGCATTGTTTTGAAGGTCGTACATTACCGGAGTTTCAACAGGCATTCCGCCCCTTTCTACAACAAGGTTGTACACATAGTCTGAGAGTAAATCTCTTATTAATTTTCCTTTTGGATACCATCTGAAGTGTCCTGCATCTGAACTAGGTTCATAATCGCAGATTTCTTTTTCTTTAATGTATTTAACGTGAGGAGGTTCTCCTTTTTCGGTTCCTTCTTCTTTGATATCGAGTTCGTGTTTTAAAAGAGCTAAAAGTCCTTTATCTTCCATTTTTGAGATAATTTCGTCGTTAACTTCGGTAAGTTCGAGGTTTTCTCCGTTTATTATGTAGAATTTTGAAACAATTTTTTCTTTTTTAACTTCTTCTTTTCTTTCAGTTGTTATTTTTCTTGAAAGTTCACTCAAAGGATGCCCCTTACAGCTGATTTTAAATGCTTTGTACCATCCAAATGGTGCTCTGAGTACTTCATAGTTTCCTGAGAGTTCTTTTTCAATTTCTGCTAAAATTTCTTTTGCAGTAGCAGGGGATCCTAAATCGCTTGATAGGTGTGCGTAAGGGTATACTACAACGTTTTTCACTTTTAAATTGTCAGCAGTTTTTACTATTTCTTCAACCGCGTTTTTAACAACTGCATCTGGATCAGATTCGTCATCTTTTTCAACAGCAATAAAAACGGTTAAACATTCATCCATTTTTCCGCTTAAAACATCAGCATCTTCTGCAATCTTTGTTTTTTCCTTGGCTTCGAATTCCAAATAATCGGAATGTATCAACAGTGTTTTCATTTTTTCCCTCTATATGGTGAGAATAAAATTATACGTTGTAATTTACATAAAATTTATATGTTTAATTAGGATACACAATATAAAAAATTAATTACTTGTTTATTTGTAAGCATCTTTTTTTAATAATTGGTTATTTTATGCTTTATTAATTTGGTGGCTGTTATGGATACTTCTAAAGACTTAATATGTATTGGATTTGAAGGAACTGCGGAAAAAACTGGTGTTGGAATCATTACTTCTAAAGGAGAAGTTTTATTTAACAAAACAATAATTTACACTCCGCCAGTACAGGGAATTCATCCAAGGGAAGCTGCAGATCACCACGCAGAAACTTTTGTAAAACTTTTAAAAGAAGCATTAACAGTAGTTCCTATCGAAAAGATTGATCTAGTTTCGTTTTCATTAGGTCCGGGATTGGGCCCAAGTTTAAGGGTTACTGCAACAACTGCAAGGGCACTTTCTCTTTCAATAAATAAACCGATAATCGGGGTAAACCACTGTATAAGCCACGTTGAAATTGGTAAATTAAAAACAGATGCAGTAGATCCATTAACTTTGTATGTAAGTGGGGGAAACACGCAAGTTTTAGCATACACTGGAAAAAAATACCGCGTAATTGGAGAAACACTCGACATTGCAATAGGAAACTGTTTAGATCAGTTTGCAAGGCACTGCAATATGCCACATCCTGGTGGAGTTTACGTCGAGAAATATGCAAAAGACGGAAACAAATTCATGAAACTTCCGTATACTGTTAAGGGCATGGATATTTCTCTTTCAGGATTGTTAACAGCTGCAATGAAAAAATATGATTCAAAAGAAAGAATTGAGGATGTATGTTACTCATTACAGGAAACTTCATTTTCAATGCTTACAGAAATTACCGAAAGGGCGCTTGCACATACAAATAAAGCAGAAGTAATGCTTGTTGGCGGAGTTGCTGCAAATAACCGTTTGAAAGAAATGTTGGATGTAATGTGCAGTGAACAGAATGTTGATTTTTACGTTCCAGAACGGGAATTTTGTGGAGATAACGGTGCAATGATTGCATGGCTTGGAATTTTGCAGTATTTAAATGGAAAAAGAATGGATTTGGCAGATACAAAACCAATTTCTAACTACCGAAGCGACATGGTTGAAGTTAACTGGATTCACGAAGAAAATAACAATTCTGAAAATGGTAACATCAAATCTAGAATAATTCCAGAACATTTAATTGGAAAAGGAGCCGAAGCAGACATTTCTAAAGGAAGGTACTTAGAATTTGAATCGATTACAAAAGAACGAGTTAAAAAGGGTTACCGTACATCTGAACTGGATGAATTAATAAGAATGAGAAGAACGGTAAAAGAAGCCAGATTTTTAGCAGCGATTAAGGAACTTGGAATTTATGCACCGAGTATTTTTGACATCGATAAAGAAAACAAAAAAATCGCAATGAGCTATATTCACGGAAAAATTGCAAAAGAAAAAATTGAAGAAGGAAGTATTGATTTTTGTGAAGATTTGGGAAAAATTATTGGAAAAATGCATGTCGGTGGAATCGTACACAATGATTTGACGACTTCAAACTTTATAGTTTCAGATAATACTTTTGTTATCGATTTTGGGCTTGGAAAATACAGTGATTTAGTTGAAGATAAAGCAATTGATCTGATTGTTTTAAAAAAATCTATAATGAGTATTCACTACGATAAATTCGATAGAGTATGGAATAAAATAGTTGAAGGCTATAAAACTTATAATCTGGCCGAATCTGTTTTGGAATGCATGAAAGAAGTTGAAAAACGAGCAAGATATCTTTAACTCTTTTATTTTAATATTTACTGGATTTTCCTGCCATTTTAAATTTGTAAAAATAACCTCCATTTTTAAATTTTTCTGTTTTTCTATATTGGGATATTCATATATAGCTTGAAATTTAATGTAAAATAGATTTCAGGCTAAGTTGATTTCCTATTTTTACGACGTATTTACACGAAAGGTGGATATTGTGCTAGTTATTCCTGCAGTGGATATGAAAAATAAAAAATGTGTACAGCTTATTCAGGGAAACCCTGATAAAAAACACGTTGAATTAGATAATCCTCCAGAAATTGCAAAAAAATGGGTAAGCGAGGGTGCAGAAATGCTTCACCTCGTGGATCTCGATGGTGCACTTGACGGAAAACGGGTAAACGATGAATTTATCGAAGATATAATTAAAACATCTGGAGTTCCGGTTCAAATCGGCGGTGGAATTCGATCTATCGAGGATGCAGTATATTTGATTGAAAAAGGGGCAGAAAAAGTAATAATCGGGACTGTTGCTGTAGAAAACCCTGAAATAATCAGGGAACTCTCGAAAAAAATTGGCAGTGAAAAAATAATGGTTTCACTCGATGCAAAAGATGGTAAAGTTGTAATAAAAGGCTGGAAAGAAAAAACGAAGTATACTCCGGTAGAAATTGGAAAAATACTCGAAGAAATGGGTGCAGGAAGTATTCTATTTACAAATGTTGACAGCGAAGGTTTGTTAAATGGAATAAATATTGAACCAACAAAAGAACTCGTTGATAACCTTAAAATACCTATTGTGGCATCAGGCGGAGTTACTACAATAGACGACCTTTTAAAATTTAAGAAAATCGGAGTATACGGTGTAGTTGTCGGTTCTGCAATTTACAAAAACTTGATAAATTTAAAAGATGCGATTGAAGCAGTAAAATAATGGATTAATAATAATTTGGTGGTTTAATGGATAAAATTGGTAAGATAACGGCGGTAGGACATATTGCACTCGATTATATATTTAACGTGGATAAATTTCCGGAATTAAACACTTCAATGCAGATTCCAACTGCTAAAAAATACTATGGCGGTGCTGCATGTAACGTTGCAGCAGAAATTGCAAATTTGGGCGTGAAATCAGAAATACTTTCGTGTGTTGGAACAGACTTTAAAGATTCAGGATACGGAGAATATCTGGAAAAATTGGGAGTTTCAACTGAAAATGTATTTATTTCAACTGAAGAAGAGACTCCAAAGGCATGGATATTTACGGATCCTGAAAACAACCAGATTACGTACTTTTTATGGGGTGCTGCAAAACATTACCTTGATATCGAAGTTCCAGAATTTGATTCGAAAATCGTTCACCTTGCAACAGGGGATCCAAATTACAATTTAAAATGTGCCAAAAAAGCAAATTCAATGGGTATACTTGTATCATTCGATCCAGGGCAGGATTTAACTCTTTATTCAAAAGAAAACATGGAAAACATCATAAAAAATGTTGATTTTTTATTCATGAACAACCACGAATTCCAAAGAACTCTTGATTTATTAAGCATCTCTGAAAAAGAGTTAATGGATAGAGTTAAGGTTTTAATTGTAACTTACGGAAAACAGGGAAGTATTATCTATTCAGAAGGCGAAACAATAAAAGTTCCAGCAATTTTAACTGAAGCAAAAGATCCGACTGGTGCTGGAGACAGCTACAGGGCAGGATTTTTAACTGCATACTTAAAAGGAAACGATTTAAAGAAATGCGGGCTTGTTGGTTCCTGTGTAGCTTCTTTTGTCGTGGAACGGGTGGGATGCCAGACCAATCTTCCTTCATGGGATAGAGTTATTGAAAGACTCAAAGAAAATAATCTTGAATAATCCTTTTTTAATTCTTCAATTGTTTTAATTCCATAAATCTACTTTTTTAATGGCTATTTGTTCGAATCTAAATAACAATTTATATATAAGTCGATTTTGAAAAATTAGTGTTTGTATTAAAAAAAATGGTGGTGATTGTATGGCAAGAGAACAATGGGCCTCTAAGATGGGTTTCATTTTAGCTGCAGTTGGTTCTGCAGTTGGTCTCGGAAATATTTGGCGTTTCCCGTACATGGCATATGAAAATGGTGGTGGGGCTTTTTTAATCCCTTATTTTGTTGCTTTATTGTTTGTAGGTATAATGGTAATGGTGTTGGAGCTTGCATTGGGGCATTCTACAAAAGGTTCAGCACCTTTGGCTTTAAGAAGGCTTGGAAAAAACTTTGAATGGATAGGCTGGTTTGCAGTAGCTACCGCGTTCATTATCACGACATACTATACCGCAATTATTGCATGGGCTTTAGTTTACCTTGCTAAGTTGTTCATGGTAGGATTCCCAACAGACTTTGGTGGATTCTTCTTTGGTGATATTCTGGCACTTTCCTCAGGTCACGGGGACCTTGGAGGATTTAATTTACCAGTACTTGCAGGATTAGTTTTAATTTGGGGCGTAAATTATTTGGTTGTAAATTCGGGTGTTAGAAAAGGTCTTGAAAAAGCAAATGAGATTTTAATGCCTGTATTATTCTTCTTGATACTCGCACTTGTTGCAAGAAGCGTTACATTACCTGGCGGACTTGCAGGTATCGAATACTACTTAACTCCAAACTTTGCATTGTTATTAACTCCTAAAGTTTGGATTGATGCATTTTCACAGATATTCTTTACACTAAGTCTTGGATTTGGTATCATGATAGCATATTCAAGCTATTTACCTAAAAAATCAGATTTAACTGCTAGCGCATTTACAATTTCTTTAATGAATTGTGGATTTTCATTCTTAGCAGGATTTGCAGTATTTGGAACACTCGGATACATGGCAATGACTCAAGGTGTACCTATTTCAGAAGTTGTAACTCAAAGTATTGGTTTAGCATTCGTTGCATTCCCTCAAGCACTTTCATTAATGCCTGGTGGACTTGTACTTGCTGCAATCTTCTTTATCGCGCTATTTGTTGCAGGAATTTCTTCATCAGTTTCGCTTGTCGAGTCAACTGCATCAGCAGTAATTGATAAATTCAATCTTCCAAGACACAAAGCAGCTACTGCAGTTATTGCAACAAGCTTCTTTGCAAGCTTGATATATGCAACAAACGCAGGTCTTTACTGGTTAGATTCAGTAGACCACTACATCAACTGGTTTACAATTCCGCTTGTTGCAGTACTTGAAATGATTGTTGCAATACATATCTTTAAAGGAAGCAAACTCGAAAAATACATCGACAATCTTTCAGAATACAATTTAGGATCATTCTGGAAATTCTTTGCAGGTATTTTCTCGCCTTTGTTTTTGATATACATGCTATTAAACGGTGCATGGACAGAATTGACGATGGGATACGAAGGCTACGCATCAATATTCTTATTATTGAGCTTGGGTCTTCCAGTATTTGGTCTTGTAGTTTCATTAATAATGCCGATGATCCCTTGGATTGGTGGCGGAAAAGAAATTGAAGAATGGGACGAATTTGTTAAAAAAGATGAAGAATAAGGAGGTAATAAAATGAATACCGGTGCCATAATAATGTTCTTATTCGGGGCAATTGTTTTATGGGGGGGTTCAGCATTTTTCCTCCACAAAGCAATAAAAAATAATGACTAAAAACGATCAATACGGAATAATGGTAAATTAAATTTTTTATTTTTTTATTTTTTAAATCAAGTTAACCAAATTAATTAAAAACCAAATTCAAAATTATGGGTTATTGCGTTTAAAAAAGATAATCTCCAGAATGGATTTTCAATAGTGCTTGTTTTTTATATGTTTTATAATATATGAGTTAATAATTTTGATCAATCTTATCTTGTTATTCGTTACGGTGGTTTAATGTTATTTAGGAAGCTTTCAACGATAGAAAGGGTATATAATATTGGAATGGAGCACGATTCAATAAATTATGTATTTAAGTACATAACTAACTTTATAAAGGAATCCGAAAGTGATCTTGTAAGGCTTTACGATTTAAAAGTGCTTGACAAGATTGTTGTAAACGACATAATGACAAAAGACCTCGTTACTCTCAATGAGGATGAATCAATCGATGAACTTGGGACACTCATAAAAAAATACAGGCACATGGGATATCCCGTATTAAATTCAAAAAAAGAACTTGTTGGAATTGCCACATTTGAAGATTTAAGAACTAAAAAGTCAGGAATGTCAAAATTAAAAAAATTAAAAATAAAAGACATAATGACCAAAAAGGACGATCTTATCTCAACTTCACCTTATCTTTCAGCTTCAGAAGCTCAAAAAATAATGGTAAAGAATGATATTGGAAGAATCCTTGTTATCGAAGATGGAAAGCTCAAAGGAATCGTTACTAAAGGGGATATTGTAAGAACTTCTGAAATATACAGCCCTGAGCCAAAAATAAACAAATGCAGTCACATAACAAACATCTACTTTTACGGTGACGATCCTAAAAAAGTTGAAGAACTTGCAGACGAGATAATTGTATTGATGGGTGCGAGAGGCTACATTATAAGTGAAAAAGAAGATTTCATCGAAATTTCGGATAGAGAATGGGAACCAATTGCAAAAATAATGAAAAGAAATGGTAAAGTTGACCACATTTCAATAACCACGAAACTTATAAACATTCTCGAATTAAATATTTTAAAAGAAGTACTGAGATTGATTGAAAAACCTAAATTTGAAGAAGTAATCATAACTGACCATATTACGCTCGTAGATGAGAAATCATCGATTCAAAGGATAATTACCGATGTAACCCTGTTTGAAAAGAGCATGAAGACTTTTGGAACTATTACTGTTAGGATTGATTTCTAATCCTTACAAGGTGGAAAAGATGTATGAGATAATCAGATATGAAGGGGGAGTCTACAAAAACAATATTTTGAAGGAATGGATTGAGGACATTGGTGGATTTATAATTCAGGAGCACGTAATGCAGCTCGATGTTTACATGACAATTGCAATTCCGCATAATGAAATCGAAAACTTCAAGGAAGAGGCAAAACAATACAAGGGAAAAATAGTAGAAACTCCTCTTGCAGGAATTGAAATTGCGATTGTTTCTCCAAGTCTTTCAAGACACCACTTACCCCACATTGCATGCGATGTTTCTGAATATGTTAGGAAATTTGGTGCAAAACCAAACATGATCGGGCTTGCACACGGTGCGGGAAAAAGCATCAGCCAGATTCATGAAAAAGAAAAGAGATTGATTCAAGAGCACGACATCGCAATTTACGTAATGGGAAACTTTGAATCCTGCATTCTAGATAAAACCCACCTCTTTAAAATCGACCTTCCACTCGTTGTAACAGGTGGACCTGAAACTCTCGATATCCCGTACACCTATGTTGGAGACCTTGGAAGGCGAGCGCAAAGGCTTAGAAAAGGAGAAGAAATAAGGGCACTGCGACGAATGATTGACGAAGTTACCAAAAAAATAAACGATAAAAGATTGGAACTTTCATACGACCCTCCGATTATTCCGCCAGTAGTTTTAAAAGATGAAATTGAAAAGAAAATCGATGAGGTTCGTGGACTTCTTGCTCCGATGCCAATAGTAACCCAGCTCGATGGTTTGAGGATCAAAATGGACTACGATAGAAACCACGAAGAGATCGAAAATGTTAAAATTGGTAAGTACCTTTTAAAAGACATCGCATACATCACAAGGTCTGAGATGAAAAACTATATACTTATCAAGTTAAAATCGACGTCAGAAGTTAAATCAAACGAACAAAAAGCTTAATTTAGCGATTATCAAGAAAATAGGGGAAAATATGGAAATCGACAGAACAATTGAAAATGAAAACGAAAATGAAAACTCAGAACAGGTAATCGAAGTACCGCTACCTCCAGGACTTCCACAATCCGTTATCGGAAGGCTTGCATGTGTCTGCAACATCGGATACGAAATAAAAAAAGATGAAATGATGGATAGGGAATATCCTGTAATTACTGGAACACAAGAGCAGTTGGATTACGTAAAAGATTACATATTTTTATTTACTGAGTTAAAACTCACATTAAGGGAAATTTCAAGGCTTGCAAGACGATTCAAAACAGATGTTAAACTCTACACCGATGACGACGAATTGCAGTACGTACTCGGATTTGCAGTTCAGGACGTATCTGGAAGGGACAGGTTTGAAATTATTATGGAACGGCCTGAAGGAGAAGGCGAAAAAATAGTAGTTCTCGAAAGGGAATTTTTCGTATACCTCTAAACTGTTTTAAAATTTTTTTAAAGATATAAAATAAACTTTTTCAAGCGGTTTTTTCTTTTAAAAATTGTTCATTTCATCCACCTTAAATTAAAAACAGATTAGATTTTTTGACAAAATTTATTATTTTTAAATAATTTACGATTAAAACCCTTATTTTTTATAAATATGTTATAAAACAATTTATTTTATGGGTAATAACATTATAAACGAATAATTATATTATTAAACTGTTATAATGGTTTTTTAATTAATTTTAAATAGTTTAACAATAATATATCAAAATGTAAACACGGGGGTGAGTTAAAAATGACTAAGATTGGTTATAAACCACTGATAGCATTGGCTCTCGCATTATGTGTGGGAATATCTATTGCAAGTGCTGCAAAAGAAGGGGTTCCTGGAACAAATACGGTGTACATTAATGAAATTCCATATACTATAACCGACTCCGGAAAATATCTGTTAAATATATCAAAATCAGATATTTCTGGAACTGCAATAATAATAAATGCAGATAATGTCATACTTGATGGAAACGGGAATTATCTTGAAGGGGATTCGACAGGTAGCACCAGTTTTGTCGTTGATATGGGGGTATATGTATATCCAAAATCAAGGGTTACAATCCGAGATATGAACATATCAAAATTCGGTAGTGGAATATACCTTGCAAATTCATCAGAATGCACGATATTCAAAAACGATCTTTCGAAAAACGATGTAGGTATCAGGATGTGCAGGACAAACAATAGCAACATAGAAGATAACGAAATATATGAATGTACAGGGCCTAATGCTATAGGATTGTATTCAAGTTATTATGCAAATGGAAATAATATAGTAAACAACCTCGTAAATAATAACGATATCGGACTAAAATTTGCCGGAGTTGCAATGGATAACAGAATTATTTCAAATGAAATAATAGATAACGAGAATTATGGTATGGTTCTTGGATCCTCTTGTAATAATAACACGGTAAATGCAAATATTGCACTGGGAAATACCCCGGATATATACATGGATTTTGAAACTAATTTAGTAAACGGAAACAAATACGATACAATCGAGTAACTTTAAATCAAATACCTTTTCTTTTTTAAATTTCGAAATTACTCTTTTAAATATGATTTAAAATAACTCCTTTTTTCTTTTCTAAATTTTAAATAGTATATCGACCTATAATTTTTAACAAACTAAATATCGGTGTCAAAAATGGGAATCGAAGGAATATTTATTATCGCTGTAACAATAATTGTTTTACTCGGACTTTTGAAATTTATAACGGGCAAATAATGTCTTTTAAATTCCAATTTTTATAAACATAGATTATTTACATGACTTTTTTTAAAGATTTAATCAAGAACAATTTTTAGGGGAAAAAATGCAAGAAGTTCACAAGTGGCATAGCGACCTTACTGGCAAAAAACTCGTAGAAAATTTAAAGAAAAATCTCTTCGACGCATATTACTTTGAAGATGAAAGCGAAGTTTCTAATTATATTATGAACTACGTTGGAAACGGAACCAAAATTGGTTTTGGCGGTTCAGTTACGGTCCAATCTTTAAATATCGCGGAGCAGGCAAGGGAAAAAGGTGCGGTGATTTTGGACCACAATAATCCAAGCCTTACAATGGAAGAAAAAATGGAGGTAATGAGACAGCAATTGACGTCGGATATATTTATTTCAAGCACGAATGCGATTACAACGGCAGGAGAACTTGTAAATATCGACGGGGTTGGAAACCGGGTTTCTGCAATGGCATTTGGCCCGAAAAAAGTGATAATTGTTGTCGGATTAAATAAACTAGTTAAAGACATCGAAACGGCATTTGAAAGAATTAAAATGGAAGCTGCGCCAAAAAACATGAAGAGATTGGGATTTTTAAACCCTTGCATAAAAACAGGGTACTGTGTAAACTGCGATGCAGAAACCCGGGCTTGCAGGATTTATTCAGTAATTAAAAGAAGACCGATGCTTACAGACGTTACAGTCCTCGTTTTACCAAAAAGCCTCGGATTTTAAAGGGATATTATGAATCAAGTTTTAGAAACAATAAAAAATAGAAGAAGTGTTAGAAAATTTAGAAACGAGCAGATAAAAGACAGCGAAATCGAAGCGATAATTGAAGCTGCAATTTATGCGCCAACTGCGTTAAATGAACAGCCATGGCACTTTACAGTAATTCAGAACACGGAACTGCTCGATGAAATAAATACTGTATCAAAAAAGACTCTCGCAGAAAATCCTACCTCAATGAAAAACATACCTGAAAGTTTGATAAATGCAATGAGCAACCCAAAATACAACATTCTTTACGAAGCTCCAACTTTAATTGTCGTTTCTGGAAATAAAAATGCGCATTCGGCGATTGTTGACTGTTCTGCGGCAATTCAAAACATGCTTTTGGCAGCAGAAAGCATGAATATTGGTTCAGTGTGGCTTGGACTTGTAAGGCCATACTTTTTGACCGAAAATGTTAAAAAATTAAACATCCCGGAAAACTTCGAACCATACTATGGAGTTGCTTTTGGTTATAAATTAATCGAAACTCCAAAAACTGCGCCTGAAAGAAAAAAAAACGTTGTAAATTACGTAAAATAAATTTTCTTTTTTATTTCATCTAAAAAAATTTAAAAAAAAGTTTATTATTCTAAAATTCCCATTTTTGCAAGGAGTGCACTTAACTGTATTCTTTCGTTTGAACCTTCAACGATTCTAAAGTCGCATTCTCCAATTGCTTCGACTAAATGCACTTTTTCTTTTTCAGAAATGTCTAAATTTGGAACTTCCCTAAATATCTGGATGAGTATATCTTCTCCACTCATTCCCCAGTCAATCATCAAGTTGTAGAGCTGTTCTCTTGATTCAACGAACTTTCCATTCAATGCAAGCTGGGTCATTTTTTTGATTTCATCAGGTCTTGCCTTTGAAGCAACTTTGTAAACTATTTCTTCAGTTACGGTATCAGAAACTGCTGCAGCGGTCTGTAAAACATTGATTGCTTTTCTCATGTCTCCTTCTGAAACATAGATTATTGCATCAATTCCCCCCTTTTCAAGGGTTAAATTCTCTTTTTCAGAAATTTCTTTTAGATTTTCAACTAAATCTTCAGTTTTTAACGGTGAAAATCTAAATATCGCACATCTTGACTGAATCGGAGGAATAATTTTACTTGGATAGTTACAGCTTAATACAAATCTACAGATATCAGAATATTTTTCCATGGTTCTTCTAAGTGCGTTTTGAGCATCTGAAGTTAAAGCATCACTCTCATCTAAAAATATTACTTTAAATGGCGCATCTCCAATAGGTTTCGTTCTTGCAAAATCTTTTACTTTGGTTCTGATTACATCGATTCCCCTTTCATCAGAACTGTTTAATTCGAGGAAATTTTCTCTCCAAGTTTCCCCATATAAATCTTTTGCAAGAGCGAGTGCTGCAGTTGTTTTTCCAACCCCTGGGGATCCACTAAATAATAAATGCGGCATTGACTTTTTTTCAACGTAATTTGTAAGTCTTTTGATGATTTCATGATGTCCAACAACTTCAGAAAGTGTTTGTGGCCTGTATTTTTCAACCCATGGTTTCTGCATTATTTTCCCTCGTAAAAATGGTAACAATAAATTCAATTAAAATATTTCCATGATTTTATTAATATTTGACTATTTAAAAAAGAAAATTTTAGAATGTCATGAAACTCAAAATTTCTCCAAATCTGGATTTCACGATATTTTTCTTTCCAAGAACCTTTGCATGAGCATCAAGTTCGATTATTCCATAATTGTAAACTTCTTTTATCGGGTGATATAGCCTTGGGCCATCACTAATTCCAACTGTTATTACATCTGGATTAATTTCTTTTAAATTTTCAATTAATAATGCATGAGGGACTCCTGAAACTACAACAATATCTGGATTAATTTCTTTTAAGTACGATAATGCCTTTTCACCAGTTATTGGATATTCATCAAGTCCTCCAGTAATATAATCAATTTTAAATCCGTTTTCATTAAATTCCTTTAAAATATTTTTAGCATCATTTCTTACTTTATCAAAACCGATATTTTCATCGAGATTTGCAATATTGATGCATTTGAAGTGTCTGTTTATTTCCAAAAGCGGGTCAGAAAATAAATATGCGGTTTCTTTTTTTGCATTTAAAACGCAGGCAATTTTTACTTCATTTCCCTGTTTTATTTTTTCATCAGTTTCTTTTAAAACAGTTATGAAGTTTTCAAGGTCGTCTTCGTATGTCGGTTTTAAATACCTGTTTTTTGCCATTCCTCGTTTCTTTTCAACGTCGGTTGCAGCAACAAGCATTTTTTTCTGCCGTTCATATTCAGAATAATCAATTAATCCAGCATTTAAAGCACCATCCATCGCCCTTATCGCACCAACCGTGTTATCGACAAGGCCGCTGTGAATGTCTACTGGAATTATTATGTCGTCAAAATCATCAATGAGACTTTCGAGATCTTCTCCAATAATCATGCTTGCACAGGTTCCAACAATTCCGATTCTGTATTTTTCGTCCTTTGGAGTTTCCTTTTTTAGATATTCCAAAACTTCGTTTATTACATCTCTTAATTTATCCATTGCACCAAAAATAAAATCGTTTTCACCCATTGCACTAGTAAAAACTCTTATTCCGTCAATTTCGAGAAGTCTGGCAGTTCTAAAACAGCATCCACTTGGCCCATGGAGAATAATCGCATCAACCCCAATATCTCTTAATTGGTACATTGCCGCGGCAATTGGGGAAGGTCGAGGGTGTAAAATCATAATATCACTTAAAATCCTGGTTTTTATTGGGTTAATTTTTTATTTTATTTTTTTGAAAATATTTTGAAATATTCGATGATTTATTGATAAAAAGATATTAATTCGTAATATAAATTTGCAATGCAAATAATATATAGAATATGGGGATACAACTATAAATATAAATAATAGCTCTTTTAAATTAAAAAGAAATAATCAATGGAAATATCTTAAAAATAGCAGTTGTCTTTAGAGGAGGATACTTTTGACCAAGTTACGGAGAATGGTTTTAGATGTTTTAAAAACACACGAACCAAAATTAACCGATTTAGCAGTTAAATTATGTTCTGTAGAAGGTATCGACGGTGTAAATGTAACCGTTTATGAAATAGACAAATCTACCGAAAATATTAAAATTACAATCGAAGGATTCAATCTCGACTATGACGCAATAAAAGCAATTATCGAATCTATGAATGGAGTAATCCACAGTATTGATGAGGTTGCAGCAGGTAAAAAGCTCATCGACGAAGTAAAAACTCCGCAAGATAGATACTAAGTTCTTTTTTAATTTTTTTATTTTATTAACATCCAATTTAAATTCAGGGGATTTAATGCTTGAAGGAATTTTTGATATAAATCATATTTTTGATGAAGACGGGATAAAGACGTTAAAACGATTTGGATGGGACGGTAGCGTTGCAGTTCAAAATCATAACGAATATTCCGAAGAAATAATCAACAGTGCAGTTGAATATGGGGAAAAACACGATTTTAAAGTATTTTCGGGAGTAAAAATTTCAACAAAAAATCAAAATGAAATGGAAAAAGCAGTTAAAAAATACAGAAATAAAGCTGATATTTTACTTGTTGAAGGTGGAGATATTAAAATAAACAGGAGAGTCCTTGAAATGAATGATGTTGATATTTTATCTACTCCTGAATTAAATAGGATGGATAATGGACTTGACCACATCCTTGCAAGACTCGGCAGTACAAATCGTGTTGCAATTGAATTGAATTTTGGAAATCTTTTAAAAAGCAGAAATTACGATAGATCAAAAATTTTATGGGCATTTCAAAGAAATTTAAAACTTGCCAAAAAATACGACACTCCGGTTGTAATTTCAAGCGGTGCAAGCGATATTTATGGAATAAAGGCTCCAGGAGATCTCAGAGGATTTTTAAACACAGTAACTGATCCCTTATATTCAAAAAAAATAATGGAAACGACATCAAAAATAATTGATTACAGACTTTATTTGAAAAAAGATACCGTTTTAACTCTTGGAATTGAAATTGTTGAAGAATAACTTTTTTCTTTATGTTTTAAAAAATTTAAAAAAGCTGTAATTTATTTTAAAACTTCAGTTAAGTTTATTCTATTTCCAACTTTTGGAGCGAATACTTTATTTTCATTAAATCCTTCCGAAACAGCCCAGTCTTTGAATACGTTTACAACCTCTTCCTCACCGTGCTGGATTACGAGGGTTTCAGGATTTGCTTTTTTTACAATATGTCTTAATTCATCCATTTCGCCATGTGCTGAAAACTGATATGATGCAATTTCGAATTTCGGTTCCACATCGAATTCCCCTATCTCAAGTTTTCCAGTTTCAAGCAAGTGCCTTCCAGCGGTTTCTTCAACTTGATATCCGGTAAATATCAGCGAATTTTTAGGTTCTTTCATAAATTCGGTAATGTATGGGATTATTGGGCCCCCTTCAAGCATTCCCGCAGTACTTACAATTATTCCACCGTTCTGCCTGATTTCTTTTATTATTTTTGGCCTATCTTTTGATTCAACTTCTGTAACGTTCAAAAATGCTGCCTTTAAATCGTCAGGATGGTTTAAAAATGCAGGATACTGCAACATTATCCTTGTAATTTTTCTTCCAAGGCCGTCAAAGTATACTGGAACTCCAAAATCGTGCTTGTTTAATATCATCAAGATTTCTTGACTTCTATCAACTGCAAATACCGGAACAAGGGGAATTCCTCCTCGATCAAGTGTTTCTTTTATTTTGTTTATGAAATTTTTTTCAGCTTCTTCTCTATTTTCCTGATTGCTATCCCCGTATGTTGATTCAACAATTAGGCAATCGATATGTTCTTTTGTATATGACAGATCTGCACCTTTTACAAGATCCGTATCGCTTACTTTAGTGTCTCCCGTGTAAACGACTCGTTTTCCACTGTAATTTAGTGATATTGTGGAACTTCCAGGGATGTGGCCTGCATTAAAAAATTCAAACTCGAAATCTTTGAAATTTTTGGGGTGATTGTAGCGAGCTTTTCTAAAGAGATTTAATGATTTATTCACATCCGCTTTATCGTAAGGAATATCCTGTCCTTCTGCACCTGCAATTTTTATAGAATCTCTTAAAAGCTCTTTAGATATTGCTTTTGTAACTTCTGTAGCATAAATTGCAGGAACCATTCCTTTTCTGATGAGTACTGGAATTCCGCCCGTGTGATCGAGGTGTGCATGTGATGCAAAGACACAATCTGCATTTAAATTATCTAGGATTGGATATTCTGATTCTTCAGACGATAATTTTACACCGCAGTCAAATAAAACTGTACTTTTTTCGGTTTTGACCTCTACACAACTTCTTCCAACTTCAGAAGCACCGCCTCTAAAATAAAGTTCCATTTTACCGCCTCTCAAAATGAATACTGTTATTTATGTTTTATAATGTATATAAATGGGTAAAAACAAAGTTAAAATAGAAATGTATTAAAATTATGAATAAATCTATCTGTGCTTTGAAATATATGCTACATTTTAAGTTCAAAACAAATTCAAAATAATAAATATCGATATGGTGGTTTAATGATTGATTCCCACATACATTCTGATACAAGACCTTACGAAGATTTTGAATTGATGGCAACCGTTTTCGACTGTGTTATAACCCATGCACACGATCCTTTAAAAATGAGATCTTTTGACACAGCTCTTGACTATTTCGACAAGATTTTGAAAAGTGAAATAGCAAAAGCACGAAAAAATGGTTTGAATATGAAAGCATGTATTGGAATTCATCCAAGAGCGATTCCGCCAAAAATAGATTATGAAATTTTAAGAGAATATCTAAACAAAGAAAATGTTGTTGGTGTTGGAGAAATCGGGCTTGAAAAATGTAGCAAGGAAGAAATTGAAGTTTTTGAAAACCAGATATCTATTGCAAAAGAAATGAATCTTCCAGCCGTAGTCCACACTCCAAGAACGAATAAAGAAGCTGTAACGAAAAATATTATTGAAGTCCTCGATACAATGGATTTATCGATCGATTTTAAGAAAAAAATAGTAATAGAGCACGTTACAAAAGAAACAGTGCCAATTATATGGGAAAACGACTATAAACTTGGAATAACAGTTCAGCCTCAAAAGTTAACTCCAAATGACGCCGTAGAAATACTTGGGGAATATTGCGAAAAGAGATTTTTACTAAATAGCGACAGTTCTTCAGCTCCGTCCGATATACTTGGGGTTCCAAAAACTGTTTTAAAGCTAAAAATGGCAGGATTTGAAGAAAATGTAATAAAAGCTGTTTCACATAACAATGCAGCAGGATTATTTAACATTAATTAAATAAACGAGGGGATTGAAATGGATGGAAAAAAACTTGTGATATATTACTCACTTTTTGAAAATACTGAATATGTAGCTAAACTTATTTCAGAAAACACAGGTGCAGAATTATTAAAAATTGAAACTGTAACTGAAATTCCAAAAAAAGGATTTACAATGTTTTTAGAACTTGGCAGGTTTTTATTGTTTAGAAAAATGCCTGAAATAAAAGAAATATCTCTAAATTTAGATGATTATGACATTATATATATTGGAACTCCAGTATGGGCTGGAAATATGGCAGCTCCATTAAAGACATTTTTTTCAAAATACAAATTTGCAGGAAAAAAAGTTGCGGTATTCTGCACTGCTGGAAAAACTATTGGAAATACACTTGAAAATATGAAAAAAGAACTAGTTGACAACGAAATTATTGGCGGAACCATATTTTTAGATGTATTAAACCACAAAGAAGAAACTGAAAAATACGTAAAAGAATGGTTAAGTACTATGTACCGATCAAAAGAAGATTAAATCTTAAAAATTAAAAATAAATTATTTTAATATTTTTTTTAAGTTTTTGAAGCATAGTAAATCATGTATATTGCAGATAGTCCGACAAGAATATATAAAATTCTTGCAACTGTTGGGAAACTTCCAAATACCACTTGAATAAGGTCTATATTAAAAGCCCCAACTAATCCCCAGTTAAGTCCCCCGATTATTACCAAAACAATAGATACCCAATCTAGCGCATCTTTTCGTGAGTGGGTCTGTGAGACGATACTGGGCCTTTTTTCAATGTGTTGTTCACCTTCCATAATATCCCCCCAATTTATGTAAGGCTTTTTTGGCCTCAATATATTTTATTTTCAAAAGGGTTAATATATGTTTACATGATTTTACCGTGTTTAAACCGTTAATTCTAAAAAAAACTGTTTTAAATCGATTTTTTTGATTACATAAATTTATATATCGTGATGTTGTAGGAATCATGATACTTCGATTATATTGTGGGGGAGTGTCGGGCCTTTAAAACAGCAATGAAGGTGAGTTTATTCCAAAAAAAGGGTTTTTTTTGAATAAAATGTCTCATACTACAATAAAAGACGGAATAGACTGTTTAATAAGCAAAGATTATTTTTACAAAACTGAAAGTTACTACGAACTGATATTAAAAGAGATATCTGGAAAAAATAAGGTTTTTCCAAGTAGTAATGATGTATTGGATGCATATATTGTTCCAGTAACACTTAAAAGGGCAGAGCTTTCAGGAATACCTATTATGGAATGGGAAATTTCTTCGGGAGATGTTCCAAATCCTGCGATTGTTTACTCAGTAAATTATTTTTCAGATCCTTCAACATATTATATCGTTAAAAATCGGGAAGAATCTAAGCGAATATCAAAACACGTAACAAACTGCGGAAAATATCCGCTATGTTATCAAAAAGTTCCTGAAAATTTTGAAATGGGGAATTTTTCAATATTATTTGGACAGGCATGCACAGAAAATGAACATATAAAACAGCTGGCGAATAAAATCTATCAAACATTTAAAATTCCGCTAATTAATGCTTTATTTGTATTTATCGACGATAAAATATTTCTTTCGTCCTTATCACCTGTAAACGTATCAAAACTTTCAAAAGAAGAAAAAATAATGATCGAAAAGACTTTGTTGGTGGATTAAATGGGAAAATTTGGAGTATTTGTTGATAGACAAACCCTTAGTAGTTCAAATCAACTCCAATCTTTAATCAGATTCCGGGATATTGCAGAATCAATGGGCCACGAGTTTTATTTTCTGTTCCCAAATGAGATACATAAAATAAAAACATTAGACGGTCTTTTTATTCGTTCTAAAACCGATCCAATGAATATAAGCTACGTAGCATCAAGAATTGCAGAATTAAATGGTGTAAGGGTAATTGACGATTCAAAGTCAATTCAAATCTGTGCTGATAAGATAAACATGTATTTGCACATGATGAAAAATGACGTACCGATTCCAAAAACCAAATTTTTAAAGAAATCTGAAAACAACATTGAAAACTTAAAAAGCATTACTGAAGAAATTGGGCTTCCTTTAATCGTAAAAGAGCCATCAACCTCCTTTTCAATGCGAGTTGAAAAAGTAACGTCTTTGGAAGAATTTTCAAAAGTAGCTTCCAGATTTTTGAGACTTTCGGATATTTTAGTTGCACAGGAATTTATAGAAAGTAGATTTGACTGGAGAGTTGGAATTTTAAACGGTGAAGTAATTTATGCTTGCAAATACTTAATTCCAAAAGAAACTTTCAAGATACAGGACTGCGTGGATGGGCACAGGGTATACTGCATGGTTGAAAGCGTGATGTATGATGAAGTTCCAAAAAAAGTTATAAACACAGCGTTAAAAGCTGCAAATGCTGTTGGAACGGGTCTTTATGGTGTTGATTTAAAAGAAAATTCAGGAAAAGTTTATGTAATTGAGGTAAATGATAATCCGTCACTTGAAACAACGGAGGACGAATTTTACCCTGAAGCGTATTCTAAAATTGTATCGTATATTATGGATGATTCAAGACGGAAATTTCCAAGTGCAAGGGCAAATTTTTCAGAAGCAATTGACCTAGATGGTGTAGCAAATGATAGGAACTGAACACGAATATTCCATCAACAATTCGGATCTAAAAGCAATGCCAATTTCAGACTTAATAATCGAAGAAATTTCTGGAAAAATACAAAATGAATTTTCTTTCGAGACAGTTGGTATTTCAAAAGAATTACAAAAACACGTAATTGAATTTAAACCAAATCACCCTTCAGAAAGTATTTCAAATCTCGAAACTCAGATTGTGACTGGTTTAAAAAGTTTTTACGAAAAGACCAATAATCAGTACAAATTATTGGGTCTTGGAATGCACCCCACTTTAAATTTATCGGAAACTTCATTTTGGAACCACGATGAAAGAGAAGTTTTCGATACATATGACAGAGTATTTAACTTAAGACAGCACGGTTGGATGAATATTCAGGCTTTGCAGGTAAATATTGAATATTCAAGTGAAGAAGATCTCGTTAGAAAGCACAACAAACTTAGAACACTCCTCCCGTACCTTGTAGCAATAACTGCATCTTCTCCAATAATTGAAGGGCAGGTAACTGGGTATATGGATAACCGTCTATTATATTACAAAAAAAATCAGAAAGAAATTCCCGAAATCTGCGGAAATTTAATACCTGAAAAACTTAACAAATCGTCTGATTATGAAAAACTCCTTGAAAAAATGTACGTAGAACTTAGAAAAAAAGATGCAGAAGTTTTATGCGAAGAATGGGTAAATTCAAGGGCTTTAATTATACGACGTGAAAGAAAATGTGTTGAAATAAAAATAATGGATGAACAGGAATCGGTTCATGCAGATATGGCTGTTTCAGCATTTATAAACTGTCTTTTAAGAGTTAATGATTTAAAAGTAGCAGAAGACGACGAAACAATTATTGAATTAACAGATATGGCAATAAAATCTGGAACAAAGAAGTTAAAAGCAGAATTGGAATCGCTTTATAAAAAAGCATTTGCTGTTGCAACAGATGAAGAAAAATCTTATTTAATTCACATCCAAAACAGGATCCAAAATGGAAATCTTTCCGAAGTTATTCTTAAAAAATATAATTCTGAAAAAGATATTTTAAAAATATTGGCAGAAGCAGAATCCTGTTTAAGAGAAAATAAAACGATGTTTTAGATCTTTTTATTCTTTATTTTTATCTTTTAATTTATCGTTTAAGTTTTTTGATGGATTTGTAAAAGAACACGGAACTGCACATAAACATTTTCCACAAACATCTGCAACCCCATATTTTTCATAAACTTTTTCATTTGTTAAACATACTTTATAACATTCCTTTCGGTTAAATTCATTTATTTTTAAAGCTTGTTTTTCACATTTTTCAATGCAAAGTTTACAAGAACCATTATACTTATACAAACAGTATTCATAATTTGGTTTTTCACTAGGTTTTAATTTTGCAGATGTAATTAAACTTCCGAATCGACCGTTACATCCTTTTTCTGTAATTAACATGTTGTTTAGTCCAAAAGTACCAAGCCCTGCAATTTTTGCAACGTGCCTGTGTGACCAGTTGCTTATCAGCTTTTCTTTATCGAAATTGTGTGTCGGGGGAATTTTTGAGCAGATATAATTCATTTCACCCAGTTTTTCAGAGAGATAGTCGTTTAGTTTTTCTATCATTTTGTTTGTTTCTACATAAGAAATTGCCCAAGTCTCAGATGCGAGGCCAGGTTTTACATTTCCAAGGTTAATTTCTTTTGAAAAAGGTAAAAAGTAGCATATTACACTTTTTGATTCACTCAATACTTCTTTAGGAGTTAGGTGTTTTTCCGAAATTATTTCTTTTAATTCTAAAAATTCTGGGTCGTTAGAATCTGCAAATCCAACAATTGGGGTCAACCATTTTGTTTTTGTATTCTGTTCTTTTGCATAATTTTTCACAAACTCAATAATAAGATTTTCAATTAAATTTTCCATAATATCTACCGCGATAACATGATTATCTCATTCTTTAGTTTTTTATATGTCTTCTTATAAAATATATTCAAAAATATCGGGAGATTTCAGATGCTAAAAACTAAACTTTGGGATATTGAATTTAAAAATCCAGTATTTCTTGCGGCAGGCGTCATGGGAGAAACTGGAAGTGCATTAAAAAGGATGGCGAAAAACGGTGCAGGGGCAGTATGTACCAAATCAGTTGGAATTGAAAAGAAACCTGGACACAACAATCCAACAATGGTTGAAGTTGAAGGTGGCTTTTTAAATGCAATGGGACTTCCAAATCCTGGTGCAGAGGAATATGTCGAAGAAATTGGGCGAATAAAAGAAGAAATGAAAAGAATGGACGTTAAAATCATCGGTTCAATTTACGGTAAAAACGATGTTGAATTTCAAAAAGCTGCTGAAATAATTGTACCACATGTAGATGTTTTGGAACTAAACATTTCATGTCCCCATGCAGGCGGGGGATACGGCTCATCAATTGGTCAGGATCCCTGCCTTTGTAAAAACGTGGTATCTGCCGTAAAAGATGTTTCAGACATTCCAGTAATTGCAAAATTAACTCCAAATGTAACTGATATAAAAGAAATTGCAAATGCAGTTGTAAATGCCGGGGCTGATGGAATTGTTGCAATAAACACGCTTGGTCCAGGAATGGTAATCGATATCGAATCAGGCGTTCCAATACTTGGAAATAAAGTTGGTGGAATGAGCGGAAAAGCGATAAAACCTATCGCAGTTAAAAATGTTTATGATATTTTTTCAGCAGTAGATGTTCCCGTAATTGGGGTTGGTGGAGTTACGACCGGAGCTGATGCAATAGAATTCATGATGGCAGGAGCTTCTGCAGTTCAGGTTGGAACTGGAGTTTACTACCGAGGATATGATATATTCCAAAAAATAAATGAAGAAATTGAAGAATATCTCCTGAAAAAAGATTTAAAAATGTCAGATATCATCGGAATTGCCCAGAAATAATTTTTATATTTAATTAATTTTTAAGAACTATAAAAATCGTACGTAGAATTTATATATCAAAAACGAGAATATATATAGTGAAACTGTTTTATTATTTTAAAATATTTCGTTATCTCAACTGTTTTAAAAGTTTAATTTGCTACTGAGGTGGTTATTTGTATAAAATTTTAAAAATTTCTGATACCGTAAGAATTCCCCCTAAAATGTTTGGAAACCCTTTAAGCGAAAACGTAAAAAGAGTTTTAATGGAAAAATACGAAGGAATTCTTGATAAGGACGTCGGATTTATCCTTTCGATTGTTGATGTGGATAACGTAAGCGAAGGAAGCATAATTTACGGAGACGGTGCAGCATACCACGAAACAGAATTTAATGTGCTCACATACGTTCCAGAACTTCAAGAAGTAGTTGATGGGGAAATCGTCGATGTTGTTGAGTTCGGTGCTTTTGTAAGACTTGGCCCTCTTGATGGTTTAATCCACATCTCACAAATTATGGATGACTTTGTAAGCTTTGACCCAAAAAGAGAAGCAATTATTGGAAAAGAAACAGGCAAAGTTTTAGAAAAAGGCGATAAAGTAAGAGCTAGAATTGTTGCAGTAAGTTTGAGGGAAGAGAAGAAAAGGGGCAGCAAAATAGCTTTAACAATGAGACAGAACGGTCTTGGAAGACTCGAGTGGCTCGAAGAGGAAAATGAAACAGTAAGTGAAGAAAATTAATTTTTTCGCTTTTTAATTTTATTTGAGGTGAATTTAAATGAATGCATGTTTAAGATGCAAATACATCACAAGAGAAGATACTTGCCCAATTTGTGGATTTGATACTTCGGATAACGTTAGAGGTTTATTGATTGTACTCGATCCTCACAACTCAGAAGTTGCAAAAAAAGCAGGAATTGACATAAAAGGAAAATATGCATTGAGCGTTAAATAACTTAATTTTAATTTTTGTTATAGTGACCTTTATGTATTTATTAACCGACGAAGTAGCGCGCGAATTGAAAAAACCTTTCGGAAAAGTATATAAGGAACTTCCCAGTATAGATGGAAAGGTCGTTTCTATTGGTGATGTTACTACAAAACACCTTTTATCGAATGGTATAATACCAAACTTATCAATTTTGGACTTTAAAACTAAAAGAAATATTCCTGTTAACATTCCTCACAAATTTAAAACAATTTTTGAGGTTGAAAATCCTCAGGGGTGCATTTCTGATGAAGCCATAGAAAGGATTAAATACCTTTCCACCATACATGATAGAGATATGGCTTTAATCATTAAGGGTGAAGAAGACTTACTTACAATACCTGTAATAAAGTACTTCCCCGAGGATACCTCAGTCATTTACGGACAGCCTGACGAAGGCATGGTACTGTTAAAAATCACAGACGAACTGAAACAGAAAATTGAAAAACTTCTAAAAGACATGGAAGAAAGGTGAATGGATATGGATATAAGCATTATCTCAGACAAAAATAACCCATTATTATACAGAAGGGAAATAAAATTCACAGTATCCTTTGATGCAGCTACCCCTTCAATCAAAGACGTAAAAATGAAACTTGTTGCAGTTTTAAACGCAGACAAAAAAGTTCTCGTAGTTGACACATTAGATCAGATTTTTGGTAAATTGGAAGCAGAAGGTTACGCAAAAATCTACAACGATGAAAAAGCAATGGCAACAATCGAAACAAAATCCGTTTTAGAAAAAAACAAAATTGAAGAAGAAGCAGAAGCTGAAGTAGCGGAGGAATAATATGGCAGCTAAAAAAGGTGCAAAAACCACAACAAAAAAATCAGATTACTACAAAGTTGAAGGAAACGCTGTAGAAAGATTGAAAAAAGCATGCCCAAAATGTGGTGCAGGCGTATTCATGGCTGAACACTTAAACAGATTTGCATGTGGAAAATGCGGATACATGGAATACAAAAAGAATGAAAAAACAGAAAGTGAAGAATAATTCTTTTTGACTTAACTTAAACTCTTTTAACGTCATTTAATTCTCTTTTTTAACATTAATTTTAACACTGATGATGTTTTCAAAATATTTTCAGTTTAATCTAAAAGCCCGAAAATATCGATGTTTTGATTTGTATTTTTCAATGGGACGTAAACTTTTGATTCAGGGTATTTTTGAAATTTTCCAAGAATACATAAAAAGTCCATTGAAAATTCCAGATCTTCTTCAGGATAGGTATTGTTGAAATGTTCCAAAATCCAATTTGGTGGTTTTTTAAGGTCAATGGTATCTTCATACATTGCCCAATGGCATATAACGTTAATTAGGTCCATCGTTTCCCCCCTTCTACGTAACGGCACTAATTAGCATTTATTATTTTGGTAGAATATGTATTCATTATTTTTAGACAGTGTAGCCTGGGCTACATGAATAATATTTTTAAAAAGCTATAAATATATTTTACCATCCATCAAAACAACATATTTTGATTAAAAATAAATTAATCGTAAAAGATTTACATTTTTTTATTTGAAAATTAAAAAAGGAGAATTAATTTAAAATTAGTTTAATTTTGCTAAATTTCCATTCAAAAATTCTTTCAATACTGCTTCAACATCTTCCAGAGAGGTTTGGTATAGTTCAACAACGCTGGCTAAAGCATTTACGCTTCTTTGACCCATATTTACGAAAACCACTGCATTAACTCCTTCAGAAAGTAATGTTTGAACTGTAGTTCCCGGACCTTGTCCTCCGTGACCTTCTTCGTGAGCAGCCCCGTGACATGGGGAGTTTCCAACTTTTTTTGAACCGATTATTTCTTTATTTTCGTTTATTTCAAAAATCATAAAAAATGGAGTTTTTCCAAAATGTGAAGAAACTGTTTTTTCATCAAGTGCTGGGATTGCTATTTTCAAATTATCGCCTTATTGTTTAATTAGTTATGTTTAAAATCTCCCTCTGCCCATTCCTCTTCCCATTCTACCGCCTCTGCCCGCACCGTAAAAGGTTCTTCTTCCACGAGCATCGATAACTTCTTCTTCAGAGATTTCTTTTGATAATCTATTTACTTCTTCATCAGATATATCTTTACCTGTTTCTCTTTTAATGACATTTTTAATTTCTTCGTTAGTTAATCCCATTCTAAAGAACCTTCTGATTCCAAGCCCGAGGTATTCAGTTGTGTTAAATAATTTTCTGCATATGCAGTTTCTGTGTAGTCTGTAATCCATATAACTCACCTTATTTTATAATACTTATTTTCGCACATATGTGCATATTTCATTATATTGAAAAACAAGTATATAATACTACCTTTTTTTGAAATTACAGGTTTTTTTAGATTAATATCGGTTAGTTAATAGCTGTAAAAAAAGTAATTATTTGATTTTTTCGTAAAAATCATTCCATATTTTTTTAATTTCGGCCCCTGCAATGCTATCTTCATAATTTACAATTGGAATTCCGTTTTGAATGGATTTATTTACTGTACTATCAAATGGAACTTTTCCCAAGATATCAAAGCCTGCCTTTTTACAGTAATCAATTATTTCGGAAGTTTTTTCTTCATTAATGTCATATTTATTAATTATAACATAGCTTTCGATATCAAAAAATTTGGTAAGTTCTAAAACACGGCTTAAATCATCTAATCCTGATTGTGTTGGTTCAGTTACAACCACTGCATAATCACAGCCTGCAAGTGACGCAATCACAACACAGCCTATTCCAGGGGATCCATCAATCAGTAAATTTTCAAAACCTTGATTTTCAAGGGAATTTTTTCTAACTTCCGTTACAACTTTTCCAGCGCCTTCTGCTCCGATATTCAGTTTTGCGTAAGATAAATACCCATCTTTGATTTTGGAAGAATAAATGTGGCCAGTAATGTTGTCTACCATAGTTACAGCATCAACAGGGCAGACATATTTGCATAAACCACAACCTTCGCATTTTAAGGGGTTTACTTTTATTTCAGAAGTTATTGCACCAAATCGACATTCTAAACATTTTTCACATTTGATACATTTATCGGAGTCAATGATCGCAGTTTGGGATCCGATGTATTCTTTAGTTTTAATAATTTCATTTTCAAACATTAAATGCAAGTTAGGGGCTTCAACATCGCAGTCAGCAATATTTTTTTTATCCAGTAGTTCTGAAAATGAAGAAGATATCGTGGTTTTTCCAGTTCCGCCTTTTCCACTTATTATGACAATCTGTTTCATAATATCAACCTCTTTTCAAGTTCAGAGGCAATATTTTGCAAATTTTCTGTAAATTCAGCATCCGCATGGATTAAAATGTCTCCTTTTGAATATTTATTTGCAATATTTCTTGAAAATGGAATTTTTCCTAAAATATCGATTTTTTCAGCTTTACAGTAGTTTTCGATAATACTATCAAATTCATCAGATTTATTGATCAAAACACCGAATGGTATTTTTAAGTACCTTAAAACTTCTACCGCAATTTTTAAGTCATGAAGGCCAAATTTAGTTGGTTCAGTAACTAATATCGAATAATCGCTATCTTCAACAGTGTGTAATACACTACAAGAGCTTCCCGGTGGCGCATCAAGTATATTTAGTGATTTGTCATCCAAGCATTTTTTTAATTCCGAAATGACTGGAACTCCTGAAGGTTCACCAATCTTTAAAACGCCTCTAGAAACACTTAGATTTGGATTTGTTTCTGATTTTCCAGAATCTATCTTTCCAATTTCTCTTGAAATTTCTGAAATCGCCTGTACTGGACATGCAATGTAGCAAAGTCCGCAGTCATGGCATAATTTTTCAAAAACTGTTGTATTGTTTGGTGTTATTGATAGGGCATTAAATTTACATAATCTGCTGCATTCACCGCAGTTATTGCACAGGTTTTCGTCAATTTTCGGAACTTTTTTAAAAACTTTTTTTTCAGATCCGATCGTTGGTTTTAAAAAAATAAATCCGTTTGGTTCTTCTACATCGAAATCTAAGTATTGAACTTTTTCGTGAGTTTCAGACAGAAGAACGCTTAGATTTGTAGATATGGTGGTTTTTCCAGTTCCACCTTTTCCACTCAATATTGAAATGTTCATAATTTTTCCTTACATGCCTTGGTGTGCTTGTCCAGGCTTTGTTATTTCAGATAATTCATTTTTTTCAAATAACTCGATATTTTCAAGAACCGTGCTTCCTGTTCCTTTGTAAGTTTTAATATTTTCGCCATCTAAAACCTGTTTTGCATTTGGGCCCATATTGCCACTGATTACTGCAGATACATTTTGTGAGATTATTAATTGTGCAGATCCAATACCTGCACCGTGAGCAGATTCACCGTTTTTATTTTCAATTGCATTGAATTCTTTTGATTCAGTATCGTAAATTACGAAGTAAGGACTTCTTCCAAATCTTTGTTCGAATGTACTTTCTAAAGTAGTTCCGGTACTAGTAATACAGATTTTCATTTTTATCTCCTCGTTTTATATTATTGGTAAAATGTGGGGCAGGTTTCTATATATAGTTATCCCCATATGTGCAATATGGTTAAATTCTATTTTTTAATATATTATCAAATGAATATGTATTAAAATTATATAATAAACGAAATATAGGGTAAAAAACGTTAAAAAAGGTAAATTTAGTATTTAAGCAAGATATAAAAGTAAAATGAATAAGATGGCAACTCCGATTATTAAAAGAGTTATTCCAATTAGAAAGTATTTTTTAAAGTCATCATTTTCATGGATTTGTTTATGTAACCCTGCAATTATCAATAAAAATCCCGATGTCGGGAGTACAAGTAACATAGAATCCCAATTTTTTGTTACTTCAAGATATGCAGTTATTGCGATAAACAGCACTCCAAATGAAATGGTTATTTTTTGTAGTTCCCTAAACATCTGTTCATCAGATTTCATAAAAAAATCACCTTCCCCCTCTAAGGTAAATTTTAAATCTGTTATCGGTTATTTTTTAGCCCGAGAATACTTAAAGTTCTTACTATATCTGTTTTAGAGATTATTCCAAGTATATTTCCATTATCTATAACATAAACACGGTCCGTGTTTGTCATACCACGAATTAATTCATTTAGTGCAGCATTCGGCGGAACCATTACTGGTGGAAACATCAAATCTTTTACTTTTGTCGTTTTTGCTGCTGAAGACGATATTTCATTCATTGTAATTGTTCCAACGATTTTTCCATCCTCTAGCACAGGATATCCCAAAAACCGATTTTCAAGCATTAAATTTAAAACATCATCGACAGTGTCTTCCGAATTTACATAAACTATATTTTTAGACATTATTTCTTTTGCAGGCACGTTTTCAAACAATGTATCTGCAACAAGTGCCCTGTATTCTTGAGATGCTCCAAAGTATATGAATATTGCAATTAATACTAAAATTACATTGAAATTTATTAACCCAAATATCAATAAGAGTAATGCAAAATACTGGCCGACTGTTGATGCGAGTTTTGTTGCTTTTAAATAGCTCATTTTAGTTAATTTTGAAAGCAATGATCGAAATACCCTTCCACCATCCATTGGAAATGCGGGAAGTAGATTAAAAATTCCAAGAAGTATATTTAATCCTCCAACGGTTTGAAAAAGAGGATATTCTGCCATAGTGTAATCAGTTACTGTCGAAATGCCAAGTAATACACTCCCAATCACTAAACTTACAAGTGGCCCTGCAATTGCAATTTTAAATTCCCCTTCTCTTGAAATTTCGCTCATCATTGCCATTCCACCAATTGGTAGAAGCAGTATTTTTTCTATTTTTACCCCATATTTTTTTGCAACATATGAATGCCCTAGTTCGTGTAAAACTACGGATGTAAACAAAAACATGTATAAAATTAGCCCTTCAAGGCCCCAAAAATAGAAAACAACTACTAACAATAAAATAAACGTAATATGCAGTTCAATTGGTATCCCCATTACGCGCGCTATTTTAAACGATTGCAAAAATTTCCCCTCCGTGCTGGCTGTAATATATTATGGTTATTTACTTATTAATACTGTTTTGATAAGAAATTTAAAAACCAAAGCTAATTTTAAAAAAGTATTTTAAAAAATTAATCTTTCTTTTTGGAATATTCTATGATTTTTAGAAGTATTTTTTCAGCTTCTTTTAAATCGTCATTTGATATATTCATGTCAAGTTCATAGAAAAGGGTTTCAATATAATCAGAATACTTTCCTTTTTCAATTAAAAGCTCTTTATAGTCATAAATCATTTTTCTAAATTTTTCCTGCTTTATTTTTGCCATATCATCTTTTATATTGTCCCACAGGGTTGATTTTTTTAGATCATATTCTTCGGCAACTTTTCGAATGCTTTTACCGTTTATAATCTCTTCAATTATTTTTTTCTTTAGGTCAGCTTCAACTTTTTTTGGCCTTCCAACCTGATCCGTAATTGATATATCTACTCCAAAAATTAAAAGACGGTTTAATGCGCCTTTATTTTTTTCTTCCATGTATTCATAAACAGATTTTGGCATGGTAACTTCATCAATGCCCTGTTTTATTAGATCATCTACTTCTTTTTTCGATAGATATTTTGAAGTGTGGTAAGTTTTGTATTTTTCAGACATTTTTATCATCTTTAAATTTAGTTTAAATTTGGATTTTAACGTTAAAAAAGTGTTTTGAAATCCTGTTAAGCAATTAATTGGTTTTCATTATAAAAGATATTTAACGAGAGT
This sequence comes from Methanococcus maripaludis, assembly GCF_013760955.1. NCBI lineage: Archaea > Methanobacteriati > Methanobacteriota > Methanococci > Methanococcales > Methanococcaceae > Methanococcus > Methanococcus maripaludis. The sequence goes on along the minus strand of NZ_JACDUL010000003.1, from coordinate 14,782 downwards.
GTAAATTATTAATTTGGTCAGTTTTATTTTATATTTAGAATACATAATTGAAAAATTGTCCGAAATTGTATCCCGATGTTAATTATAAGTCGTACCAATCTCCAATTTTGACAAGTTCCTTTTTAATATCGTCAACAGTAATTTTCAGATAGTGCATTGTGGTGTTTATGGATTTATGTCTTAGATATTTGCTCACCTTTTCAAGCGGAACCCCGTCATTTAACAGATGTAATGCTCTACTTCTTCTAAATGTATGCGTTGAAAATTCTTTATGGATTTTAGCGTCTTTTGTATACCTTTTGACAAGTTCCCATGCATATGTCCGGTTTTTGAACTTAAATAGTCGGTCATTATCATTTAACTTATTATCTACAATATGTCCGAATACATCTTCGTTTAACCACTCCGGAATAACGCAAATTTGGAATGTTTCGGTTTTAGTGTCTAGTAATTTACAAACGCCTTCGTTTAAATTTATATTTTTTACTTCAATTGTTAAGAGTTCTGAAACCCTGAGAGCCATCCCATAGAGCATTTTAAAGAACAGTTTATGTTCTTTAGAGTCTACTGAATCGATAAATAATTTTAACTCGTCTTTTGTAAGCCAGTCTTTGCAATAGTGCCTTGTCATATTACCAACATAAATTTAAGTTCTTAAATTTTCTTAATTGTTAATTTAATATTTTATTCATTCTTTATATATTTATTTAGCCATTTTTAACCGTTTTTGTTTATGTATATTAGTTTATATGTTCAAATATTTTTATATATAATTTTATTTAGTTATTTATCTAAATATTACAATATTTATTTATATAGTTCAATAGATTCTATAATTCGGTGATTTTGTCCGGATATTTTAAACTAACAATTTAAGTAAATTGTTGGGTTTGAAAAACAGCATATTCAAAATCGAAAAATAGCTTTTTTGGGCCATAATTGCGATAGTAATGGGTAAATTTAACGAAAAAAAGATATATTATAATTTTAAATTCCAAAAAGTAGTTATTAATTTTTTAAAATTTTAAAAAAAGGAATTTTAAGTTGTATTTTTGGTTAAAACAGTTAAAATCGGTTTTATTAATACTAAACTTATCAAAATAATTCAGTATTAATTTATTGATATATTTGTAAGAACTAATTATTATAAATTAGTTCTATTTTTCATAATTGGGCGGAGTTGCGGGCTACAATGCACAATGTATATATTACCCTATGGAGAGATTATATTTTGCAATAGTTATCTGATTAAACGATATATAATAATAGTAAAAACTGACAAATTTGAAACTATTTTTAATTGGGGTTAATATCAAAGGGAATATGATAAACACGGTGTTATAAGTGTATTTCGGGGGAAACTACATTTCAAAACATATAATTTAAGTTAGCCACATTTCGGGGGGCGTGTGGCTGATCAATATTTTTATTTTTGAAATAGCTTTTTTAGGCTTAGCATATTTTTGTTCTTTTAAACTTTATTTTTTAATTTTTTTAGGTACATTAACAGATAACTTGATATAGGAGTATACGCTAGTAGTACTAGTTGGCGATGGATTGAATGTAAATCCTTTTGATCGGAAAGACTAATAGTCAAAGCCCAAATTTCTCCATGTCGTTATGATTTATGAGGGTTTGACTACAACCTCGTGAATTATAAATTTGGGAGTTAATTTACTCTTTTTAAATTTATGATTTTTTCAAAAGATTATTCAGAATTTATATTCGTATTCATTTTTGACGTATAATCAAAAAAGAGGATATACTATGGAAAGTTTTAAAAATTTAGGTTTATCTGACGAGATAATAAAAGCGTTAGAAAAGAAAGGTTTCACAAACCCAACCCCTATTCAAGAACAAGCAATCCCTATTTTAATTGAAGGAAAAAGAGACGTTGTCGGCCAAGCTCAAACAGGTACTGGAAAAACCGCAGCATTTGGTATTCCTATTTTAGAAACAATTGACGAAAGCTCAAGAAACACACAAGCACTTATTTTAGCACCTACAAGAGAACTTGCAATACAGGTTGCAGAAGAAATCGATTCAATCAAAGGTTCAAAAAGATTGAACGTTTTCCCAGTATATGGTGGACAGTCAATTGATAGGCAGATAAGAGAATTAAAAAGAGGAGTTCAGATTGTTGTTGGAACCCCAGGAAGGATTCTCGACCACATTTCAAGAAGAACAATAAAACTCGAAAACGTTTCATACGTAGTTTTAGACGAAGCTGATGAAATGTTAAACATGGGATTCATTGACGATGTAGAAGAAATCTTAAAATCAGTAAGCACTGAAAAAAGAATGCTTTTATTCTCAGCTACATTACCTGACAGCATCATGAAACTTGCTAAAAACTACATGAGAGAATACGACATCATTAAAGTTAAAAGACAACAGCTTACAACAACTTTAACAGACCAGTCCTACTACGAAATCCACTCAAGAGATAAATTTGAATTACTTTCAAGAATTATCGATGTAGAAAAAGAGTTCTACGGTTTAATCTTCTGTAAAACAAAAGCAGACGTTGACGAAATCTCAAGCAGATTAACTGAAAAAGGATACGCTGCAGAAGGTCTTCACGGAGATATGACCCAAGCACAAAGAGAAAAAACACTTGATAAATTTAAAGCAAGAAAAATCAACGTTCTCGTAGCAACCGATGTTGCAGCAAGAGGAATTGATATCAACGACTTAACACACGTTGTAAACTATGATATCCCACAAAACCCTGAATCATACGTTCACAGAATTGGAAGAACAGGAAGAGCTGGAAAACAAGGTTACGCAGTTACATTTGTAGAACCTTCAGAATTCAGAAAATTCAAATACATCCAGAAAATTGCAAACACGGAAATTAGAAAAGAAGAAGTTCCAGACGTTAAAGACATAATCGGAGCTAAGAAAAGAAAAATTGTTTCAGGAATAAAAGAACTTTTAGAATCTGGAAAATACAACGACTGCGAAAAAATGGCTGCTGAATTATTAGAAGATGCAGATCCACAAGAAGTTCTTTCAGCAGTTTTAAAATACGCATTGAAAGATGAATTAAGCGAATCAAACTACAAAAGAATCGGAAAACCTGCAAACAGGGAAGGAAGAGACCGGGGCGAAGGAAGAAGTGAAGGCAGACGAGACCGGGGCGAAGGAAGAAGATCCTTTGTATCTGGCGGAAACGTTAGGTTATTCGTAGCTCTTGGTAAACTCGACAAAATGAACCCTAAAAAGTTAGTTGACCACATCTCAAAAAAATCCGATGTTAAAGGAAGAGACATCGATGATGTAAAAGTATTTGAGAAGTTCTCATTTGTAACCGTATCTTCAGACAATGCGGAAATAATCCTCGATTCATTTAAACATGAAAAAAGAGGAAGAAGATCAATAATTGAAGTTGCAAGCGGCAACTAATTATTCTCTTTTTTACTTTAAAATTATTTTAAATTCTTTTTTTCAATTTTTAAAACAGAAAATCTTTTTCGGAAATTTTATATTTAAATCGGTTAATTTAGAAATTTAATCTAGATTTTAAGTATCAAATAACCATCAAAACGAATGAATTGATAAAAATAAAAAAAAGAGTATTCGGGGTTAAATTTTAATATGTAAACTCTGGGGCCATAGAGTTTAACTTCGGAGGCAGTACATTTAATAAAAGTACCACATATTTAAAACTTTTTTGAGAGTGTAGTTAAGTATCGTAATGGTATATAGTTATTTTTTAAATAAGGTAAGTACAAACTTTACTCTATATCCAATATATCTTTATTATAATTTTCTATTTAGATTTTTTATCGGAACATTAATGATTTTATTTATATATTAAACACTTCTTTTTTATTTTCAACCGATTTAAAAAGAGCAATTTAAAGAGCAATGGTTATTTTTTACATAGCTCAAATTCTTTCAATTTGAATTTATCACATAGTAATACTATAATATAGAACACTATTGCAAATGAAATCAATTTATCTAAGAAATTTGAGAAAAATCCTGTTATATATACGGCAGTAAACAGGTTGAAACCAAGATCTAACAGATGTTTTGTTAAAATATCAACTGATTCACCAGTAATTCCCGAAAATACAATGTAACTTATGGTATTCCCCATCAATGAAGCCACTAATGAAATAACAACTGATGCGGCAAGCACGGTTTTTAAATTAAATGGATATTTATCAAATATATACCCGGTAATCAATCCAATTAATCCATTTACAATTGCAAAATGGAAATAAACCGGACCCAAAATTACCCCTAAACCAAAATGTGTTGCAAGACCCACAACTGCACCAATTATTGGTCCCATCAAAATTGCAGCAAGTATTGTTCCCACACTATCTAAATAAGCGGGTAAGTTTAAAAGAAGAACTAAATGTGCTCCGACAATGTTGATTCCAATCGAAAGGAGTATTAAATACCTGTAAAGCACTTTTTTGTAGTCTTCTCGTTCGATTTTGAGATCACTTAATTTATCTGTCAAAATATCCCTCTTTTAAACTAAATTTCTAACATGGCATGTCAGGTAATACTTTAAATCCCATTTGAGTTCATTAATTAAGTTTCTATTGGTATCAATCTGCAAAAAGAATATAAATAATTTAATTGCTTATTGCAAAAAATATATGTTTTAATTATTTTAAATTATCGCCCTGCTAGGGATAATTTATAAGTTTGATCATAACCTATTTTATTGTAATATACGTTTAATCATATATATTCGATAAATTGGAAAAATAATTTGAAAAAAAAGTTAAGGATACGGAACAATTCATAAATCCCCCGAAAAATTGAACTGTTCCATGGTATGAAACCGTTTTAACGACCTAAGAAACTCCCCGTTTCCCAAGATCTTTCCCACCTCGGGCAATATAAATTTTGAAAATAGCATTACTTAAACCTATGGAATAATCAAAACCAATATATTGGGTTAAAAAAGGAAAAAAGAAATTAAGAACAGTTGATTGATCAAATATTCGAAAATGGAGTAAAGATATATTTATTTTTCGAGAAAAAAATTAAATTTCTAAATCAATAAACTTCCAGAAGGGAATTGATTTAACTAAAATACCATCTTCAGTTATTTCCTGCTCTTGGTCAAACGTTATCAAGTATAATTCATTACATTTTATTTTTTTAGCGATTTTAACGAGTTTTTTAATTTCCCTATCGTAATTTTCAAAATTTAAGTTGTAACAGACGTTTATTAATTTTGAAACATGCTCATTTTGTTTAACTAAGAAGTCAACTTCACCGATATCATCTTCATAGTAAAAGAGTTCCTGATTTTCAAATAACCCTCTTCTTCTCAACTCAATAAAAACTGCATTTTCAAGGTATTTTCCAATATCGCTTGAATTTTTAAAGTCGTACATTTTTATAAATCCATTATCGATCACATATGATTTCATCAAACTTAAACTGCTCTCTTTTAAACTGTAAGCGTATTTTTTTAACGGGAATATTACGTAAGAGTCGTTTAGGTGGCTTAAATATTCATACAATGTATTTTTGCTTACACTAAAGCCCATTGATTTGAAGTTATTTGCAAGTTTATTGATTGAAACTTTTTTTGTGTTTGAATTGATTAAAAATTTTAAAAATAACCTCAATGAATCTGTATTTTTAACATTGTACCTTTCGATAATGTCTTTATAAACTACCATATCAAAATAGTTTTTCAAAATATCTTCACGATTTTCTTCTTCGAGTACAATTTCTGGAAATCCACCATAATTTAGATAATTTTCCAAGTTATTCAATATATTGGCGTGTTCCTGTTCAGTTAATATATCAGTTAACGTTATTTTCTTAAAATCGAGGTATTCCTTGAAAGATAAAGGAAATACTTCAACACTTAAACTTCTTCCTCGAAGTTGTGTTGCAATTTCTTTTGAAAGTAGTTTTGAAGAGGATCCGGTCAAATAAACTTTATAATCTTCTTTTTCAACCAATCTCTTTATAACAAGTTCAAAGTTTTCAATTTCCTGAATTTCGTCAAAAAAGAACGTTATTTTTTCATTAGGGTAAATTTCTTTTGAAACTTTTACTATTTCTTGTAATGTATCGAGAGTTACTGGAAATACTCTATCATCATCAAGCGGAAAGAATATTGCATTTTCAGTTTCTTTAAATAATTTCATCAATATGGATGTTTTTCCAGATCTCCTTATTCCTACTACGGAAATAGCTTTGTTTGTTTCTGGTAGTTTTAAATTTCTTTCATTTAATGATACGCCCCTTTGTTCGTATTCTTTAATTATTGATTTTATGGCATCCCGAAGTTCCATATCTTTCACCCAATTATTTACCCATATGTAGGTAAATAATATACAATTATTTACTTATCTATAAGTAAAGGTATTTAAATGTTTTAAAAACTGGCATATTTAAACTATCAATACACTAAAAAACAAAGTTTTTTGTGTTAATAAATCTTTGATTTATATAATCTATCAAAATGTAATGAATTGATAGAAAATGATATATGTGATAATATCAATATCTATCAAAATGTAATGAATTGATAGAAAATGATAGTTGATAGTTTATGAAACTTCCAAAAATTCCAAAATATTCAAAAGAAAACATTGAAATTGCACTTAAATATGTACCAAATCGGGAAATAATTGATATTGTCCAAAAATACAATGAAAAGTATCTTCATTTTAATGAATTAAAACATAAAACACTTCCGATAGATCCAGTTATAATCTGGACAATAATGAAAATGTTTAGAATGAATAATTTAAAATCAATACATTTTGGAAAATGGACATTTAATTATTCTTTAATCGATGAATTCATTGAAAAGCTGCATACCCTCGATAAATCGGCATCTGGAAACCTTTCAACTGCACTCGAATCTATTCCAAGTGAAAAAGAACGATATATTATAGACTCATTAATGGAAGAAGCAATTGCTTCAAGCCAGATTGAAGGGGCAGTAACTACGAGAAAAGTAGCGAAGGAAATGCTAAAAAAAGGCCAAAAACCAAAAAATAAAGATCAAAAAATGATCCTTAATAATTACAATACGATGAAATACATCCTTGAAATAAAAAATAAAGAATTTTCTATTTCTGAAATATTAAAAATTCATAAAATTATCACTGATGGAACGCTTGAAGATCCCGAATTTGTTGGAAAATTTAGAAAAAATAATGAAATTGCAGTTTATTCTACTGATGGAACACTGCTTCACGAACCTCCAAAATACGAGCTGGTTGAATCATTAATGAATAATTTATGTGAATTTTCAAATTCAAAAGACAAATTCATCCATCCAATAATAAAAGGAATTATAATCCACTTTTTAATTGGATATATTCACCCATTCAACGATGGAAATGGTAGAACTGCAAGATCCCTATTTTACTGGTACCTTTTAAAGAATGATTACTGGTTATTTGAATATATGGCAATTTCAAGAGTAATTAATGGATCAAAAGGACAGTATCGGGACGCTTATTTAAAAACGGAATCAGATACTTTTTATAAAGATGATAAAGGGGATTTAACGTATTTTATAAAATACAACCTGGAATGCATCTGCAGATCCCTTGATGAAATATTGGAATATTTAAGTAAAAAACAGGTTGAACAAAAAGAAGTTCTAAATCTTATAAATAAATCAGAAGATCTTAATCTGCGCCAAGCAGAGATTTTAAAAGAGATTTTAAAGACTCCTGAAAACATAATTACGATTAAAGAAATCGTTACAACATATAACGTAGCTTATGCAACCGGAAGGGCGGATTTAAACCATCTGGTGGATTTAGGATATTTGGAAAAGAAAAAAGCTGGAAAAGAATTTGTGTATGTTTTGAATAAAAAGTGAATTTTACTAGTTGATATTAAATTTTGAAAAGGTTTGGGATTAGATATTTACCTGCCAGCAGGCAAATTAAATGGTTCTATCAGGGAATATTTTAAAAATTACGAAAGTAATAATTTATTTATATACAATTTATCTTAATTTTTCAGATTTTTCAAAAAATTCACCAATGATAATTCATGTCTAACAAATGTTTTGGTAACTTAAGCGAAACTCAAAAAAACGCATTCATGCTCATAATTCTTTTTGGAGTAATAAGTCTTTTAGGGGACATAATCTATGAAGGAGCTAGAAGTGTAAATGGGCCCTATTTAGAGACACTTGGTGCGAGTGCCCTGATTGTTGGTCTTGTTGTGGGTTTTGGTGAATTTTTAGGATATGCTATTCGGTTATTTTCAGGTTACTTTTCGGATAAAACAAAAGCACATTGGTTTTTTACAATTTTTGGATACGGCCTTCTCATTTCTGTTCCTCTTCTCGCACTTTCAGATTACTGGCAGTTTGCTGCGATATTTATCGTGCTTGAAAGGATGGGTAAAGGATTAAGAAGTCCTGCAAGAGATACAATCCTATCATATGCAACAAAACAAGTTGGAACAGGACTAGGATTTGGAATTGCAGAGTTTTTGGACCAAATTGTGCAGTAATTGGCCCACTCGTATTTACTTTCATTTTTATTGGCGCAGGACCCATAAAAACGGTAGCTGACTATCAACAGGGATACTCTTACTTTTGGATGCCGTTTGTAATGCTAATGATAGTACTCTTCTTTGCGTACTTTAAAGTAAGGTCTCCTGAAAAGTTTGAAAGTTTGGATTTGAAAAAAGAGGGGACTAAAAAAATTCCAAAAGTATTCTGGACTTATTCCTTATTTACATTCATTACAACAGTTGGTTTCGTGAGCTTTGCAATTATCGGGTTTCATTTGAAAGTAAATGGTATTATTTCAGATGCAGAAATTCCCTTTTTTTATGCGGTTGCAATGATGGTGGATGCGATATTTGGACTTTTAGTCGGTAAAATGTATGATTCTTTTAAATCAAAACACGATAACGAAAAAGCAGGTCTATTAATCTTAGGAATAGTTCCCCTACTAACCGCAGTGCTTATTCCGCTCGTATTTTCGTATAATTTTGCACTAATATTTGTTGGAATGCTCCTCTGGGGAATTGTTATGGGTTCACACGAAACGGTAATGAAAGCATCCATTGCAGATATTACCTGCATAAATAAAAGGGGAACTGCATACGGTATTTTTAGTGTAATTTACGGATTAACTCTTTTTATTGGGGCCATTTTTGCAGGATATCTCTACGACATTTCCATTTTTTGGATGATTTTAGTATTAGTTGGTATTGAGCTATTGGGGATACCAGTGTATTTCATGATGAAAAAACAGATAATGTAATGTAAAAAGCATTTTCTGATTATTTTAAATTTTGTTTCGGGATCTTTTGAAATCAGATTAAATAGTTTAGATTAATTTATTTAAAAATTAAAAATTAAAGACTTTTGATTAATCGAATATTCGAAAATTGATTAAAAATAGTTGGATTTTTTCTAAATTCGACTGGGTGCCGTGTGTTTTAAATATTGTTTTTTTTAGGTTAAAAATTAAAAAAAGAAATAATTATTTTTTTAAACTGTCTGATTTAATTTACAATTTATCTAAGCCAGTTCATAACGCCCTGCCAGAATTTTCCAAGTACCCCTTGTGGTTCAGTGTCTTGGCTGGTGCCTTGGTATTGGTTACCTTGCCCAGATTGAGTCGATAAACCTCCCTGTGCACCATATCCAGTACCCGTTTCCATATCGCCAGATATAATTTCGAGATACTCTGATTCACTAATGTACTGAGGTTCGTAGGTTCCACCGTTTGTTTCAATTACTTTTGTAAATGATCTCAAATGGTTTCTTGAACCTTTTTCTAAATTATCATATACTGCAGTAATATCCTGATTATCAGATATTTCATTCAATCTTTGCAAATCATAAATATCTAAATCTTCAACGGTTGCACCGACCATTAATGCATCCAATAATGAAGTCGACCCAGTTTCAACTAGACTTGTATATAATTCTGTTAAATCCTGATTTGTAAATACTCCTCTTGTGTCATCAGTAACAGGATCAGTTAAATTATATTTATCCAATAGTAATTTCACTGCATTTGTGTGTGTACTTTCACTATTTGCAATATTTAAGAAAATTTGCTGTCCCCATATATCATATAGCTCCAAGTAAACGTCTCTAGCTAATTTTTCTTCTTCCCTCATCAAGATTAATCCATCAATTTCTTCCTGACTTAATTCTTCAACAGAATACATGCTAATTTCTTGCTGGTGATTTACCTGTGTATCATCATACAATTGATACAATTGTCCACCTTGATTTTGACCATAGCCCCTACCCGGATTACCATATGCAAATGCAGAACTTATGATGACCAAAAACAAGAGTAAACTTGTAGTAATTTTAATCGTTTCCATCCCCTCTACCCCTTAGTTTTTTAATATAAATATATATTTTAAAAAAGAACTTTAAAATATTTTTGAAATAGGCCTGACTCGAAGTATTGACAAAACCGATTAATTATTAATAAAAACGTATGTTTTTCTAAATTATTTAGAAAATTTTAAAGAAAAAGGAAAATATTGTTTTTCAAAATATTGATTATAATATTTACCAGTCAATACAAAATTATCAAACAAAATGTCGGAATTTTGTAAGAAAGGATATTCTGACTCGAGTTCTGTATTTTTTATTACCATTTTGTGTGAAAACCTCCAAATTCGGGTGATTTAATGGTACAGTCTTCAATAGTGATGTCTTCACATTCTCTTAATGCTTTGATACCTCCCAAATAACTTTTTACAATTGTCATGTGTTTGGTATACCATATTGCGGCACGGCAGGTTTCGGTCGTACGACTATTTTCAATTTTGGCGTTTTTTACATGCCAAAAAGGATATTGAAGTCTGAAATCACAATCTGAAACGTATATATCTTCACTTTCTTTTAAAGCAGATTCTCCATCAAGAGGACCATCAAATACACAATTGCTGACTGTTGCGTCATATATGCCATACAAGGCACGCTCTTCATCCAGGGTTAAGTTATTGTATTCTGTTGGTTTCTCTTTTTGATCAAAACTTTCAGAATATATAGCGTTAGTAAAGGGAATTATCCCTTTGCTTTGAATATTTAAATTATCGTTGGTGTTTTGTCCCATATCAAATACTTGTTTTTATTTCAGATTTTCTTTGAAAAATCCTTCTAACTTGTCAAATGGAATGTAATTATTGTCTCCGCCATCGTACAAGTCGATGTGTCTTGCACCTGGCACAATGTAAAGTTCTTTTGGTTCAGCAGCTCTTTCGTATGCTTCTTCACTGTAGTAGTTGGAATGGCCGTTTTCCCCTATGATGAATAAAAGTGGTCGTGGGGAGATACTTTCAATGTAATTCATTAACGGGAAATTCATGAAAGATATTCCACTTGTCGCAGTAAATGAAGCTCCTGCATTTATATGGAATCCTCTTTTCATTGCATAATATTCAAAGAATTCACTTGTAACTGGATCCAATCCTTCTGGAATTGAATCTGCCGGTGTTCTCGGAAATCCTTCAGGCACCAATGGGCTTTCATTTTCAAAGTCAGTCCATCTTTGTTCAGCCATTTGAGATAACATTGCATCACGTTGTTCGTCAGTCAATGTTTTTCCAAATCCATCTCTGAACATGCTACTAATATCATACATACTTGCGGTTGCTACTGCTTTGATTCTCGGATCAACCTGTGCTGCAGTAACTGAAAATCCTCCGCTTCCACAAATTCCAATAGCCCCAATTCTTTCCCGATCTACAAAGTCTCTGGTGCCGATAAAATCAACTGCTGCACTAAAATCTTCAACAAATAAGTCAGGAGATGAAATGTGTCTTGGTTCCCCTTTGCTTTCACCATTGTATGATTCGTCAAATGCAAGGGCAACAAAACCTCTTTGTGCCATATTCTGCCCATATATTCCGGCACCTTGCTCTTTTACGCCACCATAAGGTGTTCCTATAACAATTGCAGGATATTTTTTAGATGTGTCAATATCTTTTGACATGTAAAGGTGTCCTGCAACTTCCACTCCAAATTTATTTTTAAACATTACTTTTTGAACAGTCACATTTTCACTTAATTTGAATGTAAGAGTTTTAGGATCTACAGTTGTTGTTTTTACTGATTCCATATTTTCATCCTCAGATTTTGGTTTTAGATTATATGCTTATTTTAATTTGTTATATTCATCCGCAGATACTGGTTCTAACCATTCTGCAGGGCCTGCTTTTGAATTAGTCTCAACAGAAAGGTGTACAAACCAGCTGTCAGGAGCTGCCCCGTGCCAGTGTTTTACATTTGCTGGAATTTCAACTACATCTCCAGCTTTAAGTTCTTGTGCAGGCTTTCCTTCTTCTTGATAGTAACCACGGCCACCAGTAACGAGCAGAATCTGTCCTCCTGGATGTTTATGCCAGTTATTTATACATCTTGGTTCGAATGTCACATTGCCAATTGGGCAGTTAAATTCGTTATCCCTTCCAACTAACATGTTAACCCATACTTTGCCGGAAAAATACTTGCTCAAAAATTCTGGAAGTTCTTCCCCTTTTGGAAAGATTGTACTATTGCTTAACTCATCGGATAATGTCATGTTGTAACCTCTCTTGGTAAATTTTATAGATTGAGTAATCAGTCATATTCTAACCAAAAAAATTTAGTTTCTGGTAAGCCCATTCCAGATTATCTCAAACCCGTCATCTATAAGTTTATTTTCGTCTTTGGATGAATCATAGCCAGAAATTACCTCCACAACGATCCTGCTGTTTTGATAAAACATTGCCATGACCAGTTCTGAAGGTAATTCTTTAATGTGTCCTTCTTTTAAACCTTCTTCAACAAGCGTATGTAAGAATACGTACTCTTTCATAACTTCTTCACGAGTAAAATTTGATATGTACGGAGAATTGCAAAATTGCCCAACAAAAAGAAACTCATCATGGTTATCTAAGCCCCACCTAACTAGATTATCCCATATTTTCTTCAAACGGTCTTTAAAGCTAACTTGTGATTCGAGGTCTTTTACCATAGCTCGGCTCAAACCACCCTTTACTTCGAAATAAAGATTGTTTATCAGGTCTTCTTTCGTTGGAAAGTAATGGAAGAGCGTACCCGTAGCTACTCCTGCTTCTTTTGAAATTTGGGCTGTAGATGTACCTTGAAATCCACGTTCAGTAAAAAGTTTCAAAGCAGCATCCATAACGGCTTTTCTTTTGTCTTCGATATTTGCTTTCATATCTATCTCATCCACTGACTGATTAGTCAATTAATTATACGATTGTTTTGATATATAAATATTGGGGCGAGTATTTATAAGTCTTTGATCGTGAAACTTGGAAAATCATTATCAAATAGGATTTAAAGAATCAAAAATGATACATAAAAAAGATAATTGTCCAAATTTTAACAGCGAATCTAAACTTAATCGGTATTATTAAATATTCTTTTTTTAATAATTAGGCTATTAATTTTTAGTTATTGAACTAATTTTTCTAGTATTTATTGTGGAAGGGTTAAAATGGGAAAACTATTGTATTATAACAAGAATAACGGTGAATTAAATGGAAAATATAGGAAAAGTTCATAACCATACAACCGAAGATAACCTAAAAATGCCACATTTATGGAGGCAGGCGATAAGCGGTATTGAAATTACGGTTGCAGAAGACGAAATTTTTACCGATAAATACTCACATTATATGGTAATACATGACCCCCTGAAAACAAAGTTTAATAAAAATAGAGAAGAATTAAACAGAAGGTTTTGTAATAATATTGGAGTTTCTGTTGTAAGCTACATTCGAAAAGAAGGAGATATGCATTATGTAAGGGGATTAATGGCTGAAAATGGTGCTAATATCTATGGTATTTTACCATATACCTCTTTTGATCAAATTAACGAAGCAAAGTTTCCACAAACTTCTATGGAACCAAGGAAAATGGAAGCCTTCAGTAGTATCCTTCCATCACTAAACGGAAAGAATATACTTGATGTAGGCTGTGGCATTGGAAGTCTTGCAATAAATATGGCCAAAGTAAAACCGGAATCCACAATATATGGGATAGACATTATTGATGGTTCAATAGAACAGTGCAAATTAAATGCAAGAATTGAAGGCGTAACCAATACAAATTTTGCTGTAGCCAGCGCCTATGAATTACCTTTTGAAGATGAATACTTCGATACAGTGACCTGTTTTTTTATGTTGCATCATCTTAATGACGTAGCAAAAGCATTGCAAGATATTAAACGGGTTTTAAAACCATCCGGTGAAGTATTTGCAGTGGAACCAATTGATCATTTTCATGGTGTGCAAAGAGGTCCTGAAGACTGGAAAGCACTTTTTTTGGAAGCAGGTTATAGTGTAAAATCTTGGGAGAAAAACGCTGTCTCATACATCCACGCAGTTTTGAAATAATAAAAAAGATAAGTATGTTCCACAAAATCGCCAGAATTTATGTTTTACTTTTTTAAATTTTAATTTATTTTAAGTTCAGTATTGAATCTGTTTTGGCGGGTTTACGCTAATTTAAAATATATAACACAGATTCAAACGTCAAAATACTGTTCGAGTAAAACATTTCGTGAGTATGGCCATATTATTTAAATATATTTTTATAGGTATTAAATAATACTTTATATTAAATATGTATGATTTATATAGTTGTTTATACTAAGCATTAACCAGCATTATTTGTAAATTTGGAGGTTAATATCATGCCTAAAATGGTTATTTGCGGCCGTGGTGGTTGCGGAAAAAGTACTTTGATTACATTAATGGCTCAAAAGATTGAAGAACAGGGAAAAAAGGTTTTAATTGTAGATTCTGATGAATCCAACTT
>NZ_JACDUL010000002.1:300000-460279 GCF_013760955.1 Methanococcus maripaludis | reverse complement strand
AGTTGTTATAACTTCAACTTCCGGGAATTTTTCCCCAATTACTGCCATATTTACCCCTCTTGATTTTTTAAATGCATAGATAAAATTTGAGATTTGTTTGATATATAGATTTTGAAATATTATTTAGAACTCGAAATAATATTTATTTCATATTAATTTAATAATTTTATTATTAAATAATAAAATTTATATATCTATAAATAATATTTATAGACTTATAAACTCGAAAAAAGGCGGTATTATGATATTTAAATCATTTTTAAGGGCAAAGTTTATTCCATTGCCTGTGGGATTTATATCCACGATCAGTAAGGATGGAATTAGAAACATTGCCCCGTATTCATGTTTAATGCCTGTATTAAGACCTTTGGATTTGGTATGCCTGGCATCTGCTAAGAAACGAGATACTTTAACGAACATAAAAGACACTGGAGAATTCGTAATAAACATGCCTGGTATTGATTTTTCAGAAAAAGTAATGCCCACTGCAAAATTTAGTCGGCCGGAAGTAGATGAATTTGTAGATGCTGAACTCGAAGAAAAACCCTCTAGTGTTGTAAAAGCTCCAGGAATCGCTGGTAGTTATGCATGGATGGAATGTGAGCTTCATAAATTGTACGAAGAAGAAGATTATGTACTTATCGTTGGAAAAGTAGTAAATCTAGATGTTGATGATAAATACCTCAAAGAAGACGGTTCTTTAGATGTAGAAAAGGCAAACCCCTTAATGAATGTCGGAAATGCTGCAGGACTTAATTACTGCACGGTTTCTGAAACTGGAAAATTCGACCCAATTAGTGCAATGTTTCCAAATGGCAAAGATCCAGCGGCTAAAAATTAAAAATTAGCATGAATAATTTATTTTTTGCAATTTTCCAAAAAGTATGCTTTAGGTTGAATTAATTAAATTTTACATTTTCATTTTGGATATTCCGTAAAGAACATATACTAAAGCACACAATGCAAGCGGTCCGATAATACCAAACATCGAAAGTATTATGGATATTCCAAAGAGTACCAAAAACGGCTTTTTTGGATATTTTGGATAATTAATGTCTGATATCATAAGAAGTCCTGCAACAATTGCAAGGATTGAAACTAAATATTCTGATCTAAAATTGTATTTTAAAAATACCTGGCTTAATACACATAAAAATAATGCAGCTGCTGGAATTGGAAGTCCAATAAAATGTTTCACATCAAGTATTCCAAATCTTGCAAGCCTTAAAGCGCCCCCAATTAAAAATACGATTGATGCAAAAAGTACCGCTGTTGAATCAAAGTAATAATAAATTAAGTATGCGGGAGCAACACCGAAACTTACAACATCACAAATACTGTCAAGTTCTGCACCAAAATCTGAAACCGTGTTTGTTTTTCTCGCAACAATTCCATCAAGCGCATCAAATACAATTGAGATATAAACAAAACGAAAATCGTGGAGAAGTATTGCAAGCATTCCAAAAATAATGTTTATGACAGTTACATAATCTGAAATCGTGATTATGTTTCTAATTTTGAACATGTTTATCGCCGTTAAATTAGTTTTTGAATTAATAATTTAAAGAGGATTTTAAACCCTGTAATGACATTGGTTCCTCTCGCCATTGAATATTCCGTATAAATCGTTTTTATCGGTACTTCTTTAAATTTTAAGTTATTTTTTTTGAAAAGAACTATAAATTCCGAGGATACTTCGTACCTATTGCTTTTAAGCTGTTTTGAAACTATTTCTGCAGCATCGTATGAAAAAGCCCTAAGTCCCCCCTGACTATCGGTTACCATTTGTCCGCCCATTAGGCAGGTTATAAAATTTAATCCCCAGTTACCTATTTTTTTAATAAATGGCATATTTTTTAGTTCTTTTTCATCAATGAGCCGACTTCCGACAACGACATCAAAACTATCTTCAATTATTGGTTCTGAAACTTTGATTATATCGTTTGGATCGTGCTGACCATCTGCATCAAATGTTACTATTGCTTTTGGATTGTATTTTATTGCGCACTTTAAACCAGTTTTAAGTGCTCCACCAAGTCCCCTATTAATAATGTGTTTACAAACGATTATATCTTCTGAAACTGCGATTTTTGAAGTCTGATCTTTACTTCCATCGTCAACTACAATGATATTCTCATAACCGTGGCCTTTTAAATTGATTAACGTGTTTTTAATCATTTTTTCTTCATTATATGCCGGAATTACAATAAAAATATCATTTTTTTCCATACTATCCCGAATCGTTCGAATATTTTAATTTTAAATCTTATTTATATTTAGGTTGGTCATATATAAAAAAAGTTATTATATAAATGAACTGTTATTTTGTAAATTTTAAAGAACATTTCAAAGATTTAAAAAAGAAAAATGCATTTACATTGCATTTTCAAGAGTCATATCCATCATTTCTTTAACAGATTTTGCAAGTTCATCTGGAAGTCCTGAAATATCCACGCTTAAGAATCCTTTGATAATCAATGAGGATGCTTCATCTTCGCTAAGGCCTCTTGACATCATATATTGAATCTGATCTTCTGCAATTTTACCAACTGCAGCTTCGTGGGATAGTTCAAGATCCGTTCTTTCAGCTTCAAGTTCCGGAACTGCCAAAATATGTCCATCATTTGATAAAATTAATCCTCTGCATTCAAGATGCCCTTTAACGTGTGATTCTGCACCTACGAGGTGACCTCTTGAGATTACTTCTGCATTATCAACAACGATAACTCTTGAAATCATGTCCGCAGCTGAATTTTCACCTGAAAGGATTACTCTTGAACCCATATCTAATTTTGAGTCGCCTTTTCCATAAACAATTGTTTGGAATGTTGCTTTAGCATTTTTTCCCTCACAATATGCTGTAGGGTAGCTTTGAATGGATTTTACGGGCATCATTGTAACGTAATTGTTGATAAATATTGAATCGTCATCCATTTTTATCGCAGTTCTGGGTCTTACGTGTACGCTTTCTCCCCAGTTGTGAATCATCGTAAATGTAAGTTTTGCATTTTTTCCAATGTATATTTCCGAAATTCCCAAGTGAAGTCCTGATTTTACGTGAGGGGACGTTGTACAACCGGTAATTAAGTTTAATTCAGCTCCATCTTCAACAATAATAATATTGTGAACGTTTTGAGATACTTCTTCGCTACCTATTAATAGGCATGTTTGAAGAGGTATTGTTTTTTTAACGCCCTTTGGAGCTCTGATAAAGTATCCTTCTGTAAGTTCGTTTGCAACTCTAGCGCCGTACTTATCGCTCATTTCTACAGCACTCCAGTAGTAATCATCGAGTTCGTATTTTTCAAGAGCCTCAGTGATCGGCATAATTATAATATCTGAATACATTTTAGCGTATATTGCATCACTATTTACCTGAACGTAGGATCCAATAGTGTTTTTTTCCTCAATATCTACACCAACAGTTGCAAGAGCTTTTTTGTGGTCATCACTTAAATCATTCAATGAATCTACTTTTAGAAGGTTTTCTTTTGGTGTAGGATACATGCTTAAATCGATATCTTCTCCAAATGGTGCGGGAACATCCTTGTATTTCTGAGCCATTCCCCTTACTTGTTGCAACTTTTTTTCTGACAGCATGAAACACACCTCTGGTATCCGTTTTTAATAATTTCATTTAAAATTTCATCCGGAGTTCCTGAACAGGCAATTACTCCATCTAAGAGTACATGAGCTTTATCAACTTCCATGAAATTTAAGATGTACCCAAGGTGCGTTATGATAAGTCCAGATTTGTTCCTTTCACTTGGCTTTTTATCCTTATCAAGTAAATGGTTGATGATTCCACCGAGAATTTCTACGTTTTCAACGTCAACACCGCTATCTGGTTCATCAAACATTACAAGATCCGGGTTTTGTGCAAAAATCTGCAATAATTCAGATCTTTTAACTTCTCCACCCGAAAAACCAACGTTTAGGTCTCTTTGGTAGAAGTGTCTGATATTTAATTTTTTAGCCATTTCTTCCATTTCTTCATCGCTTTTTTTAGAAATGGCATTTATCATTGTTTCAAGCCTTACTCCCGAAATTGCAGGTGGTGACTGGTACGAAATACCAATTCCAAGCTGTGCTCTTTCATGCATTGGCATATCAGTTATATCTTTTCCCTTAAAGTAAATATTTCCCCTTATAACTTCGTATTTTGGGTTTCCAAGGATTGTATTAAGTAATGTGGATTTTCCTGCCCCATTGGGTCCGAACAAAACATGAGTTTCTCCTTTGTCAATGAATAGGTGAATGTCTTTTAAAATTTCTTTTTCACCCACTTTAACTGACAAGTCTTCGATTTGTAGCATTTAATCACCTTTAATATGTTTTAACAACGCCTCTCTGATTTCATCCACATTTTCTAATACCGTAATACCTTGCATATTCCTGAGTATGTTAACGTTTTCTACATCTGTATCTCTAATATATAGCTTTAGTGTTTTGCCTCCAGGAAGAATTGTTTCTATCTCTTCTTTTTTGTTATCTGGGGGGTAGATGTATGTTGGAACCATTGCCTTTGCCCCTTGTGCAACGGAATTTGTAATCAAAGTGTCTGCAATTCCATGTGCTATCTTTGCAACACTGTTTGCAGTTACAGGTGCAACCAAAAATAAATCGTATTTTCCAGTCTGTAACATTCCTGGTAAGAACGGAGCGTTTGAATTTACTTCTTTTCGAATATTATAAAATGTATCTTTTAATTTACCCATTAATTTATACCAGTTAAGTACCATTTCCGCGCTTTGTGAATAGTATATATCTACATCTAAATCGGCATGTTCATTTTTTAATTCAATAAGCATTTCAACGATTTCTTCAATTTTATCTCCACAACCAGTAATACCCCAAGCTACTTTAACCATTTTTAATCACCCTTTTCACTCAAACAATTGTAAAATTTTTTAAGAGTTCTTTTAAGAGTCCTAATCCCTTCAGAATCTTCTTCGACTCCTTTTCTACCAATGTCTTGAGACCAAAATGTAGCCCCTAAGTTAGACCCAAAAGAACCGCCGCTTATTGGAATTACTCCATTCAATATGTAAAAGTCATGAATGGTTTTTAATACAATTTCTTGGCCCCCATTCCTGTCACCACCAACAGAAAGCCCCATTCCATATTTATTCCTTACTACATCAATATCTTCTGCAAATATTGCCCTACATCTATCCATAATGGTTTTCAACTGTCCAGAAACAGTTCCATTATAGCAAGGACTTCCAAGAATAATCGCATCAGCCCATTTTAAACCATCATAAATTTCCTGCATACTGTCTTTATGCACGCAGCCTTCCCCAGTTCTTACGCAGTAATCACAGTGTATACAAAATTCAATCTTCTTCTGAAAAACTGAAATGTATTTGGTTTCAAATCCTTTTTCTTCTAAATAATCAAGCGCGTAATTTACAGCAAAATGCGTTCCTTCCTTTCTCGGACTTCCGGATATTCCAAGGATTTTCATAAAAACACCTATCGATTAAGAAATATTTATGATAATATAGTTATGATAATTTAAATCCATATAAGTTAATATATTTCTATATAATTTATCTTTTTGTATTCATTTTGAATTTAAAATGCAAAATTGCGACTATTTTGAACCTGAAGCAAATATTTAAAAATGTTATTTCCAAGGATCGTATCTTTTTAAAAGCAATGACAATCCAATTATGGTTAAGGAGCTTAACGTCATTGCAAATGCTGCAAGTTCGGGTTCAAATTTAATATTATATGAATAAAGGGCGCCGGCAGCAACAGGAATTAAAATTGAGTTGTATGCAAAAGCCCAGAACAAATTTAATTTTATCTGTTTCAATACCCTTTTACTCAATTTTACAAATCCTGTAACATAACTCAAATCATCATTCATTAAAACGACTTCACCACTTTCAATTGCAATATCTGTTCCGCTTCCAACTGCAATTCCAACATCTGCCGTAGAAAGTGCTGGAGCATCATTTATTCCATCTCCAATGAATTCAACGTATCCGCCGGCATTTTCTTTAATCCATTTAACAATTTCAGCCTTTTTTTCAGGTAAAACATTTGAATATACGTGATTTTCTAAAATACCAACTTCTTTTCCGATAACTTTTGCAGTTTTTTCATTGTCTCCTGTAATCATATAGGATTCAATTCCCATTTCACGTAAATTTTGAACTGTAATTTTTGCATTTTCTTTTATTTTATCAGATATTGCAATTATTCCCATTATTTTGTTTTCAATAGCAACAATGATGACGGTTTTTGCATTTTCTTCTAATCTGGATATTTCTACAATATAATGTTCATTTATTGAAAGATTATTTTCTTCCATAAGTCGCCGGTTTCCAATGAAAACCTTCTGATCTTTCAATATTCCAGAAACACCCATTCCAGTAATTGATTCAAATTTTTCAGGTTCAGAAAGTGAAATATTTAATTCATTCGCTTTTTTAACAATTGCAAGTGCTAGTGGATGTTCAGAGTTTTTTTCAAGCGAGCCCGCAATTAATAAAAGTTCTTCTTTGGAATAATCAGAAATTATTTCATCAACATCGGGTTTTCCTTTTGTAATGGTTCCAGTTTTATCAAAAATCATGCATTTGAGGTTTCCTGCAACATCAAATACCTTGCTATCTTTAATCAAAATGCCAAGTTCAGCTCCGCGTCCAACTCCAACTGTTATTGCAGTAGGTGTTGCAAGTCCAAGGGCACAGGGACACGCAATCACCATTACAGAAATAAATGTAGTCACTGCAAGTAAAATTCCGCCGTTAAAAAACCAAAATACTGAAGAAATAAGTGCAATTGTAAATACTGTTGGTATAAAGTACGAAACTGCCTTATCTGCTAAATTTTGGATATCTGGTTTTGAAAGTTGGGCATTTTTAACAAGCAGGATGATTTGTGACAATATTGTATCTTTTCCAATTTTTTCAGCAGTTATTTTTAAAATTCCATTTTTATTTATCGTTCCCCCAATTACAGAATCTCCTTTTTTCTTTGCAATAGGAATTGGTTCTCCGGTAATCATCGATTCATCAACGTAAGAAACTCCTTCAAAAACAGTTCCATCAACTGTAATCTTTTCCCCGGGACGAATCAAAATAATATCTCCAACAATCACGTCTTCGATTGGAATTTCAAATTCTTCGTTATTTTTAATAACTTTTGCAGTTTTTACCTGTAAACCCATTAGTTTTTTAATCGCTTCGGAGGTTCTGCCCTTCGCACGCTCTTCTAAATATCTACCAAGGGTTAAAAGTGTCGCAAGCATTATTGTCGTATCATAAAACATGAAGTTCATTGGAAGAATTCCTAACGTTACAAGTAATGCTGAAATGTATGCAACCCCCATTCCAAGAGAATACATAACATCCATGTTTAGCGATTTGATTTTAAGAGAATTAAACCCTGCTTTAAAAATTGGGAGTGCAATGTATATCAAAGGTGGAATTGAGATTAAAAATGCCAAATATGGTTTATATGGAATTTTTAGATACATAATTGAAAATAGTGCGATTGAGAAAACTGTCCCAAAAATTATTTTGCCAAGCTTTTCTTTAAGTTCCTCTTCTTTTTTAGGCAGTTCTTCAACTTCTTCTGCAATCCCGAGAACTTCATAGCCAAACCTTTCAATTTTTATCCAGATGTCTTCGATACTAACGATGTCTGGATTAAAATTGATAACTGCGCTTTCATCCAGTAAATTTACAACAATTTTATCAACACCGTCCATCTTTGAAACAGATTTTTCAATGGTTTTTACACAGACTGCACAAGTCATTCCGGAAATTTTTAGTTTTACTTCCATAAAAAATCCCCAAATTCAATTAACTAATTTTTTCTGCGAGATATAGTTCAAAAGCTTCATTTTTTAAAATTTCTTTTTCAGTTACTATTTTTTCATCGTACGTTATAATTCCAATTCCATCCTGTAAATTGATAACAATATTTATTATTCCTTCAAGTTCGCTTAAAAGATTTTTAATGGTTTTTACACACATCTGACAACTCATTCCACTTATTTTTAGTTTCAATTCTTTCATTAACCCACCACACACAATTTAACTAAAAATGAATGTGTAAATATATAACACTTCTATGTAACTACAATTAAAATAAAATTTAAGGTAATTTTGGAGTTAAATGTTTAAAAAAAGATAAATTATTTGATTGTATCGCAGATCCAATTTTCAAATTCTTCATTTGAATCATCGATATTTATTTTTAAGATTACTGGAGTTTCAAGTGGGTGAATTTCATTTATCATATCTTTTAAGACATCCCATTTGTTTTCAGCAGTTTTTAAAAATGCACCAACCTCTGTTTTTATTGCAATATCGCCATCTTCGATGTAGTGTGCTTCATGTTCTCTTAAATTTGCACAGGCTATCATTTTTTTTTCTAAAAGATACCCTACAATAGATTTTGCATTTTCAAGGTTTGGAAATGTTGTATAAACTAGTGTCGGTTTTCCCATCGATTATCCCCTCATTTTTTACATTTTTGCAAGTTTTTTTCCAAATTCATGGCATTTTTCGAGATGTTCTTCATCTGGAACAAATCTGCACGTTAAACATTCGTCTTCTACGGTATCAAAAGATAATATGTCGAAAGTATTTTTAATATGTTTTGTAGCACTCTCTGCCCAGCCGTAAGAACCAAATGCTGCCGCAATTTTTTTATTTGGTTTTAATCCTTCCATGTATTTTAAAAATCTGGCAACTTCAGGATATAAATTGATGTTGAGTGTAGGGGAACCCACAAGCACATATTTTGCATCTAAGATTTCTGTAATTATTTTGCTTATCGGAGTTTCAGATATTTTGAAGATTTTTACCTCTATATTACTATCCATTAAACCTTCTGCAATCGAAAGACCGATTTTTTCAGTTGATTTGTACATCGTATCATATACAATTACAGCTTTTTCAGAAATATTATTTGATGCAAATTCAAGATATTTTTCTTTAATTTTTGAGATATCTTCTTTCCAGATAATTCCATGGGATGGACATATCAAATCAAGTTCAAGAGTATCTACAGTTTTAACTGCATTTGGAATGAGTGTTCGGTATGGAAGAAGTATATTTGCAAAGTATTCTTTTGCAGATTCTATTGCATAATCAATTTCAAAGTCGAATCTTTCAGATGATGCGATGTGCTGTCCAAATGCATCGTTTGAAAACAGTATTTTATCTTCAGGACAGTATGTTACCATATTGTCTGGCCAGTGAAGCATCGGAGTTTTAACAAATGTTAAATTTCTACTGCCAATGTTTAATGAATCTCCTGTATCAACTAGTAGGTATTCCCAATCTTTCGTATCGTAGTGTAATTCAAGATGTTCTTTTGCCTTTGCGTTTGTTATGATAGTAGCTTTTGAAATTTCAATAATTTTTTCTAAAGAACCGCTATGATCCATTTCAACATGATTTACAACAATATAATCAATTTTTTCAGGATCAACGACCTTTTTAATTCTGTTATAAAATTCATCAAACATGTATTTTTTTACAGTATCTATCAAAACAACCTTTTCATCCATAATGATGTATGAATTGTAGCTAGAACCGTTTTTGGTCTCGTAGCCGTGAAATTCTCTGATATTCCAGTCGATTGCCCCTACCCAGTAGACATTATCTTTTAAAACAACTGCCATAAATACACCTAAAAAAAGTTAAATAATTTAGAATTCGACAACGGTGTATCCGTTATCAAGGTATTTTCTAAGACTGACGTGTCCGTGAAGCTCGTTTTCAATAGCAATTTTTCCTTTAATGCTTGTAAAAACATCAAACATATGAGAACATGCTTCACAAGCTACAAAGTTATCTTTAAGTGCTTCAACATGGGTTTTTAATGGGTGATCAGGTTTTAAAATTTCATTAAACCATTTCACAGCTTCTCCTTCAAAGACAATTTTTACATCGTCCCCTTTTTCTTTCATTTCTTTTGCAAAGAGCAGAGCATGAAATATTATTGGAACGTATGGTTTTCCCCCTTTATCATACGTAAATATCAAAAAACAAGCTTTCATAATTATCCCCTCTCTAAAAAAATAAATAATTAATTAAAGTCTACTTTCTTCATTTCTTTTTCCAGCAATTTTTGGATCGTAACCTTCAAATCCGCATTCTGGAGTATAACAACTTACATCGTAGAAAGTACAGATTTCTCCGCAGTTTGGACATTTTTCAGGAACTTTTTCAGCTTCCCCTTCAAAAATGTATCCGCAGTTTGAACATTTCCACCATACCATATTTTCACCTATGCAGTTTTTGCTTTTGTTGTTTCACTTTCAGGAGCGGTTTTAACCCTTTGCCCGAGTTCCTTATCGAGCATCATCAAGTAGTTTATATCTCCGCCAGTTAACTTCAATCCATCAAGAATGTCTCTAAATGAAGATTCTTCTTCAATCTGTTCGTTTACAAACCATTGAAGCATTGAAATTGCAGCGTAATCTTTTACTTCATGCGCAATATCCATCAACTTGTGGATTCGGCTTGTCACGTATTTTTCGTGGGTAAGTCCATTTTCAAAGACATCTGTAATGGAATTCCATTTTGGTTCAGGTTTATCAATTGCGTTTAATTGAAGGGTATCACCCATTTCGTGAATGTATTTGTAGAATTTCATTGCGTGGTCGATTTCTTCCTGAGCCTGAACTATGAACCAATTTGAAATTCCTTTAAAGCCTTCAGATTCTGCATAATTTGACATTGCAAGGTACAGGTATGCTGAATAGAGTTCTTTATTAATCTGTTCCTCTATTTCGTATCTTAATTTGCTGTCCATATCCTAAACCCCCTCAATATGGATTATTGAATGCTGCAACTTTTGGAAAGTTTTATTGCCAAGTCTTCTGCATTTTTTATTGGGAAATCGTTATCTGTTAAAAATTTAACGAGTTCTCCTGCTTCTAAATCTCCACAAGGCATTGAAATTCCACAAGGAAGTGCACTTCCAAGTTCAACTTTATTTTTTATTGGAAATACATCTTTATCTTTAAAGTAATCTGCTAATTTTAATTTGAAGGTTTCAATATCTTTTAGTGCTTCGCCAAGAGGATGGTTTGTAGTAATCATTGAATCACCAATTTTAGTTTTTACTCAATTTTTACTTCTTTTTCGTATTTCCAGAGCCCGTGAAGGTTGCAGAACATATATGCAACGAGTTTAAATGTATGTCCTTTATGTTCCTCATTTGGAGCTTTTATATTTACAACAACATCTGGTTTAGAGTGTTGCGTTAGTTGAACTCTTAAAAGCGGGCATTCTTCCACGTTTAATTCAATAAATTGGATAAAATGTCCATCTTCCATGGGATGTTCTACTCCGGCAGTATGAATTTTTACTTCATAAATTTCGTCAGGTTTAACGGTACTTTTACATTCTATCATAGGAACGTGTTTTTTTTCAAAATCTGTTCCTTCTTTAAGTGTTTGAGCACTCGCACAGCCCATTATATCCCCTCAGTTATAATTTACTAACTACTTTCATAGCTTTTGTAAATGCAGGCATTCCAGAAGTTAATAATACAACTCGCAATGCATCGATTATTTCTTCTTTAGTTATTTTTAATTCAACCATTCCACTTCTCATTTGTTTTTCTGCTGCATTTTCATCCCCTGTCGCTGCAACAATTCCAATTGCGATTAATTTTTGAGTTTTGTAATCCAAAGTTTTTCCAGTAAATGCTGCTTTATTTAATCCTACAACAGCATCGTAAATGTCTGGATAGCCTTCTTTTACAAATTTCATTCCTTCTCCGAAAAAAACACCTTCTTTCATAAATTATCCCCTCCGTTTTGAAAGTATATTAGTATTTTTTATTATTTATTTAATCCAAGCTTTTCAGTTACTGGATCTGCAGAAATAAAGTGAAGATCGAGTGCAACTTCTTTTGGGGTCATTCCCATGGCCATACCGAGCAACTGAGCATAATGAATAACTGGTAATTGGTATTCTCGTCCAAAAGTTTCTTTCATTTCAATCTGACCTCTGTCAAACTGTAAATGGCAGAATGGGCATACTTCCGTTACACAATCGCCCCCTGCTTCGAGTATATTTTTGACCTTAGTTTCAGCCATTTCAAGCGCAACTTCCGGGTTTCTAGCCCTTACTCCACCACCTGCTCCACAACACATATTCTTGTCTTTATAGTATATTGACTTTGCCCCAATTGCTTCAACAAGCCCGTCAAGGGATCTTGGAACTTCTGAACTTTCAATATGTTTTACATCGGTCGGCTTTAAGTAGTGGCATCCATAGTGAACTGCGATATTTAAATCAAGTGGCCTTTCCACTCTTTCGGCAATTTTTTCAGGCCCATAATCGAAATAGAGGACTTCTGTCAAATGCCGTACTTTTGATTTTCCAGTAAACTCAAGACCGTGCTTTGAGAGAACTTCATTTACCTTATTTCTTGCGCTTTCATTGTCGTGCAAAATGTGATTTGCTTCAAACAATGATCCATAGCAACCATTACATATTGTTAAAATGTCCAAATCAGCCTGTTCTGCCATTACAATGTTTCTTGCAGCAATTGTAAGCCAGGTCATAAGGTCAAAAGAACCAAATACTCCTGGTGCAGGACAGCAAGAAGCCTGTTCAAATGGATGTAGCTTCATTCCAAGTTTGTCAAGTGCTTTGTATGTTGCACTTTCTATTCCCGGATACCTATTTGGCGCAATACATCCTAAAAAAAACATGTATTCAAAATCGGTTTCACTCATTTTAATTCACCCCTATTCCCCAGATTTTTGAACGTTTAGTGGTTCCAAGTCCATAGTTTCCCTGCAAATTCCAACTTTTTTGCAGAAATTAAGGTCATCCATGATATCTCTTACGATTTCCAGAGCTTCAGGGTATTTGTGTGTAGTTGGGGGTATTTCGGTTAAACCTATCGCCAACCTTGCTTTTTTAATTTCATCGTTAACTGGAACAGCGTGGCCAGTTTTAAAAACAAGTAAACTGGTTTTCCTGTGAGGTTCTGCAATATAACCTTTTTCAGCAGCAATATTTCTTATAATTTTGATAATATCTGTTATTTTTACTTCCCTCGGACATTTTTCGTAACATTCATAGCATGTTGTACACATCCAAAGGTCATCACCCGATAAAATACTATCAATTCCTGCAAGAGCACTTCTTATCAGTTTTCTTGTTCTAAGTGGCGTTATTCTTCCACTTGGACATGCACCAGTACAGGTTCCACACTGGTAACATTTTTGAAAAGAAGATGCATTCTTTCCAAATATCCATTCCCCAGCTTCAATGATCTGTTTTGGAAAATCTGCATTAAATTCAGTAGATTTTAAAACCATTCACTTCACCTCCTGTATACTTAATTTTTATTTTTAAGACTTGATATATCTTTGCAGATTTGGATCAACTATTATACAGGAAGGTAATACCCAAAACAAATAATCATTAATAATATAAGTGAAGATGAACATTTACTAATTATCATAATTGATAATGATATTTTTTAATTTTAACTTTAATTTTATCAAAAGTTCAGGATTCATTTAATTATTTATGGAAGGGAAAATCATGTACGAAGGAGAAATTGCAATCGGGCCAGTGCACTCTACAATGCTTGAACCCCACAGATTGAGATTATTTATCGAAGATGAGATTGTAAAAGATGCAGAACTTACTATTGGTGTTAACCACAGGGGCGTAGAAAGATTAATGGAAGGACTCCCCGTTGAAAAAGCGTGTATCTTATGTGAAAAAATTTGTGGAATCTGTTCACACATTCACCTCTGGAGTGCAGCAAGGCTTGCTGAAATCGGGTGTAACATCGAAATTCCAGAACGTGCAAATCACATAAGAATTATCGTGGAAGAATTAGAGAGACTTCACTCACACACACTGCTTTTTGGACACGCTTTTGAAATATTGGGGCATGAAACAATGTCTATGAGATGTTTCATGTTAAGGGAACCAATCATGCAGGTATTTTTTGAAATCTCTGGAAGCAGAGTTCACTATTCATGCCCAATAATTGGTGGAATCAGGCCAAGATGCAATATTTCAGATACCCAAATTCCGCATATACTTGAAAAAGTTTCAAAATATGAGGAAGGTTTGAATAAATTTATTGAAAGAATGTTAAATGACCCGATGATTATTTCAAGAGTAAAAGATGTTGGTGTCATGGATAGAAAAACTGCGGCAAAATTCCACGCAGTGGGCCCTACTGCAAGAGGAAGCAATGTAAAATCAGATATGAGGAAGTGGGGATGGGTTCCAGAATACGATCCATACGACTTTGACGAAATATTATTTGACAGTGGGGATGTGTTTGCAAGACTCGCTGTTCGATTTTATGAATGCCTCGAAAGTGTTAAAATCATAAAACAGGCAGTAAATGCGTTAAAAGATACTGCTGATAAAAGAATATACAATCCAAATTACGAGTTACACGAATTTAAGCCAATAAACTGTTACACCGAAGCTCAAAGGGGAGAACAGTACTATTCATATGGACTTGATGGTGAAGGACTTGTAAGGCAGGCAAAAATCAGAACCCCGACTGCAACTAATCTTGGTGCAATGGAAGATATCGTAAAAGGTTACCACGTAAGTGACGCAGAATTGATTATTGCAAGCTGTGATCCATGTTTTACATGTACGGACAGGTTAATGGTTTTAAAAGAACCTTTTAAGAAATAATATTATATAATGATCAAATCTTTTTTTACTGTTTTAGGTGGTTTTATGATTGTAAGGGAAGTCATGAACGAAAATTTTTTAAAAGTTTCTCCAAGCGACATTGTGGGAGAAGTAGTCCAGTCGTTATATAAAAATAAAAAGACTTACGCGCCCGTAATCGAAGATGAAGAGATTGTTGGATGGGTTACGGCTTTAGATTTACTTACCGGATGTAAACACGTTAAAACAGAAGAAGCAATGCTTTTTTTAGATGAAATCAAAACAATAAATCCGGATGAGGAACTATCTGACGAATTAATCTCCGAAATGATAGAAAACGAAGTTTTCGCATACCCTGTTGTTGAGAATGATAAAATTGTTGGAACTTTAAGTTCATTTGATATTTTGAAAAAATTAACCGTTAAATAAAAATTCTTTTTTTCTTTTAACTTTAAAATTTAAAAAAGTAAAAAAATAATATTTTAATTTTATTTACAGATCTCTTGGATCGACAATTTCCCCTTTAACTGCGCATGCCGCGGCAGTTATTGGTGATGCAAGGTATACGTCTGATTCTAGGGAACCTTCTCTTCCCCTGAAGTTTCTGTTTGATGTTGCAATTCCAACTTCTCCAGGACCTAAAAGTCCGTATAATGCACCCATGCATGCAGAACACGATGGATTTGTTACAACGCAACCGTACTGGTAGAATTTTTTAATTAATCCTTCATCAATAGCTTCAAGCATTACGCTTCTTGATGCAGGGGTTACAACGACTCTTATGTCTTTTGAAATTCCACCATGCTTTTCAATAACTTTTAATGCAGCTCTCAAGTCTTCGATTCTTCCGTTTGTACATGAACCAATGAATACCTGGTCAATAGGGGTTCCTGCAACTTCCCGTACTGTTTTTACATTATCCACGTTGTGCGGGCATGCCATAACAGGTTCGAGGTTATCTACTTCAATTTCGAATTTTTCTTCAAATTCTGCATTTTTATCTCCAAGAATAAATTCGAATGGTTTTGCGGTGTTGTTGGTTTCCATTGCATTTTTTACATAATTAATTGTTTTGTCGTCCGGAGCAATCAAACCTGCTTTTCCGCCCATTTCAATAGCCATGTTTGACATTGACATTCTTGATGCAATAGTCATATTATCAACTGTGTTTCCTGCAAACTGTGCAGCTTTGTATGTTGCACCGTCAGCTCCAACCATTCCGATAATACTCAATATTACATCTTTAGACATTACTTCTGGTTTTAATTCTCCACTGATGTTGAAATAGAGTGTTTCAGGAACTTTAAACCAGAGTTCACCGGTTGCGAATACTGCTGCCATGTCGGTGCTTCCAATACCTGTTGCAAATGCACCAAATGCACCGTATGTACAGGTGTGGCTGTCTGCCCCAACAACAACGGTTCCTGGAACTACGTGGCCTTTTTCAGGCAATACTTGGTGGCAAACTCCCTCTCTAATGTCGTAGAAGTGTTTGATATTTTGTTCTTTTACAAAGTTTCTCATTAATATATGATTTTCAGCAGCGTTGATGCTATCAGCAGGTATCTGGTGGTCGAATGGAATCACAATTTTTTCATTGTCCCAAACCTTTGAAATACCTTCTTTCTTGAGGGTATTTACAGAAAGTGGGCCAGTGATATCATGAACCATCGCGGTTTCTACTTTAGCCATAACGATGTCTCCAGGTGAAACCTGAGTATTTCCTGAAGCTTTTGCCAAAATTTTTTCAGCTAGGGTCATTGCCATGTTTATACCTCCATATAGCACCATATGACAAATAAGGCGTACTTACTTGGAAAGTATTATATATCAGAACTATT
Organism: Methanococcus maripaludis; assembly: GCF_013760955.1. Lineage (NCBI taxonomy): Archaea > Methanobacteriati > Methanobacteriota > Methanococci > Methanococcales > Methanococcaceae > Methanococcus > Methanococcus maripaludis. Next base: position 443,784 of record NZ_JACDUL010000002.1, on the reverse strand, counting down.
TATTTATTTCTACGAATTAGAATTAGCAGTTGTTTTTTTATTATGCGAGGTGCGAATATGATGGATACACAAAGACCATTAGACGCTTTAGGTAAGTCAATCAATACAAACGTAACAGTTTTCTTAAAAGATGGTAAAGTTGTTAAAGGAAGATTAAAAGCATACGATTTACACATGAACGTTGCTTTAGAAAACGCTAAAATCGAAAACGATGAAGAAAAAGAATTCCCTATGTTAGTCGTAAGGGGAGACAACGTACTCTACGTTTCATTATAATTTCTTTGATTCGACAGTTAGTTTTTTATGTGATCTCGACATAGCAAATAAGGATAAAGATAAACACGGTGAAGTAAATGACAAAAGGAACACCATCCCAAGGTAAACACAATAAAGGTTCAAACCATATTGTATGCAGAAGATGTGGAAGAAGATCATTCCACGTAAGAAAAAAAGTATGTGCAGCATGCGGATTTGGTAAAAGCTCAAAAATCAAAAGATTTGCATGGCAATGGAAAAAAGTTACCGGAAAAGGAAACAGAGTAAAATAATATACCCACTTTCTTTTTTATTACTTAAAATAAAAATCCAAACTAACTTTTTTAACACTCGTTTAAACTCAATTTTTGTAACACTTATATATCAGTTTAATTTAGTTATTCTATCAATCTTATTCTGTGATAATCATGTGTGGAATCTTTGGAATTTATTCTCATGAAAAAAGTAACATTGTAAAAAAAGTTTACTATGGTCTTTACGCGCTTCAGCACAGGGGGCAGGAAGGTGCTGGAATTGCTGTCGGAAACGGCAAAGAAATAGGCCACTACAAGGGATTGGGATTGGTTCCTGAAGTATTTTCCAACAAGGAATTACAAAATTTGTACGGCCATATTGGGGTAGGCCATGTAAGGTATTCCACAACTGGCGGAAACATAATTGACAACTGTCAGCCGTTTGTTGTAAACAGCACTTTTGGAAAAATTGCAATTGCCCACAATGGGGATATTGTAAATTCAAAAGAATTAAAACACGAACTCGAAAAAAAGGGACATATTTTTGTTTCTACAACCGATTCTGAAGTTATTGCTCAACTTTTAGTTAGGGAACTTTTAAAAAATGATGATATTATTTCTGCAATCACAAACGTGACGCAAAAATTAAATGGTGCTTATTCTCTTTTAATCATCTACGATGACACATTGATAGCTTTAAGGGATCCAAACGGATTTAAGCCATTATGTATTGGAAAAGATGACGGCGCATACTATTTCAGTTCTGAAAGCTGTGCTCTTGATATCGTTGACGTTGAATTCGAAAGGGATGTTGCCCCTGGAGAAATGGTTGTTGTAAATAAAAATGGAATTAACACATACAAATTACCAAATGCAAAAGAAAAAGCATCAACGTGCATGTTTGAATATGTTTATTTTGCAAGGCCTGATTCAGTAATCGATGGAATAAGCGTTTATGCAGTTAGAAGAAATATTGGAAAGATTTTAGCAAGGGAGACTCCTGAAGAAGTCGATATTGTATCACCAGTTCCAGATTCGGGAATTATTTTTTCACAAGGGTACACTGAAGAAGCAGAAATTCCTTACTACGAAGCTTTAATTAAGAATAGATACATTGGAAGAACATTTATCCTTCCAACACAGGAAGAAAGGGATCTTGCAGTAAGATTGAAGTTAAACCCCGTAAAACACCTTTTAAAAGATAAAAAAGTCATGTTGATTGATGATAGTATTGTAAGGGGAACTACATCTGGAAAAATCATGAAAATGGTTAAAAAAGCAGGTGCAAAAGAAGTTCACCTGAGAATCGGGTCACCAAGAATTGTTTCACCATGTTTTTACGGAATAGACATGGCTACAACAAAGGAATTAATTGCAAATTCAAAAACCAATGAAGAAATAGCAGAAATGATTGGTGCAGATTCTGTTGCATATTTAAGTGTTGAAGGATTAGTCGAAGCAATTGGAAGAGATGACCTCTGTTTAGCATGTTTAAACGGAGAATATCCAACAGACGTGTCTTGCAAATTTGAATGCGGAAGTTGCAAAAAATAAAATTTTAATTTTCTATTTTTTTAATATTTTAAAAGTTCAAAAAAGAGTAATTATTTCTTAAATTTTGAAAAAACGCTTCTTTTTAATTTTTCAAAGAAACTTTCGTTATACATTTCTTCGATTTTATCCATGTCAACGTATGACCCTGTAACTTTTAGAGCAAGTTCAGTGTATGCTTTTGAAGCGGGGCTTCTTGGACTGTACTGGATTACATCCATTTTTTTAAGGGTCGCATTTCTAATATTTCCATCTTCGGGGATCAATCCAACAATTTTTTCTTCCAAAATCATTTCAATTTCGTCAGGCCCCATTTCACCGAAATCTTTTCCAGTTCTATTTAAAACAATTCCCATTACGTTAGTTCCTGCCATTTCGCTGCTTTCTTTAATTTTCATCGCATCCGCAATTGAAAAAAGCTCAGGAGTTACTACAAGAAGGATTTTATCTGCAATTGCAAGGTGAATTGCCATATCTTTATTCAAACCTGCTGGAGCGTCGATAATTACGTAATCGTATTCATCAGCAATTTCATTTATAACATCAGGGAATAAATCTAGGTCAGATTTTTTATAACCTGCAATTGAAAGGCTTGCGGGAAGTACAAATGCACCGGTTTTATGTTTGTAAATTGCATCTCTTACTGAACACTCTTCTGCGAGAACTTCATGAATGGACGGTCTGTTTTTTTCAAAATCAAATATCAGCCCTAAATTAGCCATTGAAATATCGCCATCAATTACAATAGTTTTTTTGCCGAGTTTGGAAAGTGCAACCGCCAAATTTGCAGAAGTTGTCGTTTTTCCAACTCCTCCTTTTCCAGAAGCTACCGTAATAATCATGAAATCACCAAATAAAACAAAATGAATCGTGTAATTAACTACTTATTATTTAATTTAAAGTATTTGTATTTAGTTATTTGTAACAGAAAAAGTATTTAATTGAACAGTTACTATTTATTAGAAACTCAAACTAATAATCAGGTCATACAAAATGGAAGAATTAATTCTAGGAATAGTTCAGGGACTTACCGAATTTTTACCGATTTCAAGTTCTGGACACCTCGCAATATTTACTGCAATTTTTAACAGCACACCTGATGTAGGTTATTTTGCATTTTTACACCTTGCAACATTTCTGGCAGTCTTAATTTTTGTAAAATCTGAAGTTTTTGAGATAATAAACGGGATTTCAAAAAAAGATAAAGAGTATATTAACCTCGCATCAAAACTTGTTTTATCAACAATTCCTGCAGTTTTTGTTGGATTATTTTTTGGAGATTTTATAGAATCAGTTTTTTCATCAACTTATCTGATCGGGATTTTTTTATCGATCACAGGAATATTAATGCTTCTCTCAGATAAACTGAATAAAAATCTAAAAACAATTAAATCTATTCCTTATTTTGATGCACTAATCGTTGGAGTATTTCAGGCTTTTTCAGTACTTCCTGGAATTTCAAGGAGTGGAACAACGCTTTTTGCAGCGCTTTTTTTAGGAATGAAAAAAGAAGATGCTGTAAAATATTCATTTTTAATGAGCCTTCCAGTAACGTTTGGTGCAGGGATACTAGAACTTCACAATGTAGCTTTTTCAACAGAGCAGATATTTGGATTTGTTATTTCATTTTTAACGGGACTTTTGGGATTATATCTTGTTAAAAGGATGGTAATTGGTGGAAAACTTAAAATTTTTGGATATTACTGCTTTTTAGCATCATTTTTTGTGTTAACGTTTTTATAAAACTAAAAGTGGAATAATTAACAATAAATTTAAAAATTAAAAAATCAGATTTTACAGGAATTTTTCAAGTATTGAGAGATCGGGAAATTTTAAAACTTCTTCTCCAATAACTATTGGGAATATCTCTTCTTTTTTAACTTTTTTCAAGTAGGGTGACATGAAGTTGCTTTCAAGTTCGTTTATTTTAACCCCTGATGCAATGTTTGAAAATGCAGGAGCTACAAGTATCTCAAAGTCATTCTGAACGATTTCAAGATAGCTTGGAAACCTCTGTTTATTTATTTCTAAAACAGGATGTTCATGTCCCATGATTAAGAGATTAAATTTAAAATCAACGTCAAATTTTTTATCGCCGTGAACCATTAAAATTTTATCTTCAAATAAGTAATCTAAAATTTTAAAATTAGTATTTTCCTTAAGTATATATTCGAGCATTATATCGTGATTTCCGCGAATTACGATTATTTCATGATTTTTTAAAAGGGAATTTAATTCTCGAACTGTTTCATAGACTTTGTAGGGTACTTTTTGAAAGTGGTGGAGAAAATCCCCTAAAAATACAAGTTTTTCAGGTTTAAATTCAATTATCAAATTTTTAATTCGTTTTAGAAGTTCTTTTTTTTCATTTAGTGGGAATAAAACACCGGTTCGCCGAATAAATTCTTCCATTCCAACGTGGACATCTGCAATTATTAAAGTTTTAGTTTCTTCTAAAAACACTGCATTATCTTTAAACTGGATTTCATGTCCATTAATGTTCATAATTAGTCCTCAAGCGAAATTCCCTTTTCGTATTCAATCATTTTGATTACCATTTGGTGGAAATCTTTCAAAAGCTGGTTTTTATTTTCAGCAAGAACTGAATCGCTTGCATTAAGTGTTGCAATTCCAAAGCTCATCGGGGTAGGTATTGGAACATCAATTATATTAATTTTTAATTTTCCGCTCCTAATTTCGCCCAAAACTTCACGAATATTATCAAGTTCAAGTGAATCTTCAATTATTTCTCGCAGTGTTTCCTCAAGGGGTGCAAATCTATCGAGGCTTTTTGCGTAATTTATTAGCAAATCTGCACTTACTTGCTGTTTTTTCGCAGATTTTTTATGTCCAATGTAATTTCTCAAAATCATGAGACTTCTTGTCGCATTTATCCTAAACATCCTTTTTAACAGGTTTGTTCCATCAAGAGCCTGTTTTAAGATATCTTTTATATTTTCAGGAGTTAATGATTTTACCACACTTTCAATATCAATTCTTTGGTTTTTCGCAAATTCAAGTGAAAATCCGTTATCGGAAATACTTACCAAAACTCCAAGTTTGTACTGTTTACTCAGGGCATAAGCCACAGCTCTGCTGAATCCGTCGTTAAATTTCCTTCCGTAATTACTGTGGAAGTAGTAATGCATTTTTTTATCAAAAATATGGCCTTCTACAACCATTTTATTTAATGTACTGACGCTATCGTTTCCTTTGTATAATATCTGCTGGTTAAAAAGCCCGTAAAGACTTTTTGTAGCATTTGAATCAAGTGGGTATTCACTTAAAAGATCAAGGAGTCTACCTGCATTATATTTTGAAACAGCTTCCTTTTTAAAAAGAAGGATATTTCTACCAAGGTCGTAGCTTAAAGGCAGTCTTTCAGAGTACCAGCTAGGAATATTTGGCCTTTCACTTGTTTTATCGACATAAACCTTGCTTCCACGCCTATACTGAAATTTAAGGTGTTCTCCACCAAGTGTAAATACATCGCCCTTTTCAAGCCTGTCCAAATACTGTTCATCGAGTTTTCCAACCCAGACTGTAGTTCCCCTCAAATATACGTCACAGCTGAAATCGTCAGGAATTGTGCCTATATTCATGTAATAAATTGCTCTTGCAGTTTTTCCAGTTTTTCCAATCATTTTTGTGTCTGGATCGTACCATATTTTTGAATATATCCTTTTTTCGTCCATTCCAGCATAAGATGCAGTCAGGTAGTTTAAAAGAATATCAAACTCTTCATCGGTAATTTCGTGGTAGTTATAACTTCTTCTAATGATATTTTTTACTCTTTCAAGCTCGATATATCCGTTTATCGCAATTCCATAGATATGCTGTATCAAAACATCAAGTGGACCTTTTGGAATGTGCACTTTATCGATAAAACCATCCATTGCTTTTTTAAGCATTACAGCGCACTCTAAAAGTTCGTCCCTGTCAAGTGCAATGATTCTACCTTTGGCAACCTTTCCAATTCCGTGGCCTGCCCTACCAATTCTTTGAAGCATAGTTTTAACACTTTTTGGACTTCCAATCTGAACTACAAGGTCGATATATGGCATATCGATTCCAAGTTCAAGGCTGCTGCTAGTTGTGGCAAATTTAAGGCTTCCTGTTTTTAATTTTTCTTCGAGTTCGTGCCTTTTTTCTTTTGATAAACTTCCGTGGTGGCATCCGCTGTTTGTTTCATCGTATTTTCCAGGATAACGCTTTCTAAGATTATATAATACTCTTTCAGCGCCACCCCTCGTATTTGTAAATATGAGCGTATTTTCATGAGTTTGAATTAACCTATCAAGTTTTTCGTAGAGCTTTTCAGAAATTTCTTTTGGAGTTCTATTTATTAAATCCTCAACAGGACACAGCAATTTTAAATCGTATCCCCTAACAAACCTTGTATCGACTATTTCAACGGGTCTGTTGTACCCATCGTCATAATACCCTCCAAGGTATTCTGCAACCATTTCTAAAGGTTCAACAGTTGCACTGCACCCGATTCTTAAAAATTCCTGATTAGTAAGCTCACGAAGTCGTTCAAGGCTGATACTTAAATGAACTCCTCTTTTGTTATCTGCAAGCGCGTGGATTTCATCGATAATTACCCATCGAACAGTTTTTAATTTTTCCTTAAATTTTGGGGAATTTAATATAATTGCAAGAGTTTCCGGAGTTGTATTTAAAATATGCGGCGTATTTTTTAGCATTTTTGATTTTTCATAATTTGAAGTATCGCCATGCCTTATCGCATGTCTAATTCCTGTAATTTCGCTACCTTCTTCTTTTAAAATTTCTTTTACTTCAGATAATGGTTCGTCTAAATTTACGTGAATGTCGTTTGCAAGACTTTTTAGCGGGCTGATGTAGAGGCAGTATATACTGTTTTGTAGCCCTTCTTCTTTTTCAATTCTAAAAAGTTCGTTTATAATTGCAATAAAGCTGCTAAGTGTTTTTCCACTTCCCGTAGGGCTACAAATTAAAGTATTTCTTCCAAAATGAATTTTTGGAATTGCGAGCCTTTGAGGTGGGGTAAAATATCCATTATTAATTGATTTATAGGCTTCAAATTTATTTACCCACCATTTTTTGACAGCAGGTTCGAATAAATCTAGTATTTCGCCATCATTTTTCAACCCAAATGGATATTCTGGATTTTTTAAGTTTTCTAAAGGGGATGATTGGATAATATCACCGTAAAAATTATGGTGTAAATTTGTAAATTTTTTAAATCTAATTTTTAAATTGGGGGTTCAAAAGTAATTAAAAAATAAGTATTAGCAGAAGTGTTTTGAAACATTGCTATATGTATTTTTGGATCCACGAAAAAACTGTAAAACTAGTGGAATTTTTCTTTTAACTTATTAATTTGTTTTTCAATAATGCGTTTTTTTAAATTAACCTGAATTGCACCAACAGGACATGCTGCAACGCAGATTTTACAGTTGTGACAATCTGAAACATCAAATGCATAGTATTTTCCGTCTTGGTCTTGTTTATAAATTCTAGGGCCTTTAGGACACTTATTGTAACATTTACCGCAACCAGTGCATTTTTCTTTATCAACGATAATTTCTACAGTCATAGCTTTCACGTTTAAAATTTTCTGAATTTCAGCAGATTTAGTTCTAATTATTAATGGCATTGAAATATATTTAACACTATCCTTACTAAAATCGTCAAAATATTCCAAAATAGTTCAGAAAACGTCTTAATTATGTAAATTATGATTTTCAAATCAATTCAAAAAAATAAAAAAAGCTATTTTATATATTTTTTAATTAGTTCGTTCATGTTTTCAGCAGATTTTAAGATATTTTCTGCACCAACAATTGCAGAAACAACTGCAACCCCTGAAACACCGCATTCTAGGACATTTTGAACGTTAGAATGGTTAATGCCCCCAATTGCAACAATTGGTAATTTAGAAAGTTTTGAAATACTTTTAAGTCCATCAATTCCAAGATTTCTCGCATCAAGTTTGGTATTTGTGGAATAAACCGCACCAACTCCCAGATAATCAGCACCTTCTGATTCTGCGGTTTTCATTTCTTCCATATTATATGCAGAAGCACCAATTATTAAATTAGGTGCAATTTCTTTAATTTTTGAAACGGGCATGTCATCTATTCCAACGTGGATTCCATCTGCATTTACAACTTGCGCTACATCGAGCCTGTCGTTTACAAAAAATAATGCATCGTATTCTAATGTTAATTTTCTAAGTTCATTTCCAACTTCAATCATTTCACGAGTCGTTGAATTTTTCATTCGAAGTTGAATGGACGAAGCACCTCCTTTTAGGGCCTCTTCAACAGAAACAACTTCATTTGAATAATTATTATCAGTTATCACGTAAAATTTTAATTTATCCTTAAATTTCAAATTTATTCACCTTAGCTTTTTCTAAAACTAATTTTTCATCGATTCTGTATAACCAGTCGTATACTTTTGCTTGGAACGTTCCAGGATATGGCGCTTCAGCAAATGCCATTTCAGCAGAAATTCCGTAAACCGTAAGTCCGCTAACTGCAGCTTTCAATGGTTCATCAACTGCGGAAAATGCACCAATAATTGATGTACTTGCACAGCCAGTTCCGGTAACTTTTGAAAGCATCGGATGTCCGTTTGAAATCGCATAAAGTTCTTTTCCATTGCTTACATAATCAATTGGGCCAGTTACTGCTGAAACGGTATTGAATTCTTTTGCAGCATTTTTAGAAAGTTCGATAGCTTCATTGCTGTCGTATGCAACGCTGTCTACGCCTCTTGTTTTTCCATGTTCTCCCAAAACTGCAGCAATTTCACCAAAATTCCCCCGTAATACTGAAATATCTGCAAAATCTAATATTTTTAAGGCTGTTTTTGTTCTTAATTTGGTAGCTCCCGCACCTACCGGGTCGAGTATTATTGGTTTTTTAAGGTCAGTTGCAATTTTTGCAGCTTTTTCCATTGACGGGATCCAGTATTCATCAAGAGTTCCAATGTTTACTACTAAAGAACTTGCAATTGATACCATTTCTTCTAATTCATCCATTGCGTGAGCCATTACTGGAGAAGCACCAAGTGCTAAAAGCGAATTTGCAGTAGAGTTCATTACAACGTAATTTGTAATGTTTTGAACGAGTGGGTTCGTTTCCCTTAATTTTGTAAGATTTTTTGCTACAAAGTCCATTTTTTCACCGATTTCTCCAAATTATCATTTAATAAAAACATACTCGTATTTAAAAACATGTCGGTAAAAAAGTTTCCGAAAAAAGTCCAATTTTATCAGATATCTATCCTAATAATAATGTATAACGTATATATATAGATTAATATCAATATAAAAAAACATGAAATAAGGATGATATTGTTTTTATGGAAAATAAACTGGTGAAAATAATGGATGAAAAAGACATGAAAATACTTGATTTTTTGATATTGGATGGAAGAAAACCATTTACCGAAATTGCAAAGGAATTGAAGACGAGTGAAAGTTCCGTTCGAAAAAGAGTTAAAAAAATGGAGGAAGAAGGGGTAATAAAAGGGTATTCTGTAATGGTTGATACGCCAAAAATGGGTTATAATGTTGTTGCACAGACTGGATTTGATACAAACCCTGAAGACTTTTTAGCAGTTGCACAGGAACTCTGTAAATTTGAAGAGGTAAAAAAGGTCTTTACTTCAACAGGGGATCACATGATCATGACAGAAATTTGGGCAAAAGATGGAAAAGAACTTTCGGAAATAATATTCAATAAAATTGGAAAAATTAAAGGAATTAAAAAAGTCTGCCCTGCAATTATACTAGAACAGTTGAAATAATCAAATTATTTTGATCAACCTTTTTAAAATGTTGAAAGAATGTCCAGCAATTATACTAGAACAGTTGAAATAAGTTTATTTTGAACTATTTTACCTAATTTTAGACAATATATGATTAAAAAAGGTTTAAAAGAGAATTTTTATTTAAAGTATCTATCTAAAATTCCTTTTAACATTTTAGCATGTCTTGCTTCGTCTCTTGAACTTTCTTCGAAGAAATCGTGGATGTGTTCGAGACCTTCTTTTTCAGCTAAATCTGCAGCTGCTTTTTTTTCGTTGTTTGCCATCGTTTCGCCTTCAAACATCATTTCAAGGTTTTCTTTTAACGTAGCTTTAATTACTCCGTTCATTTCAACGAATTTTGAAGCATGTTCAGCTTCTTCAAATGCAATTGATTTTAAAACTTCTGCAATTTCTGGGAGCCCTTCTCTCTGTGCCTGTCTTGCCATTGCAAGGTACATTCCAACTTCCATGCATTCCCCTTTAACGTTTCCACCAACTTCTTTTTCAAGTGCAGTACCTTTTGAAATACCAATTTTATGTTCGTTTACAAGTTCCATAATTTTCACCATATATCTTACTAATTTTTAAAATTTACCTTTATTTTTAATTTCGAAATATATTTTACGCTTATTCATTATAAAAAGTATGTTTTAGATTTTATTTTGAATTATATGCTATGTAAGCTTATATTACCTTAGTTAAATATATTTATTAATTTCGGTTCAAGGGCAATGTTTTAAATTAGTTATTTCCGAATATACCTATAATGGAGCCTAAATATTACATTAACCCTACGAAATCCGCAAAAATAGCATGAAAAGTGACGATATTCGAAACAGTTTTTCTAAAAATTTTAAATTATGCAAATTAAAAATTAAATTTTAAAAAAGATTATTTTATTAAAAAATAAATTAAATAGATTTTATTCTTTTTCCAAGTTCATTTCCAAGAGAATAGCATTTTTCAAGTTCATCTTCATTTGGAACATAATATAATTCATATTCATTAACCACATCAAAACCTGAATTCCTGAGTTCGTTTGCAATTTTTTCGATTGCACCACCCCTCCCCCCCATAGAACCAAATGTTAAAGCCAATTTCTTAAATCCTGTTCTATCAAATCTAAGACCTCTTAAATAATACATCAAATCTCCAATACTCGGGTAGGGCTGGTCATTAATCGTTGGAATTCCAAATAAAACGGCTTTACTATCAAGCATATCTTTTACAATTTCGCTTCTCTCATCAACGTGTAAATTATAAATTACAACTTCGATTCCTTCTGACATTAATCCTTCTGCAAACGCATGAGCCATTTTTTGAGTGGAATAGTGCATTGTGTCGTACACAATTGTAGCTTTGTCTTTGCACTGTCCTGTTGCAAAGTTTTGGTATGATGAGATTACTTTCATTGGATCAGTCCAGATCTGTCCGTGGGACGGTGCAATCGTCTTTATTTTTTCAAGTAAACCTAGTGAGCTAACTTGTTTAAACTTTTTTAAAACAAGTTTTGAGAGCGGAGTAATTAAATTTGCGTAGAATTTCTGATTTGCATCCATTAAAATATTTTCTGGAATTTCATTGTCAAATCTTTTAGTAATGCACAGGTGCTGTCCAAATGCATCGTTTGAAAATAATATGCCTTCTTCAGCATAAAATGTAAACATGCTGTCAGGCCAGTGTAAAAGGGGAGCTTCTAAGAATGTAAGAGTTTTTCCGCCTAAATCAATACTTTCAAGCGATTTTATAACTTTAAATGGTGCATCTTTTAGTCCAGTATAGTGTTTTTTCAAACCTTCAACTGCAACTTCGGTACAGTATATTGGGGCATTTGGAAACTTTTTGGTAATTTCAACGAGCGCACCACTGTGGTCTTTTTCAACGTGGTTTTGAACAACCACATCAATGTTGAGTGGTTTTCCTTCCTTTTCGAAAGCATTTTTTATCCTTCCCCACATCTGGGCAGAAGTTCCGGGATAAACGTTATCAATTAACGCTACTTTTTCGTCCCCAAATACGAGGTAAGCGTTATAGGTGGTTCCTTTTAGGGTATATCCGTGATATGATCGAATATCCCAGTCATATGTTCCAACCCAGTAGACTCCTTCGCTAATTTTCACTGCATCTGCTTTCATGAAAATGCCCTCCAAAACTTGGATAAGAATTGAGTTAATGTTATTACAATTTATAAAAAGAATTTATTTAAATAATTTTATATTTAGAATTATTATTTTATCAAAAGATGTAAAAATAAGGATTATTTTAAGTATTTTTCAATAATTATTCCTTTTTTATCACAGATATTTTTTAATTTTTTAAACAATATTTCATCAATTTCAAAACCATTTTTTTTACTTTCAGAAGTTCGCGCTTCAACATCTCCAGGGATTAAAATTTCAGAAGACCCTTCAGAAAGGTTTGAATTTTTTATTTCATCGACTAAAAAGTCAGTTTTATCTAAAAATTCGCTTTTTTCACCGAAAAATTCAGGATTTATCGCGATAAAGAAGTCTCCTTTCGTACACTTTTCATCGGCTCGGGCAGTCCCTTTCACATTTGTTCCAAGTTCTGCACCACCGATTGCAGAAAGAATTTCAACAGCCATTGCAATTCCATATCCTTTAATTCCACCAAATGGTAAAATACTGCCCTCAAGTGCTTGATCTGGGTCAGTTGTAATATTTCCGTTGATATCCACTGCCGCATTTTCCGGAAGTGTTTTTCCAAGACGTTTCGCTTCAAAGATTTTTCCCCTTGCAACAGATGCTGTCGCCATATCCAATGAATATTTGTGTTTTTTTCCTTCAAGAGCAATTGCAATTGGATTTGTTCCCAAAATTTTATCTTTTCCACCATATGGCGCCATTGCAGGTTCGGTATTTGTAATTGCAATTCCAATCATGCCTTTTTTCGAAGCTCTTTCCGAATAATGTCCTGTAATTCCAAAGTGATTTGAATTATATGTAGCAACCGCACCAATTCCTACATTTTTCGCCTTTTCAACTGCTAAATCCATTGCCATTGCAGCTGTAACATAACCTAATGCTAAATCCCCGTTCATGGTTGCAGTTGCAGGGCTTTCTCTTTCAATTTTGATATTTGGATTAATTTTGATATTTTCAGTTTCAAGGCCAATTATTGTTTGTGGAAATCTTCCAATACCATGTGAAGTGAATCCTTTTAAATCAGCTTCAGTGTAAATTTCAGCAGTAATTTCAGCATGTTCTTTTTTAACGCCGTATGCCATTAAAATATCAGCAAGTAATTTATTTTCCCCTTCGGGCGTAATTATATGTGCCATTTTGATTCCTCCGAATAATTAAAGCTTTAAATATCCCATGTTGTAGTATACGACGCTCCCATCAGCATCAACTATTGCAATAATCAATTCTTTTCTAACCGAATGTGCAACTCTAACAAATCCCGTAATTTCTGAAATTTCGCAAGGTATTTCTTCTGAAAAAACTTTTACAAGGTATCTAGAGTGAATTTCGTCAATATTGCTTCTTTCGTAAAGCCTAAAATCAGAACCATATTTTAAACCAGTTCTTACAGTATAACCCCTATTTCTGAGGTCTTTATATGCCAAATATCGGATACACAATTTTCTATCAATATTCTGTGCAACATCGAACAATTCTTCAAATGAAAGAAGTTTATTAGTTTTATCTCGCAATGATATCCAGTTTTTTGATACAAGGTAGAGTCCTTCAACAAAAGAAAGCGACAAAAAATTTTCGTGAAGTTCACCGTATCTTTTTTCGTTTAACCGGGATATCCCGTCTTTATCGTAAATTACAATCCTTTCGTCTGAAAGTTTTGCAGGTATTGTTTTCTTAGGTTTCGCCATTATATTTCCTCAAATTAAAAATAAAAATATCAGAATAAAAAACATGTATCTAATATATAATAGAGAAAACTATATATAGTTTTTAAAAAGATTCAATATAATTCAAGCTTACACGTGATTTTAAATCCATTTCTCTTAATTTACGGAAATTGAGATATACAAACGCGAAGACTATTTTAAGGTGGATATATGAGCGGAAATTCATCAACTGATATGTATTTATTCAAAAAATCATTAAGGGAACTTAAAGGTAAAAAGGGAAAAGGAACAGAGCTTATAAGCGTTTATGTTCCTGCAGGAAGGAGGCTTTCTGATATTTCTCAGTATTTAAGGCAGGAGCTTTCCCAATCCTCAAATATTAAAAGCAAAACAACAATGAAAAACGTACAGTCTGCAATCGAGGTAATTTTGCAGAGATTAAAGCTTTTAAAAGAACCTCTCGAAATGGGGGTAATCATATTTGCAGGAATGATTCCAAGGGGTGGCCCTGGAACAGAAAAGATGGAAGTTTACGTACTCGAACCTCCTGAACCTGTAAAAACATTTGTGTACAGATGTGATTCTTTATTCTACACCGACCCATTGGAAGACTTTATTCAGGATACTGAAGTTTACGGTGTAATTTTAGTTGATAGAAACGAGGCTACAATAGGTACAGTTAAAGGAAAAACGATAACTGTTCTAAAAAAACTTACAAGTGGAGTTCCTGGTAAATTTAAGGCAGGAGGTCAGTCTGCAAGAAGGCTCGAAAGACTTATCGATGATGCGGCACACCAGTTCATGGTAAGGATTGGAGAATACGCAACAGAATCGTTCATGCCAATTTTAGAGGAGAAAAAATTAAAAGGACTTCTTTTGGGGGGCCCTGGAAACACTAAAAACGAATTTGCAGAAAAAGACTATCTTCACCACGAATTAAAGAAAAAAATCATCGATACATTTGATTTGTGTTACACTGAAGAATTTGGAATCAGGGAACTTTTAGAAAAAGCATCGGATCTTTTAAGGGACCTTGATTTGATGAAAGAGAAAAATTTGATTCAAAGGTTCTTCAAAGAACTTATAAAAGATGATGGTGGGCTTTCAGCTTATGGTGAAGCTCAGGTAATGAAATATCTTGGAATGGGTGCAATTGATACGCTCATTGTTACTGAAGACATCGGAATTACAAGGGTTACCGTAAAATGTAACAACTGCGATTATACTCAAGAAGTAAACGTAAAAACAAACGAAATGTTCAAATTTGAAGACCAGTTAAAGACCAAAGCATGTCCAACATGTGGTGGAGCGATGTATATAGATGAGGAGAAAGATATTATCGAATATTTATCTGAACTCTGTAACGTACACAATACTGATATAATCGTTGTTTCAACAGATACTGAAGAAGGAAGCCAGATTTCAAGAGCATTCAAAGGAATGGCTGCAATTTTAAGATACAAATTGTAATTATTCTAAAATTACATTAAACTATTTTTAAATATTTATTTTCAAGTTAATTGGGGGAACGACCATGTTTTTTGAATATTCAGTTAAAACTGATGGAAGAGAGTCTTTGGTTGATATTTCTGACAATATTTTAGATGCAGTACAAAACTCAAAAGTCCAAAGTGGGATTGCAATAGTTTTTACCCCTCATACGACGTCTGCAATAACAATCAATGAAAATGCAGACCCTTCTGTAAAAAAAGATATTATTAAATTTTTACACGAAAAAATCCCCGAAAATTATGGATTTTCACATAATGAGGGAAATTCCGATGCGCACTTGAAAAGTTCGTTTTTTGGGCCTTCTTTAACTTTAATAATAAATAATGGAAAAGTAATTCTTGGAACCTGGCAGGGAGTTTATTTCTGCGAATTTGACGGGCCAAGAAGCAGGAAATTTTACGTAAAAATAATGAAAGACTGAATAAATTGGCAAAATTTAAGTAAATAATTTATACTGGAATTTTATAAAAATAATCTGAAACGTTTAATTTTTGAAAATTAATTAAAAAATTTATTTTTTGGTGAAAAGATGATTGCTACAATTCAGACGACACTTGGAACAATGAAAATAGAATTATTTGAAGAAAAAGCACCGATAACTGTTGAAAATTTCAAAAAATACGCAGAAACTGGATTTTTTGAAGGAACAATCTTTCATAGGGTAATAAAAGGATTCATGATTCAAGGTGGCGGTTTTACAAAAGATGGAATTCAAAAAGAAACTTTTGCTCCAATCAAAAACGAAGCTAAAAACGGACTCTCAAACAAAAGAGGAACTATCGCAATGGCTAGAACCAACGTTGTAGATTCGGCAACAAGCCAGTTCTTCATAAACACCGTTGACAACATGTTTTTAAACTACCAAAATGATTCAAACTACGGTTACGCAGTATTTGGCGAAATGACTGAGGGTTTTGAAGTTCTTGATAAAATTGCAGCAGTTAAAACTGGAAACAGAGGATACTTCGCAGACTGGCCAGTTGAAGACGTAATAATTGAAAAAGTTACAATCGAATAATTATTTTTTAACTATTATTTTATTTATTTTTTGGTGAAAATATGGATTTTAAAAACGTTATTTTCATAATTTTAACATCGATAGTTCTATTAACCAGTTTTGCAGGATGCACCGAAAATTCTACAAATTCTGATGAAACTGGGAAAATAGTTTACGCGACAATTCAGACGAATTACGGAAACATGACTTTTGAACTCTACCCTGATAAAGCGCCAATAACCGTTGAAAACTTCAAAACGTATGCAGAATCAGGATTTTACGAAGGAACAATCTTTCACAGGGTAATAAGTGATTTCATGGTCCAGGGTGGTGGTTTTACTGTAAATGGAACTAAAAAAGAAACGCTTGATCCGATTAAGAATGAAGCCGATAACGGACTCTCAAACAAAAGAGGAACTATCGCAATGGCAAGAACCAGTGTAGTGGATTCAGCAACAAGCCAGTTCTTCATAAACACGGTTGACAATTCATTTTTGGATTATCAAGATGACTCAAACTACGGTTACGCAGTATTTGGTAAAATGATCGACGGTTTCGATGTTCTCGATGAAATTGAAAGTGTGGAAACTGCAAATAATGGGCAGTATCAAAACTGGCCAGTAGAAGACGTAATAATTGAAAAAGTAATAATTGAAGAGTAATTAAAAAAATAGATTAATATTTAATTTTTTTATTCATTTTAACTTATTTTGCACGTTTTATTGAAAGAGAAACCCTTTTTTTATCAAAATCGATGTCCATTACCATAACATCAACGATATCTCCAACTGAGATTACATCAAGGGGATGCTTTATAAATCTGTCGGAAATTTCTGAAATATGTGCTAATCCATCGTGGTGAACCCCTATATCAATAAAAGCTCCGAAATCAACAATATTTCTTACAGTGCCTTTTAGAATCATTCCTTCTTTTAAATCTTCAAGTTCCAAAACATCGCTTCTTAAAACTGGTTTTGGAAGGTCTTCTCTTGGATCTCGTCCGGGTTTTTCAAGTTCTTTAATTATATCTTCAAGTGTAGGAACTCCACAATTTAATTTTTCGGCCAATTTTTCGATATCGACTTTTTCAGAAATTTTATCAACTTTCTTTTCTTTAATATCTTTTATCGAGATATTTAGTTCATTAAGTAAATTTTCTGTAATTTTGTAAGATTCTGGGTGGACTCCTGTGTTATCAAATAAATTTTTACCTTCAGGAATTCTTAAAAACCCTGCGCACTGTTCAAATGCTTTTTTACCAAGTTTATTTACCTTTAAAAGTTCTTTTCGGGATTCAAATTTTCCATTTTCGAGTCGGTATTCTACAATATTTTTTGCAATTCCAATATTGATTCCTGATACATAATTAAGAAGTGAAACCGACGCGGTATTTAAATCAACACCTACTGAGTTTACAGATGATTCAACAACTCCTGTTAAACTTTCAGATAATTTTTTCTGGTTCATATCATGCTGGTACTGTCCAACACCAATTGATTTTGGATCAATTTTTACAAGTTCGGCTAACGGGTCCTGAAGCCTTCTCGCAATTGATACTGCACTTCTAATTCCAACATCGTATTCTGGGAATTCGTCAGATCCGAGTTCGGATGCAGAATAAACAGAAGCTCCTGCTTCGTTTACAATCACGTAGTAGACGTCTTTTACAACTTCTTTTAAAATTTCAGAAACAATATGTTCAGATTCTCTCGAAGCAGTTCCATTTCCAATTGCGACAACATCGATATCGTGTTTTATTATTAATTCTTTGACCTGTTTTTTAGTTTCTGCAATTTTATTGTGGGGTTCTGTTGGATAAACTACCGTTTTATCGAGAACTTTTCCGGTTTCATCAACTACTGCAATTTTACAGCCTGTTCTAAATGCGGGGTCCCATCCAAGCACGGTTTTGTTTTTTATTGGCGGTTGTAGTAGCAGTTGCTTTAAATTTTTTGAAAATACTTCAATTGCACCGTTTTCTGCCTTTTCCGTGAGGCTATTTCTTATTTCTCTTTCAATTGATGGCGCAATCAATCTTTTATAGCTGTCAATTACAGTTTCTTTTAAAATTTCAGAAGTTTTCGAATTTTCTAAAATTATATTTTTAAATATCCGGTCTTGAATAAATTCAACAGGTGCATCGATTTTTACCTGTAAAACTTTTTCAGATTCCCCTCGATTTATTGCAAGGATTCTGTGTCCTGGAATTTTATGAACTGCTTCAGAATATTCGTAATACATTTCATAAACTGATTTTTCATCCACATTTTTTGCTTTTACAGAAATAATTCCTTCTGAAAATGTAGTTTCACGAATAAACTTTCTGTAATCTGCATTATCTGAAATTTCTTCTGCAATAATATCTTTAGCACCAGAAATTGCATCTTCAATTGAATTAACTTCCAATTCTGGATTAATGTATTCTTTTGCAAGTTCTTCGATAGGTTTTTCTAAAATCTGTTTTAAAATTAATTCTGATAGGGGTTTTAAACCCTTACTTTCCGCAATTGTCGCCCTTGTTTTTCTTTTTGGCCTGAATGGACGGTAAATATCTTCGAGTTCAGTTAAAAGTTCAGATTTTTCAATCTTTTGTTTCAATTCTTCAGTTAATTTGCCCTGTTCGTCAATTAATTTTATAATCTGGGCTTTTTTATCTTCTAAATTTCTCAAATAATTCAGTCTATCAAAAAATTTCCTCAAAACAACGTCATCAAGTGAACCTGTTGCTTCTTTTCTGTATCTTGAAATAAATGGAATTGTATTTCCTTCATCAATTAATTTAACCGTGTTTTCGACTTGAAATATTTTTAAATTAAATTCTTTTTGCAATTTTTGAAAAATATCCATAATAATCCCTCTAAAAAAGTAATTGAAATGATAGAATGATCTTTTTAAAAATTAATTTTTAACTTTTCTAAATTTTGCAATGAAAAATGGTTCATTTGGCGGAATTACCTTTAAAGTTCCTTTAACTTCGCCTTCAATCATGTTTATTCCTAGGAAATCGTCTACATTTAATTCGATAAGTTCTATATTTTTATTGTTTTTCAAAATATATCGAACAATATCTTCGTCTTCTTCAATTTCTGGGGAGCAAGTACTGTATACTAACTCACCGCCGTCTTTTAAAACTTCAATTGCAGTTCTGAATAATTCAACCTGTCTTTTTGCGCAGAATAAAATATCTCGTTTTGTTTTTACCCGATTGGAGTCTTTTATCTCGTTTCCAGTACATGGCGCATCTAAAAGAATTTTATCGAATCTTAACTTTTTATCGAGGTTAACTGCGTTTGTGTTTATCATCAATGTATTTTTAAAGCCCATCCTGTTTATATTTGACCTTAAACTTTTCAATCTATTTTTATTTATTTCAACAGCAAGAATCGAACCTTCGTTTTCCATTAATTGTGCAAGGTGCGTGGTTTTTCCACCTGGTGCTGCACACATATCGAGTACATCGTCATCTTTTGATGGATTGAGTGTTATTGAAGGAATTATTGATGAAATACTCTGTAAAAAGTAGTATCCCAAAAGGTATTCTGGAGTTGAGCCCATGGAAAATGGCGATTTTACTACTCTAAATACGTAATCTAAAAATGTATCTTCTAAAACTACTCCTTTTTCTTCTAATCGTTTTTTCAAGTCTTCAGAAGATATTTTTAACGTGTTTGTCCTTATAAATTGTAAATTTTCCAAAAATACCACCAATATTAAATTAAGCAATTGATCGTTTTTAACCATCAAGTTTTATATCTATAAATAATTTTTCGCGGATTTTGTACCATATCAAAATAGTAACAAAAATGCTTAGCGGAATTATTATAAAACTAACGTTATCGTGAACATATTCGCCGTTTCCAAAATTGTTTGTAAAGACAGCTATGATTATGATTCTAATTATGTTTCCAATGTATATTAATAGTGCACAAAAAACTGATCCAAAAATATATTCTTTTAAATTTTTGCTGACTGTTGCAACAAAACCCAAAATCAACGCAATCGTCATAATTCCAGTACACGGCTCTTCTACCAAAAACGTGATATTTGAAATGGATATTGTATTGTCTAAACGAGTTACATCACTTAATACTATTTTTAACATTAAATAACTCTGATAAGTTACAATGTCTATTAAAAAACTTTTAAATTGATAAAGAATTGCGTAAAATATGCTCGAATAAATAAAAAATTTAATAATATCCAAAATTAAATTTTTAGCTTTTTTATTCATAGTTTTCCATTTTACCATTTGTGAACGTAACCTTCGGATTTAATTGAATTTCCATCAACCGTTTTTCCAGATTCCTCGACTTTTCCAATTTTTGTTACTGAATTTACATCTTGTAATTTTTCTCCAGCTCTTTTAAAATCGGCAGTTGTAAATAGCAATTCAAATTCTTCACCGCTGTTTAAAACGGTATTTAATAAATCCATATCAAATTTTTCACAGAATTCAACAACATCTGTTGAAACAGAATTTAATAGCTTTTTAGAATTTATTTCAAAGTTTCCAGTATAATTTAAATCTTTTGAAAGGCCATCTGAAATATCACAGCACGATGTGATTATTTTATTTAATAAAAGTCCTTCTTTAACCCTTGCTCTTGGTTCTGCAAGTTTTTCAATGATTTTTGGAAATTCAGATATTGTTTTTTTAAATTCAAAGTTTCCTAAAATTCCATTATCTTTCATTTCAAGAATTTTTAAAGCGCAAGCGACTTTTCCAACATCTCCAGTAATGCAGATGTCTTCACCAATAATTCCGCCACGGTATATTGGATTATCGGTAATTCCAAATGCAGTTCCGGATAGCGTTAATTCAGGCGCTTTGTTCGTGTCACCTCCTGCAATTGGACATTCGTATTCTTTTGAAATATAATCTATTCCTTTGGATAATTCATCGATAAATTTTTTGTCCGGACTATCAAAACCCATTGAAATAACCATTCCAAGCGGTTTTGCACACATTGCAGCAATATCTGATACATTTGCAGTAACCAGCCTCATCCCAATCTGAAATGGTGTTAAAATGTCTGGAAAATGGGTTGATTTAAACATCATGTCGGTAGTTACAACTAAATGCTGATTTTCAAATTTGAAAACCGCACAGTCATCCCCGATTCCCTTTTCAACGCCGTCTGAATAGGAAAGATTCTTTGAAATAATTTTAATGATATCGAGTTCATTCATTTTTGTTCCTGTTTTAAAAGTTTGATAGTTTTTATGAAAAATCTCTTTAAAATATTTAGCTAAAAATTCAATGTTACATCCAAAAACCTATCAAATGTAAATTTTAATTTCACAATCATCTTTATATACTGAATCCGAGATACTAATGATGCAATTGACGCATAAGGACACAATGTCATTTTTATGCAATTGGTGGATGATGAACGGAGTAGCTTCTGATTTATGATGAAAGATGGGCGAGCTGACACCAATTTTTTTATTCTGAAAAACTAAATTTTTATATCTCTTCTTTTAACAATTAAATTTTATTTTATTCTTCATTCTGGCGGTAAAATGGCAATTAAAAACGTTTCAATCGTGTACCCTAATAAATTTGGCGGGGGAATTGCATGCCTTGCAGTGCATGTTTTAAACAGCCACCTAAATAAGTACCACGATATCTCTGCAAATGCGTATTTTATAGAGAATTATTCGAAAATTAAGAACAATGATGCTATTTTAATAACTTTACAGTATGAAAACGACTATTTTAACGTTGTAAAAATTGTAAATGAATTAAAAGTTCAAAATCCAAACGCTATTTTCATTGCAGGGGGCCCATGTGCCATTTCAAATCCGCTACCGCTTTATGAATTTTTTGATGCATTCGTTATCGGTGAAATCGAAGGAACTGATACGATGTATCAGTTAATTAATGGTAATTTTGAAATTCCCGGAGTTTTTGTTCCAAAAAGTTATAACAATGAAAAAATTAAAAGAATATATCCAAAAAAACTCGGGATAGATAATTATCCAATTTCCCAAGTAACTCATGAATCCGGAGCTTATGGGAAAGCATATCTCCTTGAAATTGGGAGGGGCTGTATTAGAAACTGTAAATTTTGTATGGCTAAATGTATATATGCTCCTCCGAGGTATCGAAAAATTGAGGATTTAAAATATCTGGTCGACGAAGGTTTAAAAAACACCGACGCAGACAAGGTTTCGCTAATCGCCCCATCTGTAAGCGATTACCGGTATGTACTGGATCTTTGCCAGCATATTTCTGAAAAAAACATGATGATTTCCCCATCTTCGTTAAGGGCAGATACAATTACTGATGAACTTCTCGAATTTTTAAATTTGAAAACTTTGACGATAGCGCCAGAAGCAGGTAGTGAATTTTTGCGGAAAAAAATTGATAAAGGAATCACTGAAGAAAATATATTAAATGCAGTAGATATTGCAAAAAATCACGGAATATCTACGGTAAAACTTTATTATATGGTTGGTTTTCCTGAAGAAACAGATGAAGATATCGAAGAAATAATAAATCTGACAAAAAAAATAAAAGATAATGTTCGAAAAGTAGACGTCAGTATAAATCCAATGATTCCAAAGCCCCACACTCCTTTTGAGAGTTTTGAATTTGACATGGGCTCAAAAACGAAGATAAAATATATCGAAAAGAGTCTGCGAAAAATAAAAGTTAGCGTTGATTTTGAAAAATTCAATTCCATGGTCGCACAGACTGTTCTTGCAAGAGGTGGGGTCGAACTTTCAAAAGTTTTAAATGAGTCAAAAAACACAATGGAACTTATTAAAAATGTGGATTTGGATAACTACATTGATAAAATCGAAGAAAAACCTTGGGATTTTATAGAAATTTAAATTAACAATTATAAAACCGGTGATAGCATGGCGATATTAGGACTCGTTGGAAAACCAAACGTTGGAAAATCAACTACATTCAATGCAATGACAGAAAAAATTGCAGATATTGGAAATTACCCATTTACTACGATAAACCCAAACATTGGAACTTCTTTTGTTACAAAGCCATGCCCATGTGACACTTTAGATTTAAAATGTACCCCAAACAATTCAAAATGTTTTGCTGGAATGCGTTATATTCCTGTTGAAGTTATTGACGTTGCAGGGCTCGTTCCTGATGCACACAAAGGAAAAGGAATGGGTAACAAATTTTTAGACGATTTAAGGCAGGCAGATGCATTTATACTTGTAGTTGATGCAAGTGGAAAAACGGATCTTGAAGGAAATCCTTCTGAAAATAATAATCCCGTAGATGACGTTAAATTTTTGTTAAATGAACTTGACATGTGGATTTACAGTATTTTAACTAAAAATTGGGAAAGGCTCTCAAGAAAAGCACAGCAGGAAAAAAATCTTTTAAAAGCGCTTTCTGAACAGTTAAGTGGATTAAACATTTCAGAAAATCAAGTGTTTGCGGTAATTAAAGAGTTTGACGAAAGTCCTATGAAATGGTCTGAAGATGATTTGTTGAAAATTTCGACAAATTTGAGAAAAGCTTCAAAACCAATGATTATTTCTGCAAATAAGGCAGATCACCCTGACGCAGAAAAAAACATTGAATTATTAAAAGAAGAATTTAAAGACTTTTTGGTTATTCCAACATCTGCTGAAATTGAACTTGCACTAAAAAAGGCGCAGAAAGCAGGTTTAATAAAATATGATGGAAAATCAATGGAAATTTTGGATGAATCATCCCTAAATAATGCACAGAAAAATGCATTAAATTATATGAAAAGCTACCTTGATAAATTTGGTGGAACAGGAATTCAGGATTTAATCAATGTGGCTTATTTTGATCTATTAAATATGATTGTAGTCTATCCTGTGGAGGACGAAGGAAAATTCTGCGATAAAAAAGGAAATGTTTTACCTGATGCATACCTTGTTAAAAAAGGAGCAACTGCAAAAGACCTTGCATTCAAAATACACACAGAAATCGGGCAAAAGTTCATCTACGCGGTCGATGCGAAGAAAAAGTTGAGAATCAGTGCAGATCAGGAATTAAACGATGGAGACATTATAAAAATTGTTTCTGCTGCATAATTTTTTTAAATTTTATATATTCTTTTTTTGGAGGGATTTTAAATGATACCTGATGGTAAAAAAGCGCTAGATTTATTAAATTTTTATGTAAAAGAACAGTCCAATCTTGATCATAATTTAATCGTTGGATATGGAATGCTTGGAATAGCTAAATATCTTGAAAAGGACGAAACCGAACAAAATTGCTGGTTTGTAACCGGAGTTTTACACGATATCGACATTGAAGAATATGGCTGCGATATAGAAAAACACTGTATCCTTGGCGAAGAAATTTTAAAAAAGGAAGGAATTTCAAAAGATTTAATTGAAGATATAAAATCTCACAACGATGTATTGAATATTGAAAGAAATTCGGAAATTAGGCATGCTTTATGGGCCGTTGATGCACTTTCGGGAATTATTCGAGCTTATGTTTTAATGAGGCCTGACAAAGATGTAAAAAAGGCAGAATTAAAGTCAATTAAGAAAAAATTAAAAGATAAAAGTTTTGCACAGAATGTTTCAAGGGAACAGATTGAATCCTGTGAAGAAAATTTGAAAATAACGCTTGATGATTTTGTAAATTCTGTTTTAAAAGAAGTAAAAGAAAATATTTCATTTAATTAAATTTAAACTTCAAATATTTTAAAAAATTATTTTTTTTGGGTTATTTAACTAATGGGAACAGTACGTGAACGATTGTACCTTTTCCAATTTTGCTTTCAACCCAAATTGATCCACCGTGGGATTCAACGATTTTTTTACAGACTGCAAGTCCAAGGCCCGATCCACCGATTTCTCGTTTTGAAGAAGAATCGATCTGGTAAAATCTGTCAAATATTTTATCAAGATGTTCTTTTGGAATTCCGGGTCCTTGATCGGTAATTTCAAGGTGAATGTTTCCGTTATCTTCAAAACCAGTTACTGTAACTTTGGTCTGTTTTTTACTGAATTTCACTGCATTTTCAATTAAATTTGCAAGAACCTGATGTATTTTAGATTTATCTCCTTTTATATACGAATCATCTACATCCTCGAGTAAAATTATGTTTCTACTGTCTGCAAAGTGCTGTAAAGAGGAAATAATTTCTTCCACTGCATTTTTGATGTTTAATTTATTAAATTCGCCATCTAAAACATCATCATCAACACTTACGAGGTCTGACATGTTATCGGTAATTCTTTTTAACCGTTCTGAATTTTCAGATATTACTGATACGAATTCTTTCTGCTTTTCATTTAGTTTTCCCGCAGTTTCATCTTTTAACAGTTGAATATATCCAAGAATTGACGTAAGCGGAGTTCTCAATTCGTGAGATACTATCGAAATAAGTTCGGATTTTAAATCATCAACTTCTTTTAATTCGTCATATGAATGTTTAAGGTCATTTGCATCTTTTTTAAGTTTTTGATCTGACCTACTTATTTCTTCGGCCATACTGTTGAATGATTCTGCCAATTCTTCTATTTCATCGCCAGTTTCGATATGTACTCTTTCATCATATTTTCCATGCCCAAATATTTCAGCAGAATTTTTAAGTTTTTTTATCGGAACTATTATTTTTCTGTTTAAAATTATAGCAACTAAAACTGCGATAAGCAGGCTTGTGGCTGCGATAAAGAATATTTTCTGAATCGTTGAATTAAGCAATGCCATAAATGGAGTTTGAGGAGTTCCAACCGCCGTCATTCCGATTACTTCGCCATCGATATTATATATAGGAGAATATTCGCCTAAATACAATACTCCGTTAATACTTATATCTCCAATATAATCTTGTTTTTTTGAAATAGTTTCAAATATTCCTTCAGATGCAGGCATACCATAACCATCTACTCCATCCATTTGGCTAGTTGTAGATATCCTTACATTTTTTAGATATATTGAAGCATCATCGCCAGTAACTTCTTTAACTCTATCTACCCAGTAATCATCTTTATTCATGATATCTACATAGGTTACAGTACCGATAAGTGATTCTCCATCATGTACTGGTGCAACAGTAAATATTGCGAGTGCATCGTAGCCATCCAGTTCATAATCGCTATATTTTGAAGCTTCTTCATTTGGAAGGACATCGTAAGCGTATAGTGTATTTTTTCCGAGTAATTTTTTAACGTAAGAACTTATTTCTGCATTGGTATCTCCGTAACTTGCACAAATTACGTTTCCTTCTGCATCGGTAAATACTACCAGGTCAACCCAAGACTGGTCTTCAAGACCATTTGCAAAATCCTGTAATGTTTTTTCATCCTTATTTTTGACTGCATTAATTACAACTGGAAGCTGTGCTGTATATGACGTCATAGTGTCAAATTCGATGAGTACACTATCCATTCTTTCAGTCAATATTCCCATATTTCTATCGAGATCTTTATTCTGGTTTGAAATCATCAAATCTGAAATTGTATCTGTTGATACATAGCTCAACATTATTGTCGGGATTAAAACAATAATTATTGAATAAATTAGTAATTTAGTTCCAATCATTCCAATTCTTGATTTTCTCATGAGGCACCACAAATAATATATTAAATTAAATTTATCGAAATATGCTCATTAATTATTTTAATCATATATTTAGGCAACTTATTAAATAATTTTTTTATTGGGATCAAGGACAACATTTCTGATTTATCAGCTATTTATTCTAACAGAATGAATACTATGTATAATCATTCCAGATATCACGACAAGCAGTCCGAAAATTGCAGAAATGTCTGGAAATGCACCACCAAGCAGGATAATTTCACCAAGTACTGAAAATACTATTTCTCCAGACTGTGTTGATTCAACAGCAGCAAGTTTTTTCATATCTTTTCTTACAAGGTCTGTCGCCTTGAAAAAAAGCCAGGTTGCAATTATTCCTGAAAATAATGCAACAATAAATGACTGTATAATCTGGTTATTGTTTGGAATACCTGACCTTAAAAGTCCGTAAATTAAAAGTAAAATCCATGCAGGCATGCTGCAAAGAGTCATTCCAAGAATTCTCTGAAATGTGGTTAATTTACCGCCCGAAATTTCCATGGTTTTTCTGTTTCCCAAGGGATATGAAAATGCCGCAACAATAACTGGTAAAAATCCAAAAATAATTGATTCTATTGAAACAGAAGTTATTCTTGAATACTGCATTAAAATAATTCCAAAAAGAATTATGGCTGAAATAAAAAGCGATTTTTTTGGAATTTTATTCTTTACTTTTTCTAAATTTCCATTATTTTCAACCATGCTGTAAAATAACGGGGTTACAAGAATTCCTGCAATGATTGTAATCTGCCAGGTTCCCGCAATAAGCCAGGATGGCCCGTAATCACCTGCAAATGTAAGTGGGGCGTAAAATAAAACAAAACCAACATTACTCCAGATAAACCATTCTTTAAAATTGTTTTTTATTTCAGAAATTACTTTTTTAATGTTATTTCTACCGTAAAGCAAAATTAAGAGAATTGGCAGTGTAAATATGTATCTTAAAGATGCAGAAAATACCCAATCTCCCCCGAAAAGATCCATCTGTCGATTCAAAACAAAAGTGGATGCGAAAAAAAGTGATGAAAGAATTCCTAAAATTATCGATTTCATAAATACACCAGAATTTGTTAAAATAAAGTTGAAAGACTAAAATTTAAAACTTTTGATGTAAATGTATCTTAACAATATATTATATAGAATAAAACTACATTTTAGTATATTTGGGATGAAATTTTTTGGTGAAAATATGGAATGTCCTATCTGTGGCGGAGAAAAATGCATAAGAATGTCAGCAGTTCAAATTTACAAGGATTTAATCGAACTTTTTTTTAAATACCAGGATAAAGAAAGTGACGTTACTTTTAAGAAGCATCCTACTGTTGGAGAAATTGGGGAATGCGAAAAAACAGGTAAAAAGTTATGGTACTGCCCGTACTGTGACAAGCCTTTTGCAGAAAACTATGAACTGGAAAAAGTAACAGTGGAGTGTCCAAACTGTAAAAAGACACTATGTATTCCAGTTTCAAACAGAACGTTCTGTTAAATTATTATTTTTCAATTTTTTTTAGATTTTTTCAATCTTTTTTTCGCTTTTTCAAATAATTCTTCAGGAGTATTTTTTTCTTCTCCAAGGTACTTTAAAACGGTTTCAGCGTGTTTGTAATATTCTTCATCAGGGTTTAAATCTCCAATGAACTGACCTTTACAGTTTTCTAAAAACCAGCCGTCATACGTTAAAACAAGGTTTTTATCTTTTATTTGAACTGAATAAGGCCTTAATCTACAGATGATTGGTCTAACCCTATAAATTTTACATTTATTGTTTTCATCCAAGAATATACATTTTTCTTTTGAAGTTTTAAGTCTTCCCGTCATTCCATCAAAGTTTACAAGGTATTTTTTAACGACTTCGTCAAATGGGATCTTTAAAAAGCCTGCAATGTTTGCAACATCTTTTTTGGAAACGCTTGGGGAGTCACAGCATCCACCACACATCATACAGTGCCATGCAATATTTTTTAAGTCTTTTTTAATGTCAAGTTTCATAAAATTCACTTTTTTGTTTTAGTTTAAATTTTTAAATTTTTTTAATATCTTAAAAATTAAAAAATAGATTTTAATTGAAATTAAAAGTATTCGTGCACCTTTTTAATGCATGCAACAACAAGTTCTGTTGTTTTTTCAAGGTCTTCTGTATCAATAACTTCAACTGGTGTGTGGATGTATCTTGAAGGAACGGATATAACTCCAGTTGGAATTCCATCTCTTGTCAGGTGAATTGCGGTTGCATCAGTAGTTCCACCTTCTCCAACTTCGTATTGGACAGGAATTTCGTTTTCTTTTGTAACGTCCCTTACCATTTTTAAAACTGTAGGGTGTGTAATAATTCCCCTTCCAGAAGCATCAACAATTGTTGCAACAGGGCCTTTTCCAAGTTCTACTGGAGCATCTTCTAATTTAATTCCAGGGTGGTCTCCACAGATTGTAACATCGAGTGCAAATGCAACATCAGGGTTAATTCCAAATGCGGATGTTTTTGCACCTTTAAGTCCTACTTCTTCCTGAACTGTTCCTACAGCGTAAACCTGACATTTTAAATCCATATCCTTGATTAATTCCATGGTTTTCAAAACAACCGCACAGCCTGCCCTGTTGTCAAATGATTTGCATGAAACTACGTTTCCACCAAGGTTGTCAAATTCAGACTTGAATGAAATTGCAGTACCGATTTCAACACCCATTTTTTCTGCATCTTCTTTATTTTTTGCACCGATGTCGATAAACATATGTTCAGCTGAAATTAACTTGTTTCTTTCATTTTCTTTCATTTTATGTGGTGGTTTTGATCCCAAAACTCCAACAATATCTCCTTCATTGCTGTGAACGATAACTTTTTGGTTTAAAAGCATCTGGTCGTTAATTCCACCAATTTTTGTAAATTTTAAGAATCCTTTGTCATCGATGAATTTTACCATGAGTCCGATTTCGTCCATGTGGGATGCAATCATAATTTTTGGACCGGTTGATCCTTTTTTCGCAATTAAATTACCGAATTTATCAGTTTCAATACTATCGCAGTATTTTTCGAGTTCTTTTTTCATGTATTCTCTTACATTATCTTCTCTTCCAGAAATCCCTTTTTCTGTTGCGAGAATCTTTAAATAATCAAGTGTACTCATAAAATCACCAGCTTATTTCTTAACTACTCAATTTTCATAATGATATCTATTCTATGATTTAAATATGATTGTTTTTAACTAAATTTTGGTATTTTCTGAAAAAATAATATTTAACAAGTGGAATATACAAAAAATTTATAAATGCATCCGATATATTCATGTTATCAATGGATTGTAATATTAATACTCTTGAAAGATATAATATTTTAACATATTCAAACACCATGTTGGCGATTTATTTTTATTTTCATATTATTGCCATTATTAGTAAAATCAAAAGAAAAAACGAAACAGATTTAAAAATTCATGTTTTTAAAATCGGTGAAAAGAATGAAAAACACAAAAAACTTGACTTTTGAAGAATTGGCTGTAAAATCAAAAAGTTTAAGATATAATATTGTAAAAATGATTGGACTTGCAGAATCAGGACACCCTGGAGGATCCCTTTCAGCAATTGATATTATTACGGCTCTTTATTATAACATTATGGGTTACGATCCAAAAAACCCAAATTTGGATTCAAGAGATAGGTTTATTTTAAGTAAGGGTCACGCATGTCCTGCACTTTATGCAACACTTGCAGATTTAGGTTATTTTAAAGAAGAAGAATTGTGGAATTTAAGACAACTCGGAGCTCTTTTACAAGGACACCCGACAATCGAAATTCCTGGAATTGAGGTAAATACCGGATCACTTGGACAGGGATTTTCTTCATCAGTTGGCGTTGCTATCGGATGTAAATTAAACAAGTATGAAAATAACGTTTTCGTTCTTTTAGGGGATGGAGAATGCCAAGAAGGACAGGTCTGGGAAGCTGCAATGGCTGCGGCACACTACAAGCTTGATAATTTAATCGGTTTTGTCGATAGAAACAAACTCCAGATTGACGGATGCACAGAAGATGTAATGTGTCTTGCGGATTTAAAGGCTAAATTTGCAGGATTTGGTTTTGATGTATTTGAAATCGAAGGTCACAATTACGAGGAAATTATCAAAACCGCAGAACTTGCAAAATCAATGAAAAACGGAAAGCCAAAAATGATTATTGCAAATACAATAAAAGGAAAAGGCGTATCTTTCATGGAAAACAACGTTGGATTCCACGGAAAAGCTCCAAATAAAGAAGAATTAGAAAAAGCACTTACAGAACTTCAGTAATTGATGGTGGTTTAAATGGTAATGATTGGTGCATCCATTCTTTCTGCAGATTACGGACACATGGAACAAGAAGTAAAAAAGGCTGAAGAAGGGAATGTTGATTTCTTTCACGTTGATATAATGGACGGACACTTTGTACCGAATTTAAGTATGGGGCTTAGAGTTCCGCACTATTTGAAAAGTATAACTGACGTTCCAATAGATGTACATTTAATGGTTGAAAATCCTGATTTATTTATTCCCAAATTGGCAGATGCTGCAGATATAATTGCATTTCATGCAGAATCCAGCAAATATTTATTCAGAACCGTTGACATGATAAAAGAACACGGTGCAAAGCCAATAGTTGCATTAAACCCATCAACCCCTATCAACAACGTGGAATATGTTTTAGAAAATTTGTATGGTGTTTTGATAATGACCGTTGAACCTGGCTTTTCAGGGCAGTCTTTTATAAATCCAATGCTCAAAAAGATAGATAATTTAAAAAATAAAATATTGGCTGAAGGATATGACACAAAAATCTTTGTAGATGGTGGAATTAATCTAGAAACTGCGCCAAAAGCAGTTGAAGCAGGAGCAGATGCTTTAATTGCAGCTTCAGCAATTTATGGAAAAGAAGATGTTAAAAAGGCAGTAGATGACTTAAGAAATTCTGCAAACTTTAAAATTTAATGTAAAAATGTGTATTGAGTTGTTGAATTAATATTGATGTTTACAACTGTGGTGAAGTATATGAAAGGAACAAAAAAAGGAATGAGAGACGCATACGGCGAAACACTGGCCGAACTTGGAGAATTAAATAAAAATATTGTGGTACTTGATGCTGATTTATCGGGTTCTACCAAAACAAGCGTTTTTGCTAAAAAATACCCTGAAAGATTTTTCAATGCAGGAATTGCAGAACAGAACATGATGGGTATGGCAGCAGGACTTTCAAGAACTGGAAAAACCGTATTCGCATCAACTTTTGCAATGTTTGCAACAGGAAGGGCATGGGAGCAGATTAGAAATTCTATCGCATATCCTGGTTTAAACGTAAAAATATGTGCAACACACAGTGGAATTACTGTTGGTGAAGATGGAGCATCTCATGAAATGACAGAAGACATTGCAATAATGAGATCAATTCCAAAAATGATTGTAATTTCTCCATCTGATTATTTGGAAACAAAAAGTGCCATTAGATGGGCATCTAATTACGAAGGTCCGGTTTACGTAAGAATGCCAAGGGGAAATACGGAAATAATCTTTGAAAACGAAGAAGAAGCAAAATTCGAGTTTGGAAAAGCAAGGATTTTAAAAGAAGGAACTGATATTACGCTAATTGCAACAGGAGAACTCGTTCCAGAAGCAATCAACGCTTCAAAAATACTTTTGGAAAAAGGAATATCTGTAGAAGTTATTGCAATTTCAACAATAAAACCAATTGATAAAGATGCAATAAAAAATTCAAAAGATTTTATAGTTTCAATTGAAGATCACAGTATTGTCGCAGGACTTGGAGGAGCAATTTCAGAAGTCATTGCAGAAGATGGATTAAACAAAAAACTCCTAAGAATTGGTATCAATGACGAGTTTGGAAAATCTGGAAAAGCAGGAGATTTATTGAAATACTATAAACTCGACTCAGAAAGCATTGCAGAAACCGTGTTGAACGCATACAAAAAATAATTTTTAAATTACTTTTAAATTAACATTATTCTTATTTTTAATTTTCAAACGGGGTTAGATTCATGAAAAAAATCGGAATTTTAGAGTTTTTAGTTTTAATTTCAGTTTTGGTTACTGCCCTTGCAATTGGATACAATTTTTTAAGCCCAACTTCAGCAGAGTATACTTTCGATGGGGAAGAAATGTACAAATGTGCGTGGATTTCTGAAAATATAATGCTTAAGGGTTTTCCACTTTACGCAGACATTGATGGAAAATGGACTGCTGATGGTTTAGAATTTTCAGATCGCGTACAAATCTTAGCTGCAAGTGGTGGAACGCTTACAGTTGCATATGAAAACAAAGAAATGACTATCGGTGGAAAACTTGCTTCAAAAGAAGATATTGCAGCAAGTAAAATATATCTGGTTCCTTTAGGAAACACGATAATCAGATACAACTTAGAATCAATAAATGGAACTTCATTTTCCGAAATAAGTGATATTATTTATACAGATATCGGCGATGATTTAACGGTTCTCGAAGTTGACGTCGATGGTTCATTTGCAATCGATTCAGATACTTTTTCACCAACAGAGCAACTTGAAGTTATAAATTATTTCAAATACGAAACAGCGCTACCAAAAATTAGTTTTGTAGATGGTGGGCTGATTTTAAAAGGAACGTTTAATTTGGAGGACTTAAAAAATTTAGATAGTTTATTAAATCCTCAAAAAATTGTTACATCAGATATGGAAGTAAATATTATTGTGGAAGAATCAAGCAACGAGATAAACACTGAAAATTATAACAATGCAAAACTAATAACCTGGATGTAATAGTATGAAGAAGTTTTTGGAACTTAATTCGCAAAAAATCGGACCTCACCACATATTTGTCGGTTTATCCTGTCTTTTCGTACTTCTGTCAAATGTTAGTACAATTTCTGCATGCATTGTATTATTCTCATCAGTATTTTTTTATATTTC
Source organism: Methanococcus maripaludis (assembly GCF_013760955.1). NCBI lineage: Archaea > Methanobacteriati > Methanobacteriota > Methanococci > Methanococcales > Methanococcaceae > Methanococcus > Methanococcus maripaludis. The sequence goes on along the minus strand of NZ_JACDUL010000002.1, from coordinate 410,103 downwards.
ATTTATCGCAGGGAAGAATATCTTTAAAACATTGGATTTCAAACCCTATGAATTAAATTATAAACTTCACGAAAAAATCGGACTTTTTTTGATATTATTCGGGATTTTTTTTACGATAATGGATCTTTTATGGGTTAGGGGAGTTCCGCTGTTCGACCCTGCATCTAGAAAATTTTTAAGTGTTATATATACTGCATTTTCGCATACGCTCCCTCTTGGATGGGCAATACTTGTTTCAAGTTCAAAATTAAACAATAAAAAAATATTTTTATATTCTGGCCTATTTTCTGCTTTAATAATGCTTTTAGGCTACCGTACGCAAGTTGTGGTACTATTACTTTCAACAATCTTTGCAATGTATTATTCAGGAAAAATAAAGAATAAACTCATGATTTATTCATTAATCGGGCTTGCAATGGTTGTTTTTGGACTTTCATTTTTGAGGCATTATGTGTTGAATATTGGTGGAAATCCCCTTCTTTCAAGAATAGACCTTACAATGAGCATATTTGATCTCATTGTAAAAAATTTCAACGGTAATTTCCAAGGGGTTATTCATAACGCCATATTTTCGTCATACGGGTTAATCGAGGGTTCAAAATATGGGCCAAGGACATTAATTGCAAACAGTATCGGAGTAACAGGGGTTACAATTACGCCGACAATATTTGGTGCAGTTTTGATGGATTTTGGAATGCTCGGACTGGTTCCTTATTTTGGAATTTTTGGGCTTTTAATGGGGCTTTCAAACGAGGTTTCAAGTAAATTAAAAGGTTTATATCTTGGATTTTATTCGATAATGGTATCTTATTTAATTGTTGGGATTGAAACTGGAATTTTGGATTTAGATGTAGTTGTGATGTATACTTTAGGGGTAATTATGACAGTTTACGGGATTTTTAGGGGGATTTTAAATGCTAAAAAATAATTTTGAAAAATGTAAGAATTATTTTGCAGAAAAATATGGACTTGGGCTAGATAACCCGATAACCATAATTTTTTTAGGCCATGCGCTGATATTTTTGTTTGCAATTCCCTATTTTGATAAATTTGGAATAGATTCCCTTTTAAAAATGATACTGGTTGTATTTGGAAATCTGGCTATTTTTTCAATTCCATTTTTTATAAATTTTGAAAAGATGTTGAAATTAGATAAATTAAATTTAAAATTGGTTTCTGGAATTTTGTTTGGATTATCCATGTTTTTTGGAATTTTTATCCTTTCAGCAAATATATTAAATTCAATAATATTTTCAGGACTAATATTTTTGATTTTACATGTTTTCATGAAATATTATTATTCTGAAAAAATAAGTAAAATCATGTTTTCAATTGGGGTAATTTCCTTTTTTGCAATGATTTTAATTCACGGAACCGTTCCAATTACCGATTATACCGTTAGAATGGCGATTTCAAATGATCCCTTAAGGTTAATTTCTTCAGGCGCACTCATATTTGCAAGCCTTTTTAATTTTGGATATTTTTTGGTATCATTTGCAATTTTGGCAGTAACAGGCTATAAAGCTAATGTTTTGGTGTTAATCGTTGCATATTTGCTTTATAATTACAAAAAAAACAAAATAGGCGCGAAAAAAATATTTTTAGTCGGAATTTTTACAATATTATTTTTAGGAATAATGGCAAAGTCGATACTTTCCTCATCAGGTCAATCATGGAGCCTTAATTTTTTAGAAATCTTATCATACCGGGCTTATTTTGATTTAATGACGTTAGAAAAGATTATTTTGTATCCTGCAGCATTATATGGTAAAATTGCATTCACACCAGGTGGTGAGTCGTTAATTGGAGAAATAATTCATGGTTACAGACATAATATTACTTCAACCATGTTTGGCCCGATTTATCTTGATCTGGGTTATTACAGCTTAATTTTTTCGCTAATATTTGGAATAATAAGTAAGTTAATATATAAAAAGAGCGATACTAAAATATATTCTATTTATGGTGCCGTATTGTTATCAATGTGTGAAATCGGCATTAATTACGGTTTTTTAGTTACAATGTTAACGTTCTTGTATGTTTCAGAAAATCTGCAGAAAAAACCCTAATTATTTAAAAAACTATATTTATTTCTTATTTCCGTGTTAAAGTGGTATAATGGTATCAATAAAGGATATCGGCAAAGATTATAACGTTCCCGAAGATAAAAAGTATCTTGTTATTGTCGTCGACATGGATGACGATGTCGGAAGAAAAGCAAACATCAGGACTCCTATTTTAAGTAGGGAAGATAATATCAATGCAGCTGTGAGGCTCGGATTGACTGATCCTGGAGATAGTGACGTAAACTCCATGCTCGGTGGAGTTCAGCACTACGACCACCTAAAAAAAGAAGGAAAAGACGTTGAAATTGCAACAATTTCTGGAGATATCGATATCGAATCAGAAGTCTGTGCAATTAAAATTAAGGAACAGATTGATTTTTTAATTTACCTTTACGAGCCTAATTTCATATATCTGGTTTCGGATGGAAAAGAAGATGAAATGGTTTTAAAATATCTGGAATTAAAGGATATTTTTGTCTGGAAAAAAAGAATTGTAATTAAACAAAACGAATCTCTCGAATCAACTTACTACCTTATGCAAGAATTTATAAAAAAGACAATGTCGCAGTACATTCCTTTAATATTTACATCAATTGGATTTGCAATGATTTTATATGCGATATTTTCAGATCTTGGTTGGAGAATAATTGCAGGACTTATTGGTATTTACATTTTGTCTGAGGGTGTTGGATTAGTTGAATCTATTAAAAAAACCCTCAATGAAAGTAAAAAGGGACTTGAAGTTGGAAAATTATCTCCTTTTGGAAATATTTTGGGATTTTTGATACTTCTTGTTGGAATACTCTACTCTTATCAGGCATCAGTAGATCCAGAATTAACAGTATTTTTTGGAAAATTCTTGTTAAATATTGCAAACCCTCTAACGTTGGGATTTGTATTGCTAGTACTCGTTCATTTTATAGATGATTTGATACATACTGAAAAAAGCATACTTAGGCTTATAAAGAGGTTATTCTTTAACGTAGTTCTTGCATTTATACTAAGGCAGATGTTGATTATATCTTCGGATTATTTGATCGGATATACTGTTGAATTTATGGGTCTTGTAATGTATATTTTAGCATATGTTTCGATATTGATAGTATTGTCCGTTGTATTATTTCACGAGCCAAAATCTAAAGAAGAGATGAATAACGAGTAGTTGTGAAAACATGCTTGAAATTCTTGGATACGCTAAAGGATCTTTTGAAGTTTTGAATTTGGATGAGATAAATAGTGAACACGATCTTATATGGATTGATTGCTACGATCCTTCAGATGTGGAATTGATAGAACTTTCAAAAACAATCGACATAGAAATTGATGAATTAAGCCTTGGTCTCGATGAACAGGAAGTTCCAAGGGTTGAAGAAGAAGATAAATATTATACAATTATTTTTAAAGCTCCGTTATTTGAAGAAGACATCACAACGACTTCTTTTGGAATTTATGTAAAAGATAATATTATATTGACGATTCATGCAGATAAAATTAAGTCAATTGGGCGACTGTATAATTTAGTGAAGACAAAAAAGCCAAAAACACTTCTGGATAAGGGAAAAGGATTTTTTATCTACACGATACTAAACCAGATTACAATAAGCTATTCTAGGATTCTTGTAAACCTTGAAGATCAGTTGGATGTTTTAGAAGACCGAATTGTTCAAGAACAAAATAAAAATATGACTGAAGAAATACTACAGCTTAGAAAAATGCTTGTTTATTTTCACAAGGCGCTTATTTCAAACAAGGATGTTATTTCAGTTTTAAAAAGAAAATACCTTTCAATAACTACTCAGGAAGACAGATGGGAATTTGAAGACCTCTACTACGATGTTTTGCAGTTAATTGACATGGAAACTACATATCGTGAGCTTTTATCTTCCATGATGGATATGTCTCTTTCGATTGAAAACATAAGGATGAATCAGGTAATGAAGATACTTACAATGGTTACTGCGTTATTTGCAGTTCCAATGTGGATTACTGGAATATATGGTATGAATTTTAAATATATGCCTCTTTCAGAGCACCCTTATGGATTTTGGATAATTTCTGCGGTATCAATTGTAATTATAATGATAATTATTCACACCTTTGTAAAAGAAAAATGGATTAAATAATTTCGGTGAAATTAATGAAAGAAATGATTATATGGCCTGCGTATATTGATATAAAAAGAACTAAAAACGAAGGCAGAAAAGTTCCAAAAGAATTTGCAGTAGCAAACCCGAAATTAAAAGATATTGCTGATAAAATAAAGAAAATGGGTTTAGAACATAGTATTGAAATTAAAAAAAGTTATCCAATGGAACCTTGGGAAATTTGTGGATATATAAAAGTAAAATTGGATAAAAACACTTCAAAATTGCAAATTTTAAAAGAAATATCTAAAAATATGAAATAATTATTTTTCAGAATCTTTTTTATCTTTGATTTCAAGTTCTGAAAGTAAAAATTTAATTCTGTTTTCCAGTTTTTCGTAACTCTTTGAAAGATCCCTATATTTTTCATAGAGTTCATTTAGTTTATGATTTAAATATTCAAGTTCTACATTTTTTCTGCTTATTTCACTTTTTAACTGGCTGTTTGTGTATAATTCATGTTTATATTTTGCTTCGAGTGCGATATAAGATTTTTTAGATTCAAGATATATCTTTTTAATATCCTCATATTTATCTCTTGAAACAGTTTCAGGCTTTTTTTTTCGGAGTTTAAACATGTAAAATCACAGTTAACTATTTATTAGTTCTGTAAGTGCTTTTGCTGCCCCGTCCATTGAATTTTCGAAACTTACTCCATTTTCAGAGAGGATTTTTCTTCCCTCTTCTTCGTTAGTTCCCATCATTCTAACTGCAAATTTAAGGTTTGGATTTTCATTTAAAACGTCTACAATTCCCAATGAGACTTCATCACATCTAGTAATTCCACCAAGAATATTGATAAATGCTCCTTTAACATTTTTTCTAGAAGTTGCTTTTAAAAGTGCTTTTTTTACAGTTTCTCTGGTCGAACCACCACCAACATCCAAGAAACATGCAGGTTCTCCGCCGAACTCTTTTACAATATCCATGCTTGCAAGGGTAAGTCCTGCACCGTTTCCGATAACTGCAATGTCACCATCAAGTTCAACGTATGCAAATTCGGATTTTTCCTGTTTTTCAAATTCTTCAAATTTATCGTAATTATGTCTAAAGTATGCATCGTCGTCAATATTTAAAACTGCATCCGCAGCAATGATTTTTCCATCTTCTGTAAACACTAACGGGTTTATTTCAGCTAAAATTCCATCCATATCTTTGAATGCTTTATAAACTTTGCACAAAACGTCTGCAACTTTTGGAATTTCTGCACTTGGAATGCCTGCTTTTTTGAGCATTTCTCTTGCAAGGTATGGTAAAAATTCTTTTCCAGATTCTAACGGCAATTTTATTATTTTTTCTGGAGTTTTTGAAGCTACTTCTTCAATATCTACTCCACCTTCGGTTGAAAATATAACAACATTGTTTTTTTCATTTCTATTAACAACAACGCCAACATAGTATTCTTTTGAAATCTTTATCTGCTCTTCAAGGAGTACTTTTTCAACGACTTCTCCTTTTACCGTGTTTCCTATCAATGATTCAATTTTTTCGTTTGCATCATCTAAATTATCTGAAAATAAGATTCCGCCAGCTTTTCCTCTTCCACCGACTAAAACTTGCGCTTTTATAACAACAGGATAATCGATACTGTCGACTTTACCGCAAGTAAGTTTGTTTTTTGGAATTGGGATTCCATTTTCTTTAAAAATTTCCTTTGCTTCATATTCGTGCAATTTCATAAAATTCACCGCATGTTTGTTGACAATAGTTACTGAAAATGTAAATACGTGTTTATTTTGAGATTATAATCGAATTAATGAATTTTTCGCAGTATTCGCATCTGATTTTTAACGTGTTTTTCTGTTCAATCGAAAATTTGCCGTCAATATTTTCTTTGTTCGTGATACAGTTTGGGTTTGTACACTTGATTATCCCATCAATTCTTTTTGGGAGGTCTACTTTAAATTTTTTTATGACGATTCCTTCTTTGATGATGTTTATCGTTGCATCTGGTGAAATTAGCGCAATTTTATTTACATCCTCTTTTGTAAGTTCAAGCCCTTCAATTTTTAAGATATCTTTCATAACACCTTTTTTTGAAGGCACGTTTAATGCAATGGTCATCGGGAGTTTTTCTTCGATATTTAAGATTTTATAAACTTTCAAGGCTTTTGAACCACTGATATGGTCGATAACAGTTCCGTTTTCAATGGGTTTTACCTTAAGTTCCATTTTCATAACTTCACCAGATATTTTTATATAACTATTAAAAAACTGTTTTAAATCATTACTGTTTTTCAATATATTTTATAATTTCTTCGAGCATTTCAAAGGCATCGATTCTTTTTATGTCTTGTTGATTTTTAAGATATTTTTCCAAGACTTCCTTTTTTTCATCAGAAATTCCCGATTTTTCAATAACGTTTTCAAAAGTCCTAAGTGGATAATAAAGTTCTTTTCCTGAAGTAATCAGTTTCTTAGAATCATTTTCATCGATTATTTTATCTTTAATTGCATTATTGATCATTTCCCTAAAGCTGATCATTGAAAATGTGATCTGATTTAAATTATCATCAAAAGTAACTGCAACTTCATCATCATCGGTAATTATTCCATGTTTGTATAATGAATAAACTGAGCCAACTCCAATCATACCGCAGCTGTCTAATTCCGAAGCTCTGAGTGCCCCCATTGAACCTGCACCAAATACTTTGATGTTATTTTGAAGGACCTTTAAAATTTCTCTATGGGCTACCGCAGTATTTTGAAGGAAACATCCGTCGATTATTCCAATGACGTCATAATCAAAGATTTTTTGAGCAGTTAAATCTCCACGTTTTATCGGAGGATAAATATCTACATCAAAGTTTTTCATTTTTTCTTTTATTTCATCTTCCTTGATAGTTAATTTGGAAAAAATAGCTATTTTCATTCGACAGACCTCCACAATGATTCGAAATATTCTTTTTCCTCTTTAAGAACATTTTCGTTTGATATTGCAATTCCAGATTCCTTATTTTCAAAAAGGGCTTTATCAGTCCAGTTATGACTTCCAACAATAACCGTATCATCCACAATTATTAATTTATTATGTGTTTTCTTAGAATCGTGGAATTTTACCATGATGTGCTGGCTTGAAAGCTTGCTCTGGGCTAGAATATTTGATCCAACTTCTTCTTCAAGAATTACCCTAACCATAACTCCACGCTTTCTCGCATTTACAAGTTCATCGATTAATTCTGATATCTTTGGATTTAAGTATATCGAAAACATAATGACGTCAATTTCTTTTTTGGCATATTTTATTCGATTTAAAACGTAATAATAGTATTTTTCGTCATTCAATACTTCAATCCTATCCTCAGGGCAGGTTAAACTTCTTGAATATTCAAAATTACTTTTTACAAGTTTTAATAACCTTATAATAATGTAAAATAAAATTACGAGGACTATCGTGTTTATAATTGCCAAATATCCACATATATTGGTTAAATCAAACTCCATTTTAATCCTCTAATCGTGTTGATAATAATTTTTAGTGAAAATTACAAAACTTATTTTAAAAAACAATATATTTTTAAACTCGGTACTATTAAATAATTTTGAATCATGATTTATTTATCACACGACTGATTTTAATTGTCTTGGTGGTTAGAATGAGCACTTTAGAAAAAGAACAAATTATTTCAGATGAGAAAAAATACGTTATAAACACTTACGGCCGAGTTCCAGTGGTCCTTGTAAAAGGAAAAGGAATGAGCGTATTTGATACCGAAGGAAAAGAATATCTCGATTTTCTTGCGGGAATCGGAGTAAATAACGTTGGGCACTGCCACCCTAAGGTTGTTGAAACAATTAAAAACCAGGCAGAAACCTTAATTCACATTTCAAATATTTATTACAATGTTCCACAAATCGAGTTGGCAAAAAAACTTGTAAATTTAAGCGGATTAGATAAAGCATTTTTCTGTAATAGTGGTGCAGAAGCAAACGAAGCTGCAATAAAACTTGCAAGAAAATATGGTAAAACAAAAGGTAAACAAGGGGAAATAATTACAATGGAACACTCATTCCACGGAAGAACCCTTACAACAGTTACTGCAACTCCTAAAGCAAAATATCAGGAAGGATTTGAACCATTACCACAAGGTTTTGCATACATTCCATTTAATGATATTGAAGCATTGAAAGCAGGAATTTCAGAAAAAACAGCTGCAATAATGATTGAACCAGTTCAAGGGGAAGGTGGAATTCACGTTGCAGATAAAGACTATTTAAAAGCCGTACGAAAATTATGCGATGAAAATAATATCGTTTTAATTTTTGATGAAGTACAGTGTGGAATGGGTAGAACCGGAACTATTTTTGCATATGAACAGTATGGGGTACTCCCAGACATTGTAACCCTTGCAAAAGGGCTTGGTGGGGGAGTTCCTATCGGCGCAATAGTCGCAAAAAGTAAAATTGCAAGTGCATTCACTCCTGGAAGTCACGGAACTACATTTGGTGGAAACCCACTAGCATGTGCTTCATCTAATGCAGCGATCGATGTAATTTCTGGACTTTTAGAAAATACGCTTGAAATGGGAGACTACTTCAAAAATAAATTAAAAATCTTGGACAAAAAGTACGAATTTATAAAAGAAGTCAGATCTCTCGGACTTATGATTGGAATCGAATTAACATTTAATGGATCAGATATCGTTTCGAAGATGTTTGAAAAAGGATTTTTGATAAACTGCACTTCAGATACCGTTTTGAGGTTCTTACCACCATTAATTGTTGAAAAAGAACATATCGATGCAATTATTTCGGCTCTTGACGAAGTGTTTTCCGAAATTTAACTTTTTTCTCTTTTTGATTTAGTCATAATGTTCAAAACTATACAACATTAATCTGAATTTGATTAAAAATGTTTTTCTAATGATAGTTGACCATACAAAAACTATATATTCCACATTTTTAAAATATATAATTATGTCTTTTGAAGTGGGGGCGCTTTAAATGGCTTTTTATATTGGGTTAAATTTTTAAATTAAATATGAGAGTGGGGCGATATTAGTGAATTCTATCGAAAATGTAGATCGAAAGCTGATTGAAAATCTTGCAAATCTAATGTCAAGTGAGGTTCGAGCAAAGATCTATATCTATTTACGGAAATACAATAAAAGTACAGTTGACGAAATTGCTGACGGAACTGGAATCTATCCATCAACAGTTCGAGAATCGATACTTGATATGTATAACACAGGCTATGTTTCAAGAGAAAAAATGGATAAAGAAGGATTGGGTAAAAAACCGTATTTATATACTGCGGCAGCACCTTCAGAAATCGTTAGAAAAATTTCAAAAAGCATTCAGGAAAAATTAAATGATTTGATAATGGTTGATAAAAGACTTGATGCAAAAGAGCTTAAAATACCATTCGTTCCTGTAAAAATTGTAGTTGATGAAAAGTATAAGGATTAATTTTCCAATTTTTTTGTAGTTTTTTTCAATACTTTCTCAAATTCTTCTTCTTTTAATCGTTCTCCGGTAATCATGAAGGCAACTCTATCTCCAATACTTTTACATGAGTTTCCAACTCTTTCAAGATAAGTTCCAACAACGATAAAGTCGCTTGCTTCGCTGATTATTTTTGGATTTTCAATCATATTGATTGTCATATCTCTGCAGAGAACTTTGTATAGTTCGTCTATTTTATTATCTTCAAGATAAGTTTCTTTTGCAAGGCTTAAATCTCTATTTCTAAATGATAAAATTGAATTTTTAAGCATTTTTTCAAGAATTTCGCCCATGATTGTTAGTACACTTCCATTTTTTGATCTAAGAGTGTTCTGTTCTGAATTTATGGTTATTTTTGCAATTCTTGAAGCCATATCTCCAACTTTTTCAAGTTTTGATATAATTTTAATCATTGTAATAATTTCCCTTAAATCGCTTGCAACAGGTTGCTGTCTCGCCATAAATGAAATACATTTTTCTTCAATTTCCATTTCTTTTAAATCAATACTGTCGTCTCCAGCTTTTACAATCTTCGCAAGTTCGACGTCATTGTTTAGATACGCATTTATTGAATTTTTTAGGGCAGTTACACACATTTCAGACATTTCATAAATCATATCTTCAATTTCTTTCATCTGGTAGGAAAATGCAGTTCTGACCATTTCTATCACCAAATTTTAATTTTTTTTTAATTAACCAAATCTTCCACTAATGTAATCTTCAGTTTTTTTGTTTTCAGGTTCAACAAATAATTTGTCAGTTTTATTAAACTCTACTAAATCTCCAAGCATGAAAAATCCAGTGTAGTCTGAAACACGGCTTGCTTGCTGCATATTGTGCGTTACAATTACTATCGAATATTCATTTTTTAATTCAACCATTAAATCTTCAATTTTGAGCGTGGAAATCGGGTCAAGTGCAGAACACGGCTCATCCATCAGTATTACATCAGGTTTTACAGCGATGGTTCTTGCAATACAGAGTCTCTGCTGCTGGCCGCCCGAAAGCTTTAAAGCGGATTTTTTAAGGTCATCTTTTACATCTTCCCATAGTGCAGATTTTTTCAATGCCCATTCAACGATTTCATCAAGTTCATTTTTATCTTTAATTCCATGTATTTTTGGACCATATGCAATATTATCATAAATACTCATTGGGAAAGGGTTTGGTTTTTGAAATACCATTCCAACTCGTTTTCTAAGTTCAACAACGTCAACATCTTTGTCATAAATATTTTTTTCATCAATAGTTATCGTTCCAGTAATGGTAACTCCCGAAATTAAGTCATTCATCCTATTGAGGCATCTTAAAAATGTGGATTTTCCACAACCACTTGGGCCGATTAGTGCAGTGATGTTGTTTTCATAAATTGGCAGATTTATGTCATTTAACGCCTTTTTTTCTCCGTACCACAAATTTACATCTTTTGATTCCATTTTGAGTTTCATAATCACACCAATTTTAATTAACTTTGCATGAGTTTGAATCTATTTTTAACGACATTTGCAATTGTAAATAGTATAAACATGATTACAATTAATACTAACGCAATCCCATAAGCCAGTTGGAGTTCTTCTGTAGTAGAATATTCTGTTGCAAGAACGTATAAACTAAACGAAAGAGTTTCGACTCTGTTAAATAACCCGAGGCCAAATGAAAATGTAGTGGCGGCGGTAAACATTATTGCGGCAGTTTCTTCTGCACTTCTACCCATTGCGAGAATTATTCCTGTAATCATCTGGGGCAGTGCTGACGGGATTACTACTTTTGTGATTGTTTGCCATTTTGTAGCTCCAAGTGCCAGGCTTCCTTCTCTAAGGCCTGGTGCAACCGCTTTTAGACCTTCTTCAGTCGCTCTCATGATAATTGGAAGAACCATGAATGAAAGAGTAAGCCCTCCGATTAATAATGATGGACCAACTGTTTTTATTGCAAGCGCATATCCAAAAATACCAAACACAATTGATGGAAGTCCTGCAAGGCTGTCTGATGAAAATCTAATTGCTTGGGTTATTTTATTGTCTGAAGCGTATTCATGGAGATATATTGCACCCAAAACTCCGAAAGGAATTGATAATAATATTGAAAGGACAACTAATGCAAGGGTTCCAAGTATGGAATTCCAGATCCCATCAAAACATCTTTCAGAACCCAAAATCACGTTTATTGGGTTAGCATCTCCAAAGAAAAATGCCATGTTTATTGCGCCGATTCCATTGATAAATACGTAGCCGACAATTGTAAACAAAATACCTATCACAATAAAGGCAAACAGGTAAAAAATACCAAACACAATGTTTTCTTCGATTTTGGCTTTTTTAGAATTATTCAAATTTCCACCTTAGTCCCATTTTATTTTGTATTTTTTATTGATGTATTGGGAAATTAAATTGAGTGAAAGAACCATTATAAAGAGCACAAGCCCCGTTGCAAACATTGCATAGTAAATCGGGCTTCCTGAAGCTGCTTCTTTGATATTTAGTATAATGTGGGATGTCAATGGTCTAACTGGATTGAAAATCGATGTTGGAATTAACGGCCAGTTTCCAGCAACCATTAAAACTGCCATCGTTTCTCCAATTGCTCTACCCATTCCAAGTATAACACCAGAGAGTATTCCACTGAGGGACGCTGGAAGAATTACCTTCTTTATGGTCTGCCACCTTGTAGCACCCATTGCAAGGCTTCCTTCTTTTAATTGGGAAGGAACAGAATTGATTGCATCCTCTGAAAGTACCGTAATTGTTGGAACAATCATGATTCCAAGAATTATTGATGCAGCAAGCCAGCTGTATCCGGGGTTTGTATTAAAAACATCTCGAATTAATGGAACAAGTAAAACCATTCCCACAAAACCATAAACTACTGATGGAATCGCAGTTAAAATTTCAATGGACGGTCTTAATATATTTTGAACTTTTTTTGGTGCAAGTTCTGCTAAAAATATGGCGCATCCAACTCCCAAAGGTATTGAAAATACAAGTGCAAGCACAGTTACCAAAAATGAGCCAATAATCATTGGAAATATTCCGTAAGAGTCATAATTTGGTGACCAGTCAAGCCCAAATACAAAGTCAAACGGACTCACGACTGAAAAAACAGGAAGACTACTGAATATTAAAAACAAAACCATTGCAAAAATAATTACGCTTGATAACAGTGCATTCAATTTCAATAGATTTTCAAGGACTGATTCGCCAATATTTTTTTTATGCATCTCGTTCACCATAATTGTAAATTGAAATAATTAATAGAATTTTTTAAAAAAATAAGTAAAAATTTAGATTAGTTAGTTTACTGATATGTATCCTTCTTCTACGACGATTTGTTGACCTTCTGAACTTAATAAAAAGTCAATAAATGCTTTAGCTTCTGCTGAAGGTTCACCGTTTGTAATAACGTTTAATGTTCTTGAAACTTTGTAAGTTCCTGCAACAACGTTAGCTTCGGTAGGGATTACTCCTTCGTATTCACAACCTTTAACTGATGAGTCAAGGTATCCAATTGAAAGGTATCCAATTCCGTTAACATCAGCTTTAACTGATGATTTCATTGCACCGTTTGATGCAACAACAACTGCCTGTTTTGTAATATTTCCTTTATTCAATGCTTTTTCAAAGAATACTTCTCTAGTACCACTTTCTTCGTCTCTCGTGTAAACTGTAATTGGTGCGTCATCTCCACCAACTTCGTTCCAGTTTGTAATTTTTCCAGAGTATATTGCAATAATCTGTTCTTGTGTTAAGCTTGATACTGGGTTTTCTGGGTGCACGATAATTGCAACACCATCTTTTGCAATTCCGTATGCGATTAATTCGGGGTATGTATCTAATTCTGAGGATTTGATTTCTCTTGAAGCCATTCCTATGTCATTTAAGTTTTCACCGGATTCTTTAACACCGAGACCTGAGCCTCCACCGGTAACTTCAATCATGTAATTTTTATTTGCCATCATGAATTGTTTTGCAGCTTCTTCTGCGATTGGTAAAACTGTTGTCGAGCCTGAAATTTTTAAATTTACTTGCTGAATTTCTTCTACATCATTTGAGCCATTAGTACTATCCATGCAGCCACTAAATCCTACGATTAGTGAAATAAAGACCGCACCTATTAGAACACTTATATATTTTTTCAAAGGAGACACCTCCCAGGTTTATGATATACCGTACACGTCAAATGTATATAAATGTTTCTATTTTGGTATTTTAGTTCCTATTTTATGAATAAACTAGGTTAATTTAAAAAAAATAAATTATCAAAAACTAAGTCTGAAATCAACTCTACAAAATATTATATATCTGAGATGTATAAAATAGAATTGTAATCATAGTTATTTTTGATAGAAGAAACATGACTCGAACGAATGGAGGATTCAACATGAAATTGATAACTTGGCTTGATGATCTTAGAAATGATGATGTTGATATTGCAGGTGGAAAAGGGGCTTCTTTGGGGGAAATGTGGAATGCTAAATTACCTGTTCCTCCAGCATTTGTCATTACTTCAGAGGCTTACAGATACTTTATTAAAGAAACGAAGTTGCAAGACGAAATCGAAAGAATTTTGTCAAATATTGATGTTAATAACAATGAAGAATTGAATAAGGCATCAAAAGAAGTTAGAAAAGCTATAGAAAATGTTAAAATTCCTGATGATTTAAAATTGAGTATTATTGAATCATACCATAAAATGTGTGAAATAAGTGGGGATGACGAAACATTTGTTGCTGTAAGGAGCTCAGCAACTGCAGAAGATTTACCCGATGCAAGTTTTGCAGGTCAACAGGAAACTTTTTTGAATATGAAAGGAAATGAACAGGTTTTACAAGCTGTTCAAGAGTGTTTTTCATCATTATTTACGCCAAGAGCTATTTTTTACAGGGAAGAAAAAGGATTTGACCATTTTGAAGTTGCACTTGCTGCAGTAGTTCAAAAAATGGTAAATGCAGACCAAGCCGGAGTTATGTTTACAGTAAACCCAATAAACCACGACTACAACCAAATGGTCATAGAAGGAGCTTGGGGGCTTGGTGAAGGTGTTGTTAGTGGAACAGTAAGTCCTGACACGTATATTGTTTCAAAAGATACCCAAGAAATTTTAAGTATCAATGTTGCAAGGAAAGATACAATGTTTATAAAAGACACTGATGGGGTTACAAAAGAAGTAAAAACTCCTGAAGATTTACTTGAAAAACAAGTTTTATCGGAGGAACTAATCAAAAAACTTGAAAATGTTGGTCAAACAATTGAAAACCACTACAAAAGGCCAATGGATATCGAATGGGCTATTGAAAAAGGCGAGATTTACATGTTACAGGCAAGGCCAATTACCACATTAAACGAGAAAAAAGAATCAAAATCTTCAAATGAGGTTGAGGGAAAAATCTTATTAAAAGGAATTGGTGCATCCCCCGGAATTGAAGCTGGAAAAATAAAAATCATTTCTGAAATTGAAGAAATTGGAAGAATATTGGATGGAGATATTTTAGTTACAAAAATGACAACTCCTGACATGGTTCCTGCAATGAAAAAGGCAGCAGCAATTATTACTGACGATGGTGGATTGACCTGCCACGCTGCAATTATTTCAAGAGAACTTGGAACGCCTTGTGTTGTTGGAACAAAAGAAGCTACCAAGAATTTAAAAGACGATGAATGCGTCACCGTTGACGGTGAAAAAGGAATAGTTTACGAAGGAAAAATTGGTAAAAAAGAAGAAAAAGCAACTGCACAGATAGTTTATGCTGGAGCTCCAGTAATCACCGCAACAGAAATAAAAGCAAATGTTAGCATGCCCGAAGTTGCAGAACGAGCAGCAGCAACCGGTGCTGATGGTGTTGGACTTTTAAGAGCAGAACACATGATTTTAGGAACTGGTGTTCACCCAGGTAAAATATTAAATGAAGGGGGGGAGGGTGCACTAACTGAAGTATTTGCAGAAGGTATTAAAAAAGTTGCAGATGCTTTCTACCCAAGACCTGTTACTTACAGAACACTTGATGCTCCAACAGATGAGTTTGTTGGATTAAAAGGTGGCGAAGATGAACCTCATGAACACAACCCTATGATGGGATGGAGAGGTATTAGAAGGGGACTCGATCAGCCTGAAATTTTAAAGTGTGAATTAAGGGCAATTAAACAATTAAAGGACGATGGATACAGAAATATCAACGTAATGATACCTTTGGTTACAAATGTTGATGAAATAAGAAAAGTAAAAGAAATTGCAAATGAAGTTGGATTAAAACTTAGGTTAGATGTGGAGTTTGGTGTAATGGTCGAAACACCTGCTGCAGCTTTGATAATTGATGATATTATAAATGAAGGAATTGATTTTGTAAGTCTTGGAACAAACGATTTAACCCAGTATACAATTGCAATTGATAGAAATAATGAAAATGTTTCGAAGTACTACTTAGAAAACCACCCTGCAGTTCTGAAATTGATTGAACTTGTAAT
This sequence comes from Methanococcus maripaludis, assembly GCF_013760955.1. Lineage (NCBI taxonomy): Archaea > Methanobacteriati > Methanobacteriota > Methanococci > Methanococcales > Methanococcaceae > Methanococcus > Methanococcus maripaludis. The sequence goes on along the minus strand of NZ_JACDUL010000002.1, from coordinate 393,990 downwards.
AACCTCCTGTAAAAGTGCAGGTGTAAAAACTTCAATTTGTGGTCAAGCTGGAAGTAGGCCACAAATCGTTGAAAAATTGGTTGAATGGGGAATTACAAGTATTTCTGCAAATATTGATGCAGTGGAAACGATAAGAAATGTTGTTGCAAGAACTGAACAAAAAATCATTCTTGAATCCATAAGAAAACAAAAATAATTCTTTCTTTTTTATTTTTTAGTAGTATATCCTTTAATTTTAATTTACAATGGTGTTTTTGAGATGAATAAAGTTGTTATCGGAGGTACCTTTGATATATTACATAAAGGCCACGAAAATCTATTGTTACACGCATCAAAATTTGGAAAACTTTTTATTGGGATTACCAGTGATGAATTTATAAAATTATACAAAAAACACGAAGTAAATCCATTAAATATTCGAGAAAACAATTTAAAAAAGTTTTTAGATAGTAATAACTTAGATTATGAGATAATGGTAATTAATGACCCATATGGAAATTCAATTTCAAAAAATTACGATATAATTGTAGTAACTCCTGAAACGAAAGAAAATGCTGAAATTATAAATAAAATAAGGCTTAAAAATGGATTAAAACCGCTAAATATTGAAGTTTATGATTTTTTAATGGCAACAGATAACATTCCGATTTCAACAACAAGGATCAGAAATGGCGAGATAGATCTATACGGAAATTTAAAACGATGATATTTATGGAAATCATGTATATAATCGTATTTTTAATATTAATCGGGTATATTTCAAGACATTTTAAAATACTCGATGAAAAAGATAGGATGGTCTTAAATAAAATAGTAATTTACATAGCAATGCCATCAACAATATTTTTGCAATTACTTACGAATGTAACTCCGTCAGACCTTCCAGAATTTATGAAACTTCCTGTGATAATATTTATTTCAACGTCAGTATGTGCACTTTTGGCATATTTTGTTGGAAAGCGTTTAAAATTAGATAATAAATCACTTGGTGGATTCGTACTCGTTTCTTCAATTGGAAACACTGGATTTTTAGGTTATCCCGTAATTTTGGGGTTTTATGGAGAATCAGGTCTTTTAAGGGCAATTTTTTGTGATATGGCTGCAATTTTTTGTAGTATGCTTCTTGGAACGTATATCGGAGTTAAGTTAAGCGGTGCAAAAAAAAGTATTTTAAAAGAGGTATTTACATTTCCACCTTTGTTTACAGCACTATTTACATTAATATTGGTATTATTGCATGTAAAATTATCGATATTCCCAGAATTTTTTATAAAATCGCTCGAATACATGTCAAACGCAACAATTCCACTAATTATGCTTTCACTTGGGCTTTCTTTATCTCCAAAAGCTGCAAAATTTGGAATATTCTATGGGCTCTTAGCATCAATATTTAGGATGGTAATTTCGCCACTGATTGCATTTCCAATTTCCGAAAGTATTTTATCAAACCAGTTAGATAAACAAGTAGCGATAATGCAATCAGCAATGCCTTCAGCAATGATGCCGCTAGTTTATGCAGTAATCTATGATCTAGATGTAAGGCTTGTCGCTTCAGCATGTTTTGTTTCAACGGTTGTTTCATTGCTGGTTTTGCCAGTAATATATACTGCAATGCAAACAATGTAAAAAGCGAATTTAAACATCATAATTTTATATCTGAATTTAATAATCGGTATTATAATTTTGGGGGAATAATTAATGGTAAAAAAAGCTATTATACCTGCAGCAGGATTTGGAACGCGACTTCTTCCAATTACAAAGGCACAGCCAAAAGAAATGCTTCCAGTACTTGGAAAACCAATAATTCAATATGTAATTGAAGATTTAGCAGATGCTGGAATTGAAAATATCCTTATTATTACCGGTCGTGGAAAATACGCAATAGAAAATCACTTCGATAAAAATTTTGAACTTGAAGAAAGATTGAAGAAAGATGGTAAATGTGAAGCTTTAAAAGCAATTCAGGAAATAAACGATTTTGCACACATTTATTATATCCGACAGGGTAAACAAAAAGGCCTAGGCGATGCAGTTTATTGTGGAAGGGAGTTTGTTTGTGACGATTATACAATCATAATGGTTGGAGATACGATTTACTCAGGAAATGTTCCAAAAAAACTTATCGAAGCCCATGAAAAGTATGGATGTTCAGTAATTGCCCTTGAAAGAGTTCCAAAAGAAGATGTGTATAAATATGGAGTAATTTCTGGAAAAGAACTTGAAAAAGGTATTTTTGAAATAAATGATCTCGTAGAAAAACCAAACGTGGAAGATGCACCATCCAATTTGATAATTACTGGAGCATATTTATTATCTTCAAAAATATTTGAACACATTGAAAATACTGAACCTGGAAGGGGCGGAGAAATTCAATTAACGGATGCAATGAATGCACTTTTGAAAGAAGAAAAAATAATTGGTGTTGAAGTTGATTTCAAACGTTATGATATTGGAGACATCAAGGGATGGCTTGAAGCAAACGTAGAACTTGGAATGGAAAACATAGATGGATTTAAGGAATATATCGGGGATTTATGTAATAAATAAAAATATATATAAAATTTAAATTTTGGTGAAATTTTGAAAATTTTGGTAACTGGCGGTGCAGGATTTATTGGAAGCCACATTGTTGATTTATTAATCGAAAACGGGCACGATGTATCTGTTTTGGATAATTTAAGCACTGGAAATGAAAAAAATTTGAATTCTTCAGCAAAATTTATTAAAGGAGATATTTTAGATAAAAATTTGGATTTAACCGGATTTGAATGTGTAATTCATGAAGCAGCACAAATCAACGTTAGAACCTCAGTTGAAAATCCAGTTTTTGATGCAAATATAAATGTTTTAGGAACAATTAATATTTTAGAAAAAATAAAAGAATATGGCGTTAAAAAGATTATATTTTCGTCTTCAGGAGGTGCAGTTTACGGTGAACCCGAATATTTACCAGTTGATGAAAAACACGCTGTAAATCCATTATCTCCCTACGGTTTAAGTAAATTCTGTGCAGAAGAGTATATTAAATTATATGCTAGACTTTACGGGATCGAATATTGCATTTTAAGATATTCCAATGTTTATGGGAGTAGGCAGGATCCTCTTGGTGAAGCAGGAGTTATTTCAATTTTTATTGATAAAATGAAAAAAGGGGAAACTCCAATAATATATGGTGATGGAAATCAGACCCGAGATTTCGTGAATGTAAAAGACGTTGCAAAAGCAAATTTAATGGCCCTAGATTGGAAAAATGATATTGTAAATATTGGTTATGGAAACGAAACATCTGTAAATGAACTTTTTAAAATTATCGCTTCAGAAACTGGTTTTAATAAAGATCCAATTTATGAAAAAGAAAGAGAAGGCGAAGTTTATAGAATTTATATTGATTATTCCAAAGCTAAAACTTTGGGTTGGATTCCTGAATTTGAATTAGAAAATGGAATTAAAGAGATTTAAAATATTTTTATTTTTCAGGGGATATGATTGGACTATAAAGAACGAATGATCAAAGGTACTAGCTGGAATTTTTTATTTTTAATATTGGCTGCTCCTATTGGATATTTTGTAAGGATACTTTATGCAAATTCCTTAACGAAAGTTGAAGTGGGATTATTTTATGCAATTTTGGATTTAATAGGTATGATTGCAATTTTCAGGAGTCTTGGATTGAATAATGCAGTTATTTATTTTATTCCCAAATTTTTAGTTCAAAATAAAAAAGATCTTATAAAATCAACATTGATTTCTGTTTTAGTTATTCAGATATTGGTGGCAATACTGGTGGCATTTATAATGTATCTGGTTTCCCCTTTAATTATTAATAATTATATAAATAATCAAAATCAATTTGGAGATTTTCAGTTAATTTTTAACCTATTTATAACAATGATTTTTGGATATTATATTTTTGATGGAATAAAATCCATACTTTTTAATTCAATACAAGGATTTCAAAGACAAAAACTGTTTAGCACATGTAATTTTTTAAATATTTTAAGCATCTTGTTCTTATCACTTATTTTTCTTTATTGGGGGTATGGGGTATATTCTCCGGTATTGGCTTATACGTTTAATTCAATTTTAATGATTGGATTATATGGAATAATTTTTTTTAAAAAAATATTTCCAGAATTTTTTAATGAAAAATTTAACCTTTCAAAAAAACTTTTAAAAGATATTTTTTCATATAGTATGCCAATAATGTTTGGAAGTGCAGGGTTTATTGTAATGGGGTACCTTGATTCGATATGTTTAACTTACTTTACCGGACTTGATGCAGTTGCAGATTATCGAAATGTTGCAATGCCGACAGTTTTAGTATTAAGTTATTTTGCATCGGCAGTATGTAGGGTAATGCTTCCAATGAGTACTGAAATGTGGGAAAAGGGGGAAAAAAAGAATCTTTCAGATGGTTTAAAAAAAATATTATCTTATTCCTTTATAATTTCAGTTCCATTTGCAGTAGTTTTGGCACATTTCCCGACAGTATTGATAAATTTATTTTTTAATGAAAATTATTTAACAGCGGCCATTCCAATGTCAATTTTAAGTTTTGGAATAATCTTTTTATCGATGAATAACATCATATTTAACGTATTCAATGGAATCGGAAAACCGCATATTTCAACAAAGATATTATATATCGGGGCATTATTTAATTTAATCTCTAATTTATTATTAATTCCAAAATTTGGAACAGTTGGGGCAGCATTTACTACAACACTGAGTTACGTTTTAATTCAAGTTTTACAGGCTCATTATTTAAATAAATTTTTAGATTATAAATTTCCTGTTAAAAAATTCGCTTTATCGGTAGCTTCTGCAATAATTTCGATAATACCTTTATTAATTATAAAAGAAATGGTTTCAAATGAATACTTGTTAATATTATTATCTTGTATATTGTATTTCATAATGTATTTGTTATTGGTATTTTTATTAAATATACTAAATTTAAATGAATTGAAGAGTTTTAAGCTCTGGTGACTTGAATGAAAAAAGCATTAATTACCGGAATTACTGGTCAGGACGGATCTTATTTAGCAGAATTTCTTTTAGAAAAAGGCTATGAAGTTCATGGACTAGTTAGACGATCAAGTACAATTAATACGTGGAGGATAAATCACCTGTATGGTAATCCAGAAATTCTTGATAAAAAACTTTTTTTGCATTACGGGGATTTAACGGATATTACCAGTCTTACAAGTATAATTGGAAAAATTAAACCCAATGAAATTTACAATTTGGCTGCGCAAAGTCACGTGAAAGTTTCTTTTGAAATTCCTGAAGTTACTGCAAATATCGATGCTCTTGGAACTTTGAGACTTCTTGAAGCAGTAAGAATTTTAGGTTTGGAAAAAAGCACTAAACTATACCAAGCATCAACTTCTGAATTATATGGAAAAGTTTTAGAAACACCCCAGTCAGAAACCACTCCGTTTTATCCAAGAAGTCCTTATGGGGTTGCAAAACTTTATGGGTATTGGATAATTAAAAATTACCGTGAAGCATACGATATGTTTGCATGCAATGGAATATTATTCAACCATGAATCTGAAAGAAGGGGACTCACTTTTGTTACTCGAAAAATAACTGTCGGATTATCTAAAATAAAATTGGGATTGCAGGATGTTTTGGAGTTAGGAAATTTGGATGCTAAACGGGATTGGGGCCATGCAAGAGATTACGTTGAAGCAATGTATTTAATGCTACAACAAGAAATTCCCGAAGATTATGTAATTGCAACAGGTGAAACCCATTCCGTTAGAGAATTTATTGAACTTGCCGGAAAACATCTTGGAATTGATATTTACTTTGAAGGAACTGGTGCAGATGAAGTTGGAATTGATAGGAATACTGGAAAAATCGTAGTTAAGGTTAATAAAAAGTACTTTAGGCCAACTGAGGTAGATTTACTTTTGGGGGACCCTTCCAAAGCCAAAGAACTAAAATGGGAACCAAAAATTAAATTTGAAGAACTTGTTGAATTAATGGTAAAATCAGACTATGAACTTTTAAAAAGCGGAAACTTTGAACTTTATTAGGTGAATAACATGGATAAAAATAGTAAAATAACTATTTTTGGTGGATCGGGCCTTGTCGGAAGTTCAATTTTTAGACAACTTTCTAAAAAAGGTTATTCAAATGTAAACTATCCATCAAGTAAATCCGTTAACCTGTTGGATAAAAATCAGGTTGAAGAATACATAAAATCTGAAAAACCGGAATATTTATTCATGGTTGCAGGGTTAGTTGGCGGAATTTACGGCAACATGAAAAGAAATGCGGACTTTTTATACCAAAATTCAATAATGATTCTCAATGTTTTAGAATCAATTAAAAACTGTTCTAAGGATACAAAAATACTATATACTGGTTCAACTTGCATATACCCAAAAGAAAATCCGCAACCTATTTCTGAAAATAGGCTTTTAAACGGCCTTTTAGAAGAATCTAACAAAGGTTATGCACTTGCTAAAATTTTAGGAATTGTTGGATGTGAATTATATAAAAAACAATACGGAATAAATTCGATCTGTGTAATGCCCACAAATATGTATGGTCCAAATGACACGTATGACCTTGAAGATGGGCATTTTATTCCCTCATTAATTAAAAAGTTTGTAGATGCAAAAAATAACAATTTAAAAGAACTTACCTTTTGGGGAACTGGAATTCCAAGAAGGGAGGCCCTATATGTTGATGACTGTGCTGATGCATGTATTTACTTAATGGACAATTATAACAGTCCTGATATCATAAATATTGGAACAGGATTTGATTATTCGATAAAAGAGTATATCGAAATTATGAAAAAAGTGCTTGACTTTGATGTTGAAATTAATTGGGATTTATCAAAACCCGACGGGGTTTTTGAAAAAAGAACCGATATTTCGAAATTAAAAGAAATTATGCCTGAATTTAATCCCCGAAGCTTTGAAGATGGCGTTAAAGAAGTTTTGAATGATGATTTTTAAGAATCAGTTTGGATAATATAGTTAAATTTAAGGAGATATTTCTAAAAAGTGTAAATTTGTGAGATTGTGAAGATAATACAGTTGAAAGGCGGGCTTGGAAATCAAATGTTTCAATATGCATTATATAAATCACTAAAAAAGAGGGGACAGGAAGTTTTATTGGATATATCGTGGTATTTAAAAAACAATGCACACAATGGTTATGAATTAGAGTGGGTTTTTGGATTAAGCCCTGAGTATGCATCCATAAGACAATGTTTTAAATTAGGGGATATTCCCATAAATTTAATATATAATGTAAAACGTAAAGTTTTTCCTAAAAAAACACATTTTTTTGAAAAAAGTAATTTTAATTATGATAACAATGTTTTTGAAGTAACTAATGGTTATTTTGAAGGTTATTGGCAAAATGAGAATTATTTTAAAAATTTTCGTTCAGAAATTTTAAATGATTTTTCATTTAAAAATATTGATAAAAGAAATGCTGAATTTTCAGAGTATTTAAAGTCCATAAATTCTGTTAGTGTCCATGTACGGAGGGGCGATTATGTAACTAACCAAAAGGCACTGAACGTCCATGGAAACATATGTAATTTAGAATATTACAATAAAGCTATAAACTTGGCAAATAATAATTTGAAAAACCCTAAATTCGTAATTTTTTCAGATGATATAACTTGGTGTAAATCTAATTTGGGGATTGATGATCCAGTCTATGTGGATTGGAATACTGGACCATATAGTTATCAGGATATGTATTTAATGAGTAATTGTAAGAACAATATTATTGCAAACAGTTCTTTTAGTTGGTGGGGAGCATGGTTAAATCAAAATACTGAAAAAAAGGTTTTTTCACCTAAAAAATGGGTCAATGATCGAAACAATGTTAATATTGTACCAAATGGGTGGATTAAAATTAAATGAAAAACCAATGATATTTATAAAACGGTGTTATGGGTCATATGCAAAATTTGTGATTATGGCGTTATATAATGAACCAAAAGCTTATTTAAAAGAATTCACTGATGGGTTTAACTTAATCATTAAAGTTGAATTATAGTATAACTTGAAAAATATTCTCAAAAGATAAAAATAATGCTAATTAATACGGGGCACACTATGAAAGAAAGATTATATGCCATATTAACCTTAAATCCAAATTTTTATATAAAACCAATTCCAAAACAAGGAAATAGCATATTTTCAAGAATTCTCCATCATATGTTGACTTCAATAATATCAATACTCCTTTCAGGGGAATACCCAAACACGGATGCCATAAAATGTAGGTTTGGTCACCACGTAGGCATAGTGGTGTCGGAAGCCGCAGAAATAGGGGAAAATACTGTAATCCAGCAGAATACTACAATTGGAAGGAATTTAAAAACCGGAAATGCTCCAAAAATCGGTAATTTTTGTAGGGTGGGCTCAGGTGGAAATATCATTGGGCATACAAAGATTGCAGATAATGTAACGGTTGGTGCAGGATGTAATATCGCAGAAAGTAAAATTGGAGCGAATACAAAAATCGGAATGGGCTGTACAATAGTCCACACAAAAATCGGAAAAAACTGCAAGATATTATCTGGGGCAGTATTGAATGGGCAAGAAATTCCGGATAACTCAATAGTTAAACCTGTAATAAGTAATATAATGGGGCCTTATTAGGTGCTAAGTGGTGTATACTACATTAATTAATGAACTAAAAACAACCGACCGTTATTATGGGATATTATATTTTTTGGATATTTTAAAAGGGGCATTTGATATCACACTTAATGAGCAATATATAAAAGTTAAATATTATTCTAAGTTAAAAAAACAAACTTAACTTAACGAATCCAAAACATTAAATGAAAAAATCCCGAATACGCAAAACATGCTGATAAATTGATGTTGGGAACCACATTTCTAAACTATGGGTGAAGAATACATTATTTCATGGTGAAATGGCAATTGATGACCTTGATTTTTCGAAACTTCTTCAACTTGTATTAAAATGTAATCATGATTCGGGAAGTGTAGTAATTTGTAAGGATAAAACTAAGTTTGATTTTAAAGAAGCTAGGAGAAAACTCAACAGATGTTTAAAAAGGAATTATTATTATTTATCAAGAGAATGGCCGTATAAAAACGTAAAACCCAAGATAGTCTGTGAAAAATACCTTTTAGATAATGAAAATTTGGAGTTAAATGATTATCGGTTTTTATGTTGTGATGGAAACCCTAAATTTATAATGGTAGATTTTAATACCACCGATAAAACCAAAAAAAGAAGAAATTTATATGATTTGGAGTGGAATTTGTTAGGTGCTGAAATTTCATATCCTCGAGAGTTGGGAATCAAATGTCCGAAACCAAATAATCTTGAAAAAATGATAAATTTGAGCAAACGTTTGTCCAAAGGAATCCCGCATGTTAGAGTTGATCTTTATTCAATCAAAGATAAAATCTATTTTGGGGAAATGACTTTTTATCACCAATCTGGAACTGCAAAAATAAATCCAAAAGAATTTGAAATTGAAATGGGAAACTGGATAGAATTATCTAAAACAAAAAAATGAGTATATAATATGTTGAATCGTATGGCCAATTAAATTTAACAATATTTTAAGGAGTTGCAAAATGCATCCAAAAATTTCAGTAATAATGTCTACATATAATGAACCAGTGGATTACATAAAAAATTCAGTAGATTCAATATTATCCCAATCATTCAATGATTTTGAATTTATAATTATTTTGGATAATCCTAACAATTTTGAAATATGGGCAGAACTCGAGAGATATGCTTCAAAAGATGATCGAATAAGACTAATAAAAAATGAAAAAAATCTTGGAGCAGCAGAATCACGGAACAACGGGATTAATATTTCAAAAGGAAATTATATAGCAATTATGGATGCTGATGATATTTCCTTACCATATCGGTTAGAGGTACAGTATGAATATATGGAAAAAAATCCTGAAATTTTTTTAATTGGTTCGGGAATAATTGATATGGATGGAAACGGAAAAGCGATTGTAAAACATAAAATGATTACTTCAGAAGCCCGATTAAAAAAGATACTCGAAAAAAGAAATTCAATAAATCATCCTACAATAATGTTTCGAAATAATGGAAAAACCTATTATCGAGAAAAATTTGTAAATGCACAGGATTATGATTTATACTTGAGGTTACTCTCCGAAAAAAAACGTTTAAAAAATATTCCTGAAATTTTGGTAAAATATCGAATAAATCAAAATTCCATTTCATGCTCTAGAACAACTAAACAGAAATATTATGCTAAAAAAGCTTTAGAATACTATGAACAGAGACTTAAAACAGGTTCCGACAATTACTCAGAACTTAATGTTAATGAAATTGAAAATTTGATGTTAGATTGTTCAAGTGACACTCTAAAAGCGAATATTGAAGTAAATTTAAAATTGGGAAATTTTAAAGATGCTAAAAAATTAATGAACCAGTACTTTAATACTGAAGGGTATATTAACGTAATTTTGATATATTATATATTAGCATGTTTTGGGAAAAAAATGTTTTTTGGAATTTATCGCCTATATTGGGATTTTTTAAATATTATTAAATAAATTATGTTTTAGTATATTCAAAGAATCCATTTAATATTAACCTTAAAAATTTAAAAAAACTTAAATTTTTGCCGTAACTTTTGTATTTTAAAAGTGAAAGTATAAAACAGAGCGAAAGTCCTCCCAACGTACCATACATTCTTTTAAATGCAGCACCTTTTGAGTAAACAGAATGTTCTGTCCAAAATGTTCCGGAACTTTCAATTGGATGTATTACTATTTGTTCTGGAACAAATATTACATTTAATCCATTATCTAAACAATCTTTTAGAAAAATATTTTCTTCACAGCCTATATATTTAGAAAAACCAAAATTTTCATCAAAAGTTAATCCTTTAGAAATTACCGGATCTCTTTTAAACGAAATTTCAATAGAACTAACCGATAGTATACTTTTTAAATTATGTTTAAATTTTGTTTTAGGATAATTTTTTCGCTCTTTCCCATCAAAATCTACTGATTTGTACGTTACGATATCTATCGATTCACTACTATACGAGGATTTAATTTTTTCTTCAAAATTATCAACAAAATTTACATCATCATCACAAATAATACATATGTCACCAGTGGCATGTTTTAAAGCATTATTTCTATTTTTGGATAACCCCTTATCATACATATAAACATATTTAACATTATTGCCAAGAATTTCATTATATGGTTTTATACTTCCGTTGGTAATTTGATGAGAGATTACAACTTCACAATTTTTTAATTGTGGCAGTAATTCTTCCTTAACTCGTTTAATATTTTCATTCATTGTGGTAATTAAAACACATAATTTAAGCTTTTTCATAATTTAAAACCTTAAACAATTTTAAAACAACATTTGTGGGTAAAAAATACATCAAATGCTCTAAAAAGTAATATATAACTCCAAAGATACTAAAAAATTTTTTATCAAAAAGCCATTTTTTCTGAATATCCAATGTAAATTTCAAAGTTTCTTTTAAGTTGGTCGTTTTTCCTTGAGTTTTACTTACACGATATTTTATTAAAAATTCATCTAAATTTCCAATTTTAAAAACTTTAGCAATTCTAAACCACAATTCATAATCCTGACATCGAGTATATTTTTCGTTATAATGTCCAACTTCATTTAAAACAGATTTTCCGATCATTGCAGAAGGCTGAGCGATTTGATTTTTTTTAACCATATTTTTAATTATTTTTTTAAAATCTGTTTCATATTTTCTAGATCCTATTATGGCGGAACTTTCATCAATTATCAAAGTATGGCTTCCAATCAACCCGTAATCCAAGTTTTTTTCCAAGAACATAACCTGTTTTTCTAGTCTTTCTGGTAGGGATATATCGTCACTATCAAAAATTGCAATATATTTTGAATTTGGAGACATTAATTCAAAACCTTTATTTCTTGTTTTTACAATTTTTAAATTCTGTTCGTTTCTAAATGCTTTAATTCTATTATCTTTTTTAGCGTAATTTTGAATTATATTCCAAGAGGTGTCTGTTGAAAAATCATCAATTATGATAAATTCAAAATTTTCATAAGTTTGATTTAAGATTGATTCAATTGCTTCAGGCAAATATTTTTCATTGTTATAATTTGGCATTATAACAGAAACTGTTGGATTATTTTCTTCCCCAGTCATCATCAAACCTTATAATATCGTCTTCTTTAAAATATTCTCCAATTTGTATTTCTATCATTTCAAGAGGGAGTTTCCCAGGGTTTTCTAATCTGTGCTTTAAACCTGATTTTACAAATGTACTTTCCCCATTTCTTACAAAGTATTCTTCACCTTCAACAGTAACTTTCGCCATTCCTTTTACAATAACCCAGTGTTCGCTCCTGTGGTGGTGGAGCTGGTAGCTTAATTTTTTTCCAGGAAGAACAGTAATTTTTTTAATTTTATAGATTTCTGAATCTTCTAAAATTTCATAAATTCCCCATGAACGGTAAACTTTTTTATGGAGTTCTGCTCTTTCATCTTTTTTAGATTTTAAAATGTTTACAATATCTTTTACTTTTTCAGACTGGCCTTTTTTACAGATCAATAACGAATCTCTCGTATCTACAATTATTGCATCATCGATACCAATTAGTGAAACTATTTTTTTATCGGATGTATTTACTAAATTTCCGCTTGAATTTATGCAGATATTTTCAACAGGGGTTATGTTTTTATTTTCATCAGTTTCAAATTCGTCGTAAAATGCATCAAAGCTTCCAAGGTCATTCCAAGTAATATTTATCGGAACAACTGCCACATTTTTTGATTTTTCCATTATTCCATAATCTATTGATATGTTTGGAACACTTTCAAAGGTTTTTTCAACGTTTTCAGTTTCAAATGCTTCATAAATCTCAGGAGCGTGGATTTTAAGTTCATTTTCAAAAATATCTGAATTTAATAAAAACATGCCGCTGTTCCAAAGATAACATTTGTTAATATATTCTTCGGCAGTTTTCAAATCAGGTTTTTCTTTAAATTCTTCAACTAAATTTCCGTTTTCAAGTTTTTTTCCCGGTTTTATGTATCCATATCCCGTATGTGGTTTATTTGGGGTTATTCCAAAAGTTAACAGGTATTTTTTCGCAAGTTCTTCAGAATTTAAAAATGTTTCAAGTAATAACTCTTCATTTTCTATTAAATGATCTGAAGGAAAAACAGCAATATTGAATTCGCCTGATTTTTTAAAATGTTTAATGCCGTAGTATATTGCAGGAAGTGTATTTTTAGCAACAGGTTCGATTAAAATGTTTTTTTCAGGAAAGTTTAAGCCTAATTCTTCAATCTGTCCTAAAATTAAAAATTTATACTTTTCATTTGTTACAATACAAATATCTTCAAGATTTCCATCTGCAAGATTTAGGCTTCTTTCAAACGTTTTTTGAAACAATGATTTGTTCAATTTTTTAAATTTTATAAATTGTTTTGGGAAATATTCCCTACTAAGTGGCCAGAGTCTTGTTCCACTTCCCCCTGCTAAAATTATGGATTTCATAGTCCCACGTCCAAAAATTTTTTAAAATTTCTAATGTTCCATTTTCCAAAGTACGTATGTTTTCCATTTAATTTAATGTGGTTTAATGTTAGGCCATATTTTAAATATAAAAGTTTTGGAACTCTTGCAACAACATTTATTTCGTCTTCATTATCATTCAAAATAAAAAACGGTTTTAAATAATCAATTTTTGGATTATTGTACGCGATATTTACGAGTGCAGGGTAGTGAATTCCATTAATTTCACCAAAAAACCAGCCCTTAATTTTATCCCATAAAGACTGTTTTAAATAGATATACTTGCAATCAAAGCTTTTTCCCTCAAAATCTATTGAAAATTTTCTAAATTCTGTGTTATTTAATTTTTTATTGAACAAATCAATCGATTTTGAAAGATCTTGTTTATGTTTCAAAATTAAATTTTTTGGAGGTAGCTCTTTTTTCAAAATGCAATTTTTAACAATATCGTATTCTTTAATTTTATATATTGAGTTTAAATTTGAAACATATTCTTTTAATTCAATATTATATTTCGAAAAATAATATGTATTTCCAAAAAGTAAATCTTTTACAAATGGTTTATACCCATCTGCAACTTTATTTTCACCAAGATTTAAAATTAATTCTTTTAATCTTTCTTTTTCAAAATTATCAAGTTCAAAATAAGTTTTTGAAGGGTTTAAATTATTATTTCTTATAAATAAAATCGATTCTTTTTCAGAATTAAAGAGCGGAATTTCGTTAAAATAATAAAGCATTTTAAATAATGGGTAATTTTTGCCATAACTTGCAAAATCATTTTCAATTTTTTCAATCCCTAAGGTTTTGAGGGTTGCGTTATCAAATACGGGTTCTTTATTTTTATAAATACTATCAAGTATATTTAAAAAATTTAAAATTTCTTCGTTATTATTTTCATTTTCAATCTCTAAAATCAAATCCGATAACATATAAACCCCCGTAAAAATCAAATCCTTTATATGTATGATTAATTAAAAGGATATAAAGTATTAGTTTAGGCACAATTGGCTTGGTGAAATCTTGAAACTTTTTGGGACTTCCGGGATTAGAATGAAAAATTTAGATCCTTTAATTGCATACAAGGTTGGTTTTGCAATTTCAAAGAATTTTAAAAAGGCAGTAATCGGAAGAGATACGAGAACTACTGGAAACTTAATTGAAAGTGCAATCACAGCAGGACTTCTTAATGGGGGCTGTGATGTAACTACAATTGGCATGGTTCCAACTCCGGTTTTAGGTTACTCTGCAAGAGACTATGATTTAGGAATAATGATCACAGCATCGCACAATCCTCCGGAATACAATGGTATCAAGTTATTTAATAAAAACGGAACTGCATTTGATCCAAAACAGGAAGAAAAACTTGAAAAAATAATTGCAAATGACGATTTTAATGAAGGTACTTGGGATAATATTGGCTGTGCTAGTGAAGACAAAACCGCAGTTAAAAAGTATTCTGAGTATATTTTACAAAATGTAGATATAAAAACGAATTTTAATGTTGTCGTTGACTGTGCAAATGCAGCAGGATGTGTTGTTTCTCCAAATATATTTACTGAGGCAGGTTGCAAGGTAATTTCTGTAAATTCACATTGCGATGGAAGATTTGTTGGGAGAATGCCTGAACCAAACGAAACAAATCTGAAAGAAACTGTTGATATTATAAAAGGATTAAATTCAAACGGTAGAAATTATATTGGGATTGCACACGACGGTGATGCTGATCGAATGATCGCAATTGACGAACTTGGAAGAGTTACTGACTTTGACAAGCTTTTAGCGGCATTTTGTAAATATGTTGTTCAAAAAACAGGTGCAGACAAAATTGTAACCACAGTTGACGCTTCCATGGCAATTGATGAATATTTGGATGAATTTGGAGCTAAAGTAATAAGAACCAAGATTGGAGATGTTGCAGTAGCTGAAGAACTTGAAAAAACAGGTGCTATTTTTGGAGGGGAACCTTCTGGAACCTGGATACATCGAGATATTCATTTAACGCCTGATGGTATTCTTTCAGGACTTCGGGTTTTAGAAATGATGGAATTTTACGGTAAAAAATTGTGTGATATTATCGATGAAGTGCCGTCATATTACAACATGCGTGAAAAAATAGCCTGTCCGGATAATTTAAAACAAAAAGTAATGGATTATATCTCAAAAGAAGGCAAAAAAATATTTGAAAAGGAACCTGAGACTCTTGATGGAGTTAGATTTTCGTTTGAAAAAGGATGGATGTTAATTAGGCCTTCAGGAACTGAAAGCTACGTTAGGGTTAGAGTTGAAGCAAAAGACGAAGATTTTGCAGAAAAATTAATGGAAAATGGAATTTCGATGGTAAAAACAGGAATTTCTGAAAATTAGGGGGTTACTATGGATGCAATAATATTATGTGCGGGAAAAGGAACCAGATTATATCCAATAACAGAATCACGTCCAAAACCAATGATTCCAATTGCTGGAAAACCCATATTGGAACATATTATTGAAAAAATCGAAAACTACGTTGAAAAAATATATCTTGTTGTGGGTTTTGAAAAAGAAAAAATAATTGAATATTTTAAAGAAAATCCAAAAATTGAATATATTTTGCAGGAAAAACAGCTTGGAACGGGTCATGCGGTTTTAACTGCTAAAAATTTTATAAAAGACGATTTTTTAGTTTTAAATGGGGACATTATCTTTGAAGATTCAATTGATGAAATTTTAGTTTATGAAAATGCAGTAGCGTTATCAAAAGTAGGCCATCCCGAAAATTTTGGTGTAGTTGAACTTGGATACGACAATAAAATAATAAATTTGCTTGAAAAACCAAAAAAAGAAGAATTACCCTCAAATCTTATCAATGCGGGAATTTACAAACTTCAAAATAATGTATTTGATATTTTAGAAAATCTTGTTCCATCTGAACGCGGAGAGATTGAATTAACTGACGCTCTGAAAAAGCTAATTGAGAATGGAAAACTTCACGGAATTGAATTAAATGGTTACTGGAATGATATTGGTCATCCATGGGATGTTTTAAGTGCAAACAACCGCTTTTTAAATAAAATAATTTCAAAAGTTTCTGGAAAAATTGAAAACAATGTATCAATTACTGGAAATGTTATAATTGAAGAAGGGGCAGTAATAAAACCAAATTCTGTAATCGAAGGGCCAGTAATTATAAAATCAGGTTCAATTGTCGGACCTTTAGCATATATCCGTCCAAATACTGTTTTAATGGAAAACACCTTTGTTGGAAACTCTTCAGAAATTAAGGGAAGTATTATCCTTGAAAATACGAAAATCCCGCATCTATCTTACGTTGGAGATAGTATAATTGGTGCGAACTGTAATTTTGGCTGTAACACGATAACTGCAAATTTGAGATTTGATGATAAACCTGTCATGGTAAATATCAAAGGAAAACCTGTAAAAAGTGTTAGAAAACTTGGCGCAATAATTGGTGACAATGTAAAAACTGGAATTCAAGTGTCATTCATGCCAGGTGTTAAAATTGGCAGTAATTCTTTAATCGGTGCAAATTGCCTGATTGATAATGATATTGAACAGAATAGTTTCGTTTATAAAAAAGACGAGCTTGTAATTACTAAAAAGAGGAATTAACATGATAATTGGACCAAATATCACAAAAGATTTTTTATCTGATTTAAAAGAAGGCCAGCTCCAGCAGTGCGGTGTTGATTTAAAACTCGATAAAATTTATAAAATTGAAGGAAATGGAGCAATTGATTTTTCAAATGAAAAACGGGTTCTTCCAGAGCATGTTTTAATCTTTGATTCGGAAAAAGACGAAAAAATAGACCTCGAATGCGGAAGTTATATTGTAAAAATTAAAGAAAAAATGAATATTCCAGAAAATATGGCTGGTTTTGCATATCCTAGAAGTACGCTACTTAGAATGGGTGTAACACTTTATACTGCAGTACACGATCCAGGATACGAAGGTTATGCAAGTTATTTAATGCATGTAATGAATCCTGTAACGATGTACAAATATGCAAAAATTGCACAGATTGTATTTTCCGAAGTTAAGGATGGAAATGGAACTTACAGTGGAATATATCATAAAAAATAATAAAATAGCATTTTCTTTTTTTAAAATATTTTAAAAAATTTTAAAGTTTTAATTACTTTTTTTAAGTTATTCATCAAGTCTCTGTGTTCTTCTAACTGTAAATGCAAAAAATGCAGGTAAAACTGCGCCACCCAAAATTGCTTCTGTTAATGCAACATCTGGGGCAAGTAATGAGCTGAATAGGTATGCAAGTCCAAGTCCGCCAAGCCCAGTTAAAACAACACATTTAATTAAGTCTTTTTGAATTAAAGCACCGATGTATGACATTAAAACGAGTGCCATTATTAAAAAATCAATATAAATACTCATTTTTACACCTTACTGCTTTTTTAGTTCATCGAAGAAGTCTGCATTTGCTATTGCATGTGCTGAGAATGGAACTAACACAAGATATGTTAATGCGAGCAGATACTGTTTAAATACAAGTAATATCACGATACATGCAATATCGATAACCCCTGTGATGTGGAGCCTTGCATAAACCATTTTTTCGCGGTCT
The DNA here is from genome assembly GCF_013760955.1 of Methanococcus maripaludis. Lineage (NCBI taxonomy): Archaea > Methanobacteriati > Methanobacteriota > Methanococci > Methanococcales > Methanococcaceae > Methanococcus > Methanococcus maripaludis. The sequence goes on along the minus strand of NZ_JACDUL010000002.1, from coordinate 375,839 downwards.
TTTTCAACCCATAGTCTAAATGATGCTAACAATATCCCAATAGACGCGATTATTAGTACAATATCGTCAAACATGAATTCACCAATTATATCAAAGATTTTTTAAGGTATGGATAGGGGCAATTTATAATTACCATTTAATCTGGATTCACCAATAATTTAAACGAGTAAACCGGATACATTACATATATAATATCAATAACAGTAATAATAATGATTAATCATTATAATTCTTGATTATATATAATTATCTAAGGTGATTTTGTGATTGCAGAACGGTGTTTGAGAACAGAACAGTCAGAAATTCGTAAAATATTCAACATGGCAACAGAAAACTCGATAAATTTGGGTATTGGAGAACCTGATTTTGATACTCCAAATCATATTGTAGAAGCTGCTAAAATGGCCCTTGATGCTGGAAAAACGCACTACGTTCCAAATGCAGGAATCCCTGAATTAACTTCTGCAATTTCTGAAAAGTTGAAAAAAGATAATAATTTAGATGTTTCACAAAAAAATATTGTTACAACTTGTGGGGCTTCTGAAGCTTTGATGCTTTCATTATTCACGCTTGTAAACAAGGGCGAAGAAGTTTTAATCCCTGATCCCGGATTTGTGTCATACAAAGGGCTAACTGAACTTTGTGAAGGAAAAATGGTTCCAATAGATTTGGATGATAAATTCAGAATTGATTTGGAATCTGTAAAAAACAGTGTTTCTGAAAAAACAAAATGTATTGTATTAAATTCGCCATCAAACCCGACAGGAAGCGTGATGACGAAAGAAGAGATTAAAGGAATATGTGAAATTGCAGATGAAAAAAATATCTGTGTAATTTCTGATGAAATATACGAAAAGATAATTTACGGAAAAAAACATTATTCTGCAATGGAATTTACTGATAACTGTATTTTAATCAATGGATTTTCAAAAGCTTACTCAATGACTGGCTGGAGAGTCGGGTACTTGGCAGTAAATGAAAATTTTGATAATAAATACCAGATCCTTGAAAACATGATGAAAATCCACCAGTACGGTTTTGCATGTGCTACTTCCTTTGCACAGTTTGGTGCAGTTGAAGCACTTACTGGAAATCAAAATTGTGTGTCAGAAATGGTATTGGAATTTGAAAAAAGGCGAGATTTAATATATTCTGGAATGAAAGAGATATTTAACGTTCAAAAACCAGAAGGCGCATTTTATATTTTCCCTGACGTTAGTGAATATGGAAATGGAATGGATGTAGCCACAAAACTCATTCAAAACGGAATTTTATGTGTTCCTGGATCCGCCTTTGGTGTAAATGGGGAAAACAGTGTTAGATTTTCATATGCTACAAAATATGAAGATATCAAAAGAGCATTAGAAATTATGAAAAACGTTCTTCTTTAATTGGGATGATAATTATGATAATCAAGATAAAAACAAAAGTAAAACCTACCGAAGACGAAAACAAGGTTTTAACAGCAGTAACTAATATTTTTAAAGATGCAGAAATGGAAATTTCTGAAAATATTTATTCTGGAGTTTCAAAAGATATTTCAAGATTTAAGGAACTCCTTAGAAGTCAGGCGATTTTAGATGCTGCAAGAAACGTTCTTGAAAGAAATATTGTTGGAAATGCAACGAAATTTCATATAAATAAACAGGCGGCCTATTCAGGAATTTTAAATTTTGATAAGGATGTTCACGGTGGAATTCACATTGAATTCGTTTCCGAAGACGGTGAAGACATCCTTAAGTTGATTAAAGACATTGCTCCAAGAACGAGAAACGGAATTATTATAAACGAAGACGAAGAATTGGAAAACGAAAAAGAATAATTTATAAATTTTGATAATTATTTTTTTAGTTAAGCTTATATTTTTTTAAATTGTAAACTTATAGTTATATTTGTTAGGCTTGGTGAGAATTGTGATGAGATACGTAGCATACAAAATACACCCACAAGAGTTCGTTGAAAACGAAATTTTTGAAAAATCACTTATTTTAGATGGAAAAAGAATTCACAGGGTTAGGTTACTTGGGAATGTCACTAATGTTGACAAATCAAACATTGTTTCATTTAACCTCGATGGAATTTCCGTAAAAGATTTTGAAAACAAATCATTAGACGTTGAAGAAAATGATCTATTGGATATTATTGGAAGAATCGGGGAATACAACGGTGAAAGATACGTTGCGCTCGAAATTTACGGCAAAAAAAATAATGAAAAAGATAATTGGGTCGAACTTAGAAATTTGGAAATTGAAAAAACAAGAAAATACGTAAAAGATGAAGAAACAATAACATATAATCGGGATGACATGTCCGGTGAACTTTCAGTTGAGAGTGAAGCTTTAGAAGATCTTTATGGGGATTTGGATATTAAAGATAAGGTATTGGATGTAATAAGGGAAAATGATGGGATTTCATATGAAGATTTAATCGATAATTTGGGACTCGAAGATGTTGAACTGGACAATGTCCTGTCTGAATTAAAAGAAGATGGGGAAATTTACGAACCAAATCCTGGAAGTTACAGGATATTATAAAATTTATTTTAATTTTTTGGAGGGGTAATCTTGAAAAAGATATATTATTATTCAGGGGCCGTTTTTTTAGTAATCATTCTATTTTTAGTGGGTTTTATTTTATTACTTCCTGGAGATGGAATCAGTTCTAAGAATATCGCATTAATAAATATTGATGGTACAATAACTTCACAAACTTCAGAAACAGGCCTTTTTAGCGAATTTGAACCAAGCGTTAACGATTACATCGAATGGATTGACGATGCAGAAAAAGATTCAAATATAAAGGCGATAATTATCAAAATCAATTCTCCTGGCGGGGAAGTTATTGCAAGTGAAAAACTTTCAAGAAAAATAAAAGAAGCATCTGAAGAAAAAGTTGTTGTTGCATACATTGAAACAATGGGAACTTCAGCAGCATACCAGGCCGCATCTTCAACAGATTACATCTTGGCAGAAAAACAAGCACTCGTTGGAAATATTGGGGTTAGAATGGAAATTTTACATTACTATGGATTGATGGAAAAACTCGGTATAAACGTAACAACGATTAAAAGTGGTACTTATAAAGACATAATGTCTCCAACAAGGCCCATGACAGAAGAAGAACAGAAAATGATCGAATCAATTGTAGATGAAAGTTACTATGAATTCGTATCGTGGGTTGCTGAAAATAGAAACATGACGATAAATGAAACTTTGGAAGTTGCCGATGGAAAGATATACAGTGGTATTCAGGCTGAAAAGGTTGGATTAGTTGATATGACTGGAACAGAAGGGGACGCTATTGATATCGCATCAAAAATGGCAAATATAACAAATCCTGAAGTTTACGTGTATGGGGGAAGTTCTTCTGTTGGAATATTTGGAATGACATTTAATGATGCACTGTGTAGTTTTGGGTATGGTCTTGGAAGGGGACTTTCTCAATCTAATATGGAAGAAAGTTTTAAATCCTATCAAATTTATTACTAAAATAAAATACTTGAAACACGTTTTCTTTTTTATGGTGAAAAAATATGCTAATCGAATCGGTCTTTTTTTTAGCAGTTGGTTTGTTCATGCTATCTTATGGTAGCGATTGGTTTGTGTTAGGTGCTTCAAGAGTTGCAAAACAGTTTAACATCTCAAGTTTTGTAATCGGAGCTACAATTGTTGCATTTGGAACGTCCTTACCTGAAATTGTTACAAGCGCATATGCAGCATCCACAGGATCAGTTGATCTGGCAGTTGGAAATGCTCTTGGAAGTTGTATTGCAAATATCGGGCTCGTACTTGGTTTAAGCTTGATTATTTCTTCAGTATTTATTAAAAACAGGTCAGTTCTTAAAAACGGATACCTGTATATAATTTACACGATAATTTTTACAATACTTGGATACAACGGATTCTCATTTTTCGATGGAGCAATTTTGCTGATTTTACTTGTACTTTACGTGATATACACAATAAAATCTGGTGAAATGGACGAAGAAGAACATGAAAAAAGTGTGACGTTTGGCAGGGCAATATTTTACCTAGTACTCGGGCTTGCATTTGTAATTTTGGGGAGTAGTTTTTTTGTCGATGGTGCAAAAGGTCTTGCAACTGCTTTTGGAATCTCCGAAAAAATCATTGGATTTACAATCGTTGCATTTGGAACGTCCTTACCTGAACTTGCAGTTTCTTTTGCCGCAGCAAGACAGAAACTTGGCGGAATTGTCATTGGAAATGTAATTGGAAGTAACATTGCAAACATGTTTGGAGCACTTGCAATAGCTGCAATGATTCACGAAATTCCAGCAGTTAAATTTGAGCTTTCAGTTAATATTTTAATGGTCTTTTTGCTACTGGTTTTGATGAGTAAGGAAAAAATAAAATCAATGCTAAATTTAAAATCTAAAACAGAGTATCTTTCAGAAATTACGAAAAAAGATGGTTTAATTTTGATAGGAATATATGTAGTATTTGTTTTAGGACTTACTGGATTCTTTTAAATTTTCTTCTTTATTTTTAAACCGAATTTAAAAAATTTATACTTTAACAATTCTTTATATATCATTTTCATATAATTTTTAAATACGATAATTGATTTTTCCAATTTAATTTTTATTTCAAAATTCATGCGTGATATCCGTGAAGACATTTACGATAACTGTAAAAAAGACAGAAGGATTTAAAAAATTTGAAGTTCCAGTGGGACTCACAGTTTTAGATGCTCTAGAATATATCAACAAAACTTACGGCGAAAACATTCAGTTTCGGTCGTCATGCAGGGCAGGCCAGTGCGGAAGCTGTGCAGTCATGATAAATAAAAAATCAAAGCTTGCATGCAAAACCAAAGTCGAAGATAATATGATTATCGAGCCGCTTGAAGGTTTTGACGTAATTTCAGACCTCGTGGTTGATCGAGAACCTTACTATAAAAAAATTGCAACACTTAGAAACTACATTCAAAAAAAGAATGATAAAATAACTGAGGATGAATTGGACGAGTTAAAGCTGTATCCTGATGATTTAAAAGACGTGAAAAAAATTAGGGGTTGTATTGGCTGTTTAAGCTGTGTTGCAATGTGTCCGGCGAGAAAATATTCAGATTACCCCGGACCAACTTTAATGAGGCAGCTTGCAAGATTTGCATTCGATCCAAAAGATGAACTGGATAGGGAAAAGGAAGCATTTGATGAAAATATCTACAACTGTACAACTTGCGGAAGATGTGTTGAAGTCTGTCCAAAAGAGATTGATATCGTGCACAATGCAGTTGAAAAATTGCGAGAAAAAACATTTAACAAAGGATATAATTTAGATAGCCACCTTGAAGTTAGGAAAAACGTACTTTCACAAAACAGGTCAGTTCCAAAAGAAAAAACTTCATTTTTAGAAGAAGTTGCAGATGAATACATTGTAGAAAATGAAAAAATGAGAGTTGCGTTTTTTACGGGATGTCTTGTTGATTTTAGATTGCAGGAAATCGGAAAAAGTGCAATACGGGTATTAAATGCACATGGTGTTTCGGTCATCATTCCTAAAAATCAGGTATGCTGCGGTTCACCATTTATTCGAACAGGTCAAACAGATATTTCAGACAATCTAAAAAAACAAAATCTTGAAATTTTTAATAAATTAAATGTTGATTCTATAGTTACTTTGTGTGCAGGTTGCGGAAGCACTTTAAAGAACGATTACAAAGAAAAAGAATTCAAAGTAATGGATATCACGGAAGTTTTAGTTAAGGTTGGACTGATTGATTACAAACCACTGGATATTACAGTAACATACCACGATCCATGCCACCTTAGACGGGGTCAGAAAGTATATCTTGAACCTCGTAAAATACTGGAAAGCATTCCAAAATTAAAATTCGTAGAAATGGATATTCCTGACCAGTGTTGCGGTGCAGGTGGTGGAGTAAGGTCTGGAAAACCGGAAGTTGCAGAAGCAATTGGAAAAAGAAAGGCAAATATGATCTACGTAACTGACGCAGATTATTTAATTACGGTATGTCCGTTTTGTGAATACCACATAAGAGACAGTTTAAAGAAGTATCTCGAAGAACATGGGCTAAAAAAAGATATTCCGGTAATGAATATAGTTTCGCTGCTTGATAAAGTGATTTAAAATTTAATTAAAAATATTTTACTCTTTTTTAATTTTTTCGGTAACTTCTATTCCGTAAATTTGAGTATCTGGGTATTGTCCAAATTCATCCTTTTCAATTGCTTTTACCATGTCCCAAATCGTTAAAAGTGCAACAGAAACTCCGGTTAAACTTTCCATCTCAATTCCTGTTTTGTATGTTGCTTTTACTCTCGCTTCTGCTTTGATTTTATCTTCAAAAATCTCAAAATTAACTTTTATAGATTCAATTGGAAGCGGATGGCACATTGGAATAATATTTGAAGTATTTTTAACCGCCATAACTCCAGCAACTTGTGCAGTTGTTAAAACATCGCCTTTAATAACGTCTTGTTTGGTAATTTTTTCAATAGTTGATTTTTTAAGTTTTATAAATCCAACCGCAGTGCATATTCGTTCGACATCCTTTTTTTTAGAAACATCGACCATTTTTACGCCATTTTCATCAACATGTGTAAGCACAATTATCGCCTTTTGAATAGATACTATTAAGAAAAAGAATATTCGTATATTGTTTTGTAATTTTATTTAAGTTATTTGATTTTAAGTTGTGAAAAATAATGAAGATCGACGGGCTCACTGAAAAAATACTTACGTTACTTGAAAAGTACAGCACAACTCGGGAAATTGCAGCTGAACTTGAAACACACCCGAAAAATATTGATAGATACATCCGGGTTTTAAGGGATCTTGGATTTATCGAAACGAAAAAGGGAAAAACTGGCGGTGTTTTTTTAACAAACGAAGGAAGATACGTTTTAAAGAAAAAAAATATAAATTTAATTACTATTAAAGTCCAGGTAGTTGCTGAAGACAAAATAGGGCTTTTGGCAAGTATTTCTTCGAAAATTTCTGAGATAAATGGAAATATTTTATCAACCACGCTTGAAAAAGAAGGAAACAAGGTAAGGGTTTGGTTAGTTATAGAAAATCTTGAATTCAACGATTTAAAAGATAACTTAAAAGAGATAACTGATAAAGTGGTGCTTTTATGATCGAAGTAGAGATAAAGGTTAGTTTAAATGACGAAGATTCCAAAAAAATACTCGAAAAACTAAACAGTATGGGTTTTGAAAAAAACGAAACAAAAGAACAGATTGATACATATTTTAATGGGATAGATCGCGATTTTCAAATAACTGATGAAGCCTTACGGATAAGAAAATCTTTAAATCTAGATTCAAACAAAGGAACGGTATACGTTACATACAAGGGAAAAAAATTAGATACCATTTCAAAAACAAGAGAAGAAATCGAAGTAGAAATCTTAGAAATGGATTCAATGTACAAAATTTTTGAAAAACTCGGGTTTAAACCTGTAGATCCTGTTAGGAAAGTAAGAGAAATTTACAGAAAAGATGACATCGAAGTTTCATTTGATAATGTAGATTTTGTTGGGAACTACCTTGAAATTGAAAAAGTTGTGGATGACGATTCAAAACGAGAACAAGCTCTTGAAGAACTTCTAAATTTACTGAAAAGTTTAAATATCAGTACTGATAAATTAGAAAAGAGATCTTATTTAGAATTGCGGAGAGGGAACTGTGGAAAATAGAAAAATGGTAGCATTATTTATTGGATTGGCAATGGTATGTTCTACAATCCCGCTGTTTTTTTTACACTAACTTAATTTTTTTAAAAAAATAAAAAAGATGGAATTAACTCATAAGTTTGTTTATTCCATCAATAACTGCTTCTACTGATGCTTTGACAACGTCATCGCCAGTGGCTTTTGCAATAACTTCTTTTTCATGATTTTCAAGTCTAACTGTAACTTCTGCGATAGCGTCAGTTCCTCCAGAAATTGCACTAATATTGTATTCATTTAATCGAATATTTTCACCAACTGCCGCCTGAATTGCTTTTAATGCTGCATCAACAGGACCTACTCCAAGTTCAGATGTTTTATAGATCTTATCCCTTACTTTTAATGCAACGCTTGCAGTTGGAAGTACGTTATTTCCAGTCATTACTGCAAACTGTTCTAAATCAACGATTCTTTCAGATTTTATGGTTCTTTGAGTAATATCTTCAGTAATTGCCATTACATCTGCATCGGTTACTAGTTTTCCTTTGTCACCAATTGCTTTTACTCTTTCAACTATTTCACAAAACTGTTCTTTTGAAAGGGCATCCCCAATTTCAACACCAATTTCCGAAAGTTTTGATTTTATCGCATGAGCGCCACTATGCTTTCCAAGAACAATTCTACGTTTGTTTCCAACAATTGCAGGATCAATTGGCTCATAAGTTAGTGCATGTGCTAAAACACCATGTGCATGAATTCCACTTTCGTGAGCAAATGAATTTTCCCCAACAATTGCTTTATTTGGTTGCGTTTTGATTCCAGTATAGTTTGAAACGATTCTTGAGAGTTTTGTGAGCATTTTTGTATCTACATTAGTTTCTATTCCATAAACCATGTTTAATGTCATCACGGTTTCTTCTAATGATGCATTTCCTGCCCTTTCACCAAGTCCATTTACGGTACAGTGAACCTGTTCAGCACCAGCTTCAACTGCAGCAACTGAATTTGAAACCGCAATTCCAAAGTCATTGTGGCAGTGTACTGATAAAGGAACTTTTATGTCTTTTTTTAGTTCTGAAATCAGGTAAGTCATTGAATGTGGAACCATAACTCCAACAGTATCTGGAACGTTTATCCTGTCTGCTCCTGCTTCAACCGCTTTTTTGTAAACTTCTTTTAAATAATCGAGTTCGGTTCTTGTCGCATCCTCTGCAGAAAATTCTACAATTATGCCGTGTTCTTTAATGTATTCGATAGATTCAATTGCAATATCGATAATCTTTTCTTTACTCATTTTTAATTTGTATTCCCTATGTAGTGGGGAAGTTGCAATAAATGTATGAATGCTGTCAACACCACAGTCAATTGCAATATCAATATCCTTTTTAACAGCTCTTGCAAGTCCGCAGATTTCTGCATTGAGCCCCATGGATGTAATTTTTTTAATGGATTCCTGTTCGCCTTCGGAAGAAACCGGAAAACCTGCTTCTATTGCATCAACACCAATTTCGCTTAATTTTGTAGCGATATCTAGTTTTTGATCTGGTGTTAGAGAAACTCCTGGAGTCTGCTCCCCATCACGTAGCGTAGTATCGAATACCCGCACCTTTTTTGGCAGTTTCATAGATTTCAGGGAGTTTTTAATAATTTCGTTGCTGTGTAAATAAGATTCCATATCATCACCATTAACTAAGTAGAATATTCAAATAATGTAATTTTAAAGATAATATGCTAAGGAACTATTTAATTATTTTTACGATACCAAACTCCTATTAAAATGCCTGAAAGCAGACCTGTGATTAGATAAGTGATATTTATAAAGTAAATTTTGTAATCCTGCCCAAACAAGTCTGAATTATTTGAATTTCCCGAAATTTCGTAATCTGAGCTTTTTTCTTCATATTTAAAAGCATCACTATCAAATTCTTTTAGTATGTCCATATTCATCTGGGCGTAGGCTATTGAATATTTGAAATAAAGAATTTTTGAATATTTATCATCCAGATTTTCCGCATATTCGAAATAACTCAGCGCAGAAACCGGGATATATTCTGAATTGTTTTCCGTATTTAAAACGCAGTTTTCAGCTTTATTTATCTTTTTTTCAGCTAAATCCGATAAATAATCTACATCTGTGGTATAATCAAGAATGGTTGTTGAATAAACATATGCATCGATACTTTTTGACATCGAAAGAAGGTACTCTTTTTCATTGTAAAGATCGATCGAATCTTCAATCTGTAGTAATGGATAAGCTACGAGTTCTTCTGAAAGAACTGTCGAAGTATATACAACAACGATTTCCGAATTATCGAGGTATTCTCTTGCAAGATATTTTAAGTCTTTTTCATCAATTTCTTCAGGATTTTCTTCTTCAGGCGAGAGTTCAAGCCACCAAATTCCAGTTTCAGCCCTCAACTTTGCATATGCTGCATATTCCAGTGCGGAAGTTAAATTTCCTTTATCAAATTGATAAAATGCTTCATCCATTAATTCAGAAGCTTCATATATTCTACTTTTTGATGAAAATACGTATTCAACATTGTTTTTTGTTAAAGTTGCATCTGATACATAGTTCTTTTTTTCAGTTATGCTTTCATTTACTTCTGAAAGGTAATTTTTAACAGATTCGTTATTTCTGTATAAATATTTTGACTGCAGTGTTTCAAATATTACCAATGCATTAAAGCTTCTCGACGTTCCCGCATAATAATTACTGCTTGAATGCAGTTCGTTTCCAAGGTAGACTAAATTTGATGCGGTTTGAATGCCTTCTTCAAATTCCTGTTTTTCAGAAGAATTTAATATTGACAGATCTAAATTTTGAACATCTTCAAGGCTTTTTTTAGCGTTTTCTAATGTAATTTTGGATAATTCTCCCATAATTTGATTATATTTGCTATCAATCATCGGGTTTTTTTCGTAATCTGTTTCAATTTCATAATTTGTAAAGTAGTAGACTGCATCGTAAATATTGCTTACTTCAACAACGTTAATTCCGAGAGTTTTACCGTATTCGATACTATCAATTGATTCGTTGTTTTCATCGATTTGATGTCGCTGTCCATAGGGAATAAGGAAATAATCGACGTTTTTTTCAGCACCAACCTCAATTTTTTCAAGTATTCCTCCAACAGGTCCGATTGTTCCATCTGGACCTATCATCCCAGTCATCATGACGTTTTTATTCAATGTCCAGTTATTTATTGCAGCAATCGTTGCAACAGTTAAAACTGCACCTGCAGAAGGCCCACCTACTGTTGGAACGTCTGATCTGATGATATAATAAACATCGTAATCATCACTATCTTTTCCACAGGTGTCAAATGCCACTTTTGATGCAATTCTAGCTGACCCTTGCATATCAATGTCCGTAAGTGGTAAAGTGTCCATATACGCATGGCCTTCACCAGTAGAAACTTTTACGTCGATATCAACAGCTGCTCCAACATAGCCTTCATCAGTTATCGAAACTGCAGGAGCTGTGATACTAACGTAACTTTCAAATTCCGTGCTATTTTCCAAATCAAATGCAAATGCCGGAATTATCGACATTAAAATTGTGAAAATTGTGATAAGTTTTTTCATAAAAATCCCCTGACTAAAATTATGTCAAATCAATTATAAATTACCAATTTTTATTTTATTTTTTGTTAAATTGACCAGCTTTTTAATTAATTCATCTTCAAGTCCTTTTTTAACTTCTATTTTAAATTTTACAACATCAAAATAGTTTTCATCGACAATTTTTCCGAAATTTTCAATAATTTGTTTAACTTTCTGTATTTCCGAGTAGTCAAATTCGGCTAAAACATGAACTTTTTCGAAAACCTCCAAAATTCCGCTTGAATTTACAACTTCGGTTGCAGTATCGCTGTATGCGTTCACAAGTCCACCGTATCCCAATTTAACTCCTCCAAAATATCTTGTAATAACAATAACTGTATTTTGAAGATTTTTTAGTTCTATAACTTTGTAGATTGGTTTTCCGGCACTCCCTTGCGGTTCACCATCATCATCGTATTTCATTGCAAAGTTATATTCAGTATCTATGCGATATGCAGAAACGTTATGTGTTGCATCGCTGTGAATGGATTTAATTTCATTTATAAACTCTTTTGCTTCAATTTCGCTTTTTACTGGTTTTCCATATCCGATAAAGAGAGAGCCTTTAAAAACCAGTTCAACTTTTGAAAAAGATTTAAGAGTTTTATAGAAATGTTCTTGCAAAAATACCACTCAAAATTAATTAAAATTCAAAATAAGGATTATAATATTAAATGTTTATTTTTTTAAATACTGTACCTTCTTTTGGATTATCCTCGATTTGGTAGCCCAATTCCTTTAATCCATCCCTTATTTTATCAGACATTTCGTAATTTTTTTGCAACCTTAAATCTGACCGCAGTTCAATTAAAAATTTAACAAATCCTTCATCATTTGATTCTGAGGATTCTTTAAAGTAATTTTCAAATAATCCAAATATTTCCCCAACAATTTTAAAGAAATCGAATGCTTTCAGAAGTAAACCTTCACTTGGGGTTTTTACCAAACTTAAATATTTATTAACTCCATTAGAAACTTCAAATACTGATTTTAATGCTTCAACAGTGTTAAAATCTGAATTCATTGCTTCATAAAAATTATGTTTCGAATTTTTTAAAATATCGTAGAGTAAAAATTCATTTTCGTTCCATATTCCAGACTTTTCAGATTTTTCAAGCGAAATTCTTATGTTTTCAATCACATTGTATATTTTTTCAAGATTATTTTTAACATGACTCATCGATTCAGCAGTATAATCAATTGGGCTTCTATAGTGCCTTTGAATAAAGAAAAACCTTAAAATTTCGGGATCGTACTCTTTTGAAATATCCTCGATAGTTATAAAGTTTCCTAATGATTTGCTCATTTTTTCTCCATTAACCATTACAAATCCGGTATGCAACCAGTAGTTAACCCAATCTTTTCCAGAATATGCAACACTCTGTGCAATTTCATTTTCGTGGTGTGGGAACGATAAATCCCGTCCGCCGCCGTGTATGTCAAACTGTTCTCCAAGATATTTTGAACTCATTGCAGAACATTCAATATGCCATCCTGGCCTCCCTTCTCCAAATGGACTTTCCCATTTAGGTTCTCCCGGTTTTGCAGTTTTCCAGAGTGCAAAGTCTTCAGGGTTTTTCTTTTCGTCCGAAGGTTCGATTCTAGCCCCCGAAATCAAATCTTCCAAATTAATATTGCTTAATTTTCCATAATTTTCGAATTTTTTAACTTCGAAATAAACGCCATTTTCAGTTTTGTATGCAAAACCTTTTTCAATCAATTTTTCAATAAAAGCTATGATTTCAGGGATGTGTTCAGTAACTTTTGGGTAGATATCTGCAGGTTTTACTTTTAATGTTGCCATATCGTTTAAAAATACATTTACAAAAGTTTCTGAAAGTTCTTTTGGATTTTTTCCTTTTTCCTGTGATCTTTTGATAATTTTATCATCAATATCTGTAAAATTTATGACGAGATTTACTGTATATCCGATATGTTCGAGGTACCTTCGAATGATATCAAATGAAACATATGTTCGCCCATGCCCCAAATGGGTATGATCGTAGACCGTTGGACCACAAACGTACATTTTTACCTCATTTTCATTTAGTGGTTTGAATTCTTCTTCTTTTCTTGTTAGTGTGTTGTAAACTTTTAGCATAATCATCCCATTATTCCATAGTTTCTATTTTTTCCTGCCAATTGGTGGATTCGTCTTTAAATATATCTTTAAATCCTTCTTTTTTAAGAATTCCGCGAGCTGCAAGTATTCCTGTTGCACAGGCATTCGTAATATCTCTCGAAAGGCCTGCACCATCTCCAGCAGCAAAAATATCGGAAACACTAGTTTCCAAATCACTATTTACTTTTGTTTTCATTGCATAGTACTTAATTTCCGGCGCATATAATAATGTATGGTCATCAGAAACTCCGGGAATTACTTTATCGAGTTTTTCAAGTCCTTCGATTATATTTGTAACAATTCGGTGCGGTAGTGCCATTGCGATGTCTCCGGGAGTAATCTGTTTCAATGTAGGATCAAAACTGCTTTTTTCAAGTCTCCCCCAGGTGCTGCGCCTTCCACGTTTTAAGTCACCCAATCGCTGTAAAATTGGTTTTCCACCACCGAGGGTTGTTGTAAGTTCTGCGATACTTTTTCCATAACTTGTTGTGTTTTCAACTGGCTCGGTAAGTTCGATTCTGGTTAAAAATGAAAAGTTCGTGTTTTCACTTTTTTTGTCAACCATCGAGTGTCCATTTACTCCAATTGTATCTCCATAATTTTCTTCAACTACAAAGCCGTACGGGTTTGTACAGAACGTTCTTACAAAATCATCATATGTATTCGTGTAAATATGAAATTTGGGGTCGTGATTTATTTCGGTAATCGATTCCATGATTATTGCTGGAACTTCGACCCTTACTCCAACATCGATTGGCCCGTGATTTGCTTTTAAACCGATTTTTTCAGAAATTTTTAAAAACCAGCCTGCATTCCCCCTTCCTGGAGCAACGATTATGTATTTGGTTTCAATCTGTTCTTCTTTTCCAGAATTATTTACAAATACTTTATTTTTTTTAAATTCCAAAACTTCAGTATTTAATAAAAAAGAAATCCCTCGATTTTGAAGGGTATTTTTGATATTATTAATCAGCTGTTTTGTATGGTCTGAACCGATATGTCTTTGAATAATTGGGATAAATCTAACTCCATTTTGTGCAGAACACCTTTGAAGGGATTTTATATTTTCAGAAGATCCTTTCGAAAGCTTTTTAGGGCCACCATGATCTAAAAAGATTTTATCGACTTCAAAAATAAGTTGCCATGCATAATTTTCATTATTGGTTATTTCAAATAAATTTCCGCCAATATCCGGCCTTAAATTCAGTGTTCCATCACTTAATCCGCCTGCACCGCCAACACCATGCAAAATTTGACACGGTTCGCATTTTATGCATTTTTTAAGTTTATCTGCAGCACAATATCTATCTAAAACATCTTTTCCCTTATCAATTACTAAAATCTTTAATGCATTATATTTCGATAATTCGTACGCTGCAAAAAGGCCTGCAGGACCTGCTCCAATGATAACAACGTCAAAATAATTCTCTAAATTTTCCATAAAACTACCTTTGAATTATTTTTCAAAAAGACAGTATAAATTTATTTTTTTTGAAAGTTTTATAATTTTTTAAAAGGATTTCGAATAGGAATATTTATATACTAAAAACAGTCAAAAATTAAGCTGGATTGGGCTGATAGCTCAGACTGGGAGAGTGCCGCATTGGCTATGCGGAAGCCGCGGGTTCAAATCCCGCTCAGTCCACCTAGTTTATTTTAAAATGGTTTAACCTTTCCAGTAGTCTCTTTTAAAAATTTCAGAATTATCTGCAAGTTCACTAGGGAACGGTTCGAAATATGTCTGTTTTTTTAAATAATCAACATTAAATCTAATAACCCATGATTTTAAAAGAATTATTGGTACACAAAGACAGTCCAGTTCATTATGGTATCTTTGAAGTGAATCGATGAACAGCGCTTTTTCATCTTTTGAAAGTTTATTGGATAAGTATCCAAAAATATGCATGAGAACATTAATATTTGATCCAATCGATGAAGGCCGTTTTAATAGTAATTCAAGATGTTTTTCGTAAATTTTTATAATTTTATCAAAATTTTTGTTATGATTTCCAACAGTATTTCCAAGGAAGTCGTTTTGTTTTTGATTGTATGCCATAAATAAGAATTTATTGTTTGTATGGAACTCCACCAGTTCTTTTATAGATTCTGACTCTTTAACTTCCTTAAAATCTTTTAGGGTATACAATTTGGTTAAAAAATGGTCCTTTATTCTTTTATTTCTAAGACGTGAATCTTCTTCAATTGTAATATGTGGATATCGATTTAAAACTTCTCTTGCAAAAAAACCCTCTGTTTTTTGGATTGTCGGGTTTCCTTTTGTAGTATAAACTTTAACGTTTTTTATTCCACAGGATGGAGATTTATGTTTTAATATTGCACCATCTATATTTTCAATAGAATCTAAAAAATCAGACGAAAATTGCGTAATTTTTGAAGTATACTTATTATTCGTAATATTTTGAATGAATTCAAATTTTCCATTTTCAAAAACAATTTTTAATGAATTTCTTGGAATTGAAAGTCCTATTTCAACTTCAGGGCATACTGAAACGTAGTTAAAATATTTTTTAGTACTTTTAACAAAATCGCTTGAAATCATTTGCCCATCGTATCTACATCGCCCGTGTTCGATGCATTTACTAATCAAAACATCCGGTTTTTTGAAATTTCTCATAATTTCCCCAAATTTCAAAAATTGGTAAAAATGGTTAAATTAAATTTAAATTACTTTCAAGGTTTCTTCTAATCCTATCTTTAATCCAGAGTGAAATTCTATCTCTATCAACGCTGTACATTTCCATTTTCGGAATAATAACTCTTGAAACATCGATTTCAGTTTTATTTAATTTAACAGTTATGATTTTATCAAAACCGTGCTGTTTTAGTGTACTTTTAACTGTTTCAATGTCTTTTTTAAGATTTAATTTTGCTTCATTCGGCATATCTTCAATGTTTATCTCATTTTTAAAACTATACCACTTTTTATGTGCTCTTTTCAGCCTGTCATAACTTATTCTTCTTACGACATCTCCCCGATTTGTATCTTCCCGTGCCCCGTGGATTTGTGTTGCTCTGCTCTGTGCAACTTCGGTTAATGCTCTCAAAACTGCAATTTCCGGGTGTAAATGGCATCCAACGCCCATACATAAAAGTGCAGGGTCTTTTAACACATCATCGTCTGAAATTGCCGCAATTGTTGGAATTCCAACTTCGCTTGTCAAATCTTTTAAGATGATGTTTACTTTCGCTTTTTTAAATTTTTCAAGGAGTTCAAAAATTAATGGATTTTTCGCATTTTCAACATTTAACTTTTTATACGTGTTTTTTGAAAGTTCTGAGATACTCCATGCATCCCTTTCGATTACCTCAAGCATTCCGTGAAAAACTGCTTCTTCTTCAGAGTTTCCAGATGCAAGACCATTGGTATTACTTCTAAATAATTTTTTTCCGTCATGCGGGTGAACAGCACTGTTTATTGGAACTTCAAAGGTTTTTCCGCTGATAATATCTTTCCCATATACCCATTCAATTCCATCAGTATCTATATATTCTGCACTTTTTCCATCCGGTAAAATTAAATCATCCAAGTTTACGGGGTTTTCTGGTGCTTTTGTAATTTCGAGTTTTGATTTTTCGTCAAATTCCGCAGAATACCTCTCAATTGCTTCCATCGTGGATGAAACTTTTGCTTGAATTTCAGTAGCACCTTTTCCAGCATATACGCTGATTGCACCCTCTTTTGCAGAAGGTCTAATCGATGAAAAAACAGGAATTCCAATTCTATCAAGTCCATCAATTCTCGCAGTTCTTGTAACACCGATTTCCTTTATTATCGGTTCTATTTTTTCAAAAGTTTCTTCAGGGGTGCAGATTCTATAAGCTGCAAGAGTATAGTTAATGTCATTTTCCATACTATCACTTTAATTTGATAAGATTAAATTGATTTAATTTCCTTTTTTAAAATTTTTACAACATCTTCTTTTGTTTTATCTGGTATAAGTACTGTTTTTTGTGATGACGTTGTTCCAGAATTTATAAATATTTCACTTTTAAAGATTCCCTTCAAAAATTTTACAATTGCCTTGTTTGCCTTGCCCTCGATTGGTTGTTCTCTAATTCTTATTTCTATTCTTTTACGCCATTCGTTAATTTTTCCAATTTCATTTTTTTTAGCGTTTGTAGTAACTTCGATATCAATTAAAATTCCTTTTTCTGATTCTTTGACTATTTCCTCAATCAAAATACCACCGTCTTAAATAATATTCGAATTCCTATTAAAAATACTAATGTATTATACTAGAGTATAATATATGATATCGATTACCAATAAATATATTATATATAAACCAAAGTATCCTAGAGGTGTTAAGGATGATGAAAGCTGAAGAGTTGAACAAAGGTTTTGTGAACGAAATCATTGAAGCTGGAACTCCGGTTCCTGGAGAAAAAGAAGTAGCTTCATTAAAATCATGCTACCAGTGCGGTACCTGTACAGGAAGCTGCCCAAGTGGTAGAAGAACTGCATACAGAACAAGAAAAGTAATAAGACAGGCATTACTCGGTATAGACAGTGTTTTAGACAGTGACGATATCTGGAAATGTACAACCTGCTACACTTGCTATGAACGATGCCCAAGAGATGTTAAAGTAACTGAGATTATTAAAACAATCAGAAACTTAGCAGCTAAAAAAGGAAACATGGCAACCCCCCACAAAATGACAGCAGTATATGTTTTAAAAGCTGGTCACGCAGTACCTGCAAACGAAGATACAGCAAAATTAAGAAAATCAATCGGTCTCGCTGAAAAAGCACCAATTGCACAATTCAGCCAAAAAGACATGGATGAAATCAGAACAATTGCTAAAAACTTAAAATTCGATGAATTAATCGGATTTGACTGGAAAACAATGGGTTTAAAACAATAATTTACGAATTTCATAATTTAAGATGGTGATATTGATGAAATACGCGTTTTTCCTTGGATGTATCATGCCAAACAGGTACGCTGGTGTTGAATCAGCTACAAGAACAGTAATGGAAAAATTAGGTGTGGAATTAGTTGACATGCCTGGTGCATCCTGCTGTCCAGCTCCGGGGGTATTTGGTTCATTCGACCAAAAGACCTGGTTAACATTAGCTGCAAGAAACTTAGTAATTGCTGAAGAAATGGGAACAGACATTGTTACAGTATGTAATGGATGCTACGGTTCATTATACGAAGCTGCACACATGTTACACGAAAACAAAGAAGCTTTAGCAATGGTAAACGAACAGCTCAAAGAAGTTGGAAAAGAGTACAAAGGAACTGTTAAAGTAAGACACTTCGCTGAATTAATCTACAACGACCTCGGTGTAGACAAAATCAGAGAAAATGTTGTAAAACCATTAAGTGTAAACATCGGAGTTCACTACGGATGCCACTTTTTAAAACCAACCTCAGCAAAAGGACTTGGTGGTGCTGAAAACCCAACAATGCTTGACGAACTCGTTGAAGCAACAGGTGCTAAATCAGTAGCATACAAAGACAAAATGATGTGCTGTGGTGCAGGTGGTGGTGTAAGGGCTAAAGAATTGGACCTTGCATTAAGTATGACTCAGGAAAAAATCGAAAACATGTTGGCAGTAGGCGCTGATGCTACAGTTAACGTATGTCCATTCTGCCAGTTACAATTCGACCGGGGACAAATCGAAATCAAAGAAAAATTAGGTAAAGAATACGGATTCCCTGTTGTACACTTATCACAACTTTTAGGTCTTGCAATGGGAATGGAACCAAAAGATGTAGCTTTAGATGTAAATTTCATTTCTCCAGAACCATTACTCCAAAAATTAGGATACTAAACTCTTTTTCTTTTTTTAAAAATTATAAAAATTTATAAAAACATGGGATTTTCATCTGAATCAGTCATTTTTGATGCATTTAAAAGAGTGTAGCTTATTTTATTTTTATCAATCGTTTTTATTATTTTTTCCGCCATTTTACCCGTAATTATCGCAATAACATCGCAACCCCTATTGCATGCAGAAACGATTCCTTCAGATACTGCAAATCTAATATCTGGATGAATTTCAAGTTTATTTACTATAACCGTTCCAACAGTTCCTGCAGTTGCAATTACTGCATCAGGATGTTCTTCAAGTGTATTTCTTACAATTTCATAGTCGACATTTCTAGATCCGCCCATAACTTCAGAAGGAATTTTTAACACGATAACTTTTCCGTTATGAACTTCGATATGCCCATGAATTTCATGTATCGCAACGTCGTCTCCAGAATTTCCTCCTAAAAATACCTTTGCAGTTGCGTCGGATTCGATATTTTTTGAAACATAAATTACTCCCTTTTTCATATATACTCCAACAGTGTCTCCCGGAGCTATATTTTCAGAAGCAATTGCTGGCCATACGTCTTTATAACGGTATAAATTTTGATTTACATCGTTTAAATAATTTTTAAAATCAGAAATCCATGTTTTTAGGAAAGCCATTCCTTTCTCAGTTATTAAATATTCCCCTCTTCCCTTATTTCTGATGTGTTCGTCTTTTATGAGATTTCGCATATGTTCTGAAACCCCTTGAACAGTTATGCCCAATATGTCTGCAATTTCTTTCTGTTTTATATGCGGCTGTCTCCTAACAACTTCTGAAAGTATTTGAAATTCGGTAATATTTCTTTTTTTCATAAATCCACCAAAACTCACTTATCAAATTAACTTTAATAATAATATGAAATCGGCTAGTATATATACTTTTTACGTTAATCTTAAAAAATTAACTTTAATTTTGAATCCGAAAACACAATTTTAAAAATAGTATAATTTAATATAGTAATATATGAAAACCTTAGTTTTAAATTAGATGTACTGAATTCAAAAAAGTCGAATATTTAACATTTAATTAAATAAAATAAAAGGGGTATGAATACATACACCTTTTAACCCACAAATTATAGATAGGCGTGCTAAATGCACAAAGAATAAACATGTAATAATGGTATATATGTTTTTTGTGAGCATATGGGCCTCCAAAACTCAATTGATTGATTATTTAGTCCTGATATGCAGTTGTATAAATATTTGTGAGACAATAATATCAATATAATGGTGATTTTTTATGACGATGGAAATATTGCTTGTAAATGATGATGGGATTTATTCAAATGGTCTTTTAGCACTTAAAAATGTAATAGGTGAAGAATTCGATGCAAATGTTACTGTTGTAGCACCCACTAATCAGCAGAGTGGTATCGGAAGAGCAATAAGTTTGTTTGAGCCACTCAGGATTACTAAAACAAAACTTGCCGACTGTTCTGAAGGCTACGCAGTATCGGGAACTCCAACCGACTGTGTTGTTTTAGGAATACATCAGGTTTTAAAGAAAGTTCCCGATTACGTAATTTCTGGAATAAATATCGGTGAAAATCTTGGAACCGAAATTACAACTTCAGGAACACTTGGTGCTGCATTTGAGGGTGCACATCATGGTGCAAAGGCACTTGCATGTTCGCTTCAGGTTACAATGGATCATTTAAAATTTAAAGAAGGCGAAAGCCCGATTGAATTTTTGACTACTGCCAGAATTGTCAAAAATGTATTTAAAAAGTTTTTAGGCGATGAATTTCCCTGTGATGTGGTAAATATAAATGTTCCAGATAATGCTACAGAAAATACGCCTGTAGAAATTACAAAACTTGCTAAACGTATGTATTCAATGCATGTTGAAGAAAGAATCGATCCAAGAAGTAGGAGTTATTACTGGCTCGATGGATATCCTGTAATGGATGAAGAAGATGGTACTGATGTATATGCAGTTCGAAATAAACGAAATGTATCAGTAACCCCACTTACTTTGGATAATACTGCTAAAAATCTAGATGAATTTAAAGAAAAATATGCTAAAAAGTTCTAGATTTAAATAGTTTAGATGCGAATAAGTTATTTACTTAATTTTTAATTTTGTTAATTTTTGGTCGTGAGATAGATGTGGAAAAAACTGGGCAATTTAAAGAAATTTTACGTAAAAACCAGCAAAAAAGGGACTAATAAGATGGCTTTACTTATTGATGGACCAAACATGTTAAGAAAAGAATTCAATGTTGATCTGGATAAAGTAAGGGATGCGTTAGAGCAGTTTGGCGATATTGTTGTTGGTAGAGTTTATTTAAACCAATACGCATCAGATAAATTAATTGAAGCCATTGCAAATCAGGGATTTGAGCCAAGAATCTCTGCAGGAGACGTTGATGTTGAGATGGCAGTTGACGGAACCGAATTGATATTCAATAAAAATCTAGATACACTTGTTTACATGACAAGGGATGCGGATTTTTTACCTGCAATCAGAAAAGCCAAAGAACGTGGAAAACAGATCATCGTTGTTGGTGCTGAACCAGGATTCAGTACTGCAATTCAAAATATTGCTGACCATGTAATTCGAGTAGAAGAGGACTTTGAGCTTGATAAAGAAAAATTAGAACAGAAAAAACGAGAAAGAGAACACAGTATTTCAGCTTCAGAAAGTGGGCCTGAAGAAAATACTGAAGTTCAGAAAAATTCAGAGCCTAAAAAAAGCAGCACTGATTCATTCAAAGATGGAATAAGCAACAGTATAAACTGGCTCAAAAAATAAATTAAACTTAAAAATAAATTCTTTTTTATTTGGTTATAAATCTGCAGGATTTCCTTTTTTCATAAATTTTGAAAATGCAATTGTTCCAATTGGGCCGCATACCAAGAGTAATAGTGCTACGGTTTCTACATATGCAATCGAGTATATTTCTGCCAATATTACTAAAAACGTAGCAATTATTACAGCCATTAGGCCTTCTCCAATAAGTACGTTTGAAGTTTCTTTTCTAAATGCTAATTTTAACGCAGAAAACGCACCAAACACTAATGAAATCATGGTGAAGTATAATACATATTCGTTCATAAAACCACCTGAATTACGCTGATAGGAATTTGTAGGCCCATATTACAAAGATAACTGCACCAATAAACATTGAGAACCAAACCCATATATTTACTAGGAAGAGTATCTTATAAATTTTTTCGCTTTTTTCCGGATCATTCATAAGCTTCTTTAATGGGTCTCTTCCATAATATTTTTTCTTTTTTAGCATATTATCACTAGTTAAGGCCTATTCTAAATAAGTACTGTGTCGTTGTCGGTAATTTTCTTCTAACTTCCCTTAATTCAGGTTTGTAGATATAAAGAATATTTTCTTCACTAAAAAGACTGACCTTTTTTCCTAAAATTTTTGATATCAATTTTACTTCTTCAATTCCTTCTATTTTTACAGTTCCAGAGTCATAACTTGAATCAACTTCCAATATTATTGGAAGTCTTATATCTCCAGATATACTTTCTTTTATGAACTCGAGTTCCTTTTTCTTAATTCTATGTCTTTGTCCGTTTACTATTAAATATGGTTTATCTTCTTTTAAAAGTTCGTTTAAGGTTTTTCTTTTAAAATTGGATTTTAAATTGTGCAGAAATTTATAAATTTCTTTATCCATTGTTTCACGTAAATTTTATTGAAAAGTTAAAAAAAGTTAGTATTGATGGTATTTAATTATTCAGCATGAAGTACTACAATGGTTCCAATGAGTTCTCCTTCTTTAATAGTTCCTTCTTTTACTGCAACAAAGATTGCGTATTCGAGACATCTTTCATGTTCGAAAGGAACAGGGGTTTCTTCTCCTAAGGATACCATGTTACCTAATTTGTGCTGAATGTATGCAGAAGGCATCAAAACTGTTTTTTTAGGCAAGCAAATTTTCGAAATGTTTATCGGTTTAATTTCGCCTGCTTTAATTTCAACAGTTTCTGCTGCAAAAACTGGGACTTTCTGACCAACTATTTCTAGTTTGGTTTCGCCCTGTTTTTTGCTTTCAATTTTTTCTTCAATTTCCTTAATTTTTCCAGTAATTCTGAACATAAAACCACCAGCGATGTTGAATTATGCTTCTTCAGCTTCTTTAGCATCCATTCTCGCTTTAATGATTTTCAATCTGAAGAAGTTCTCCCTCTCCATCTCTTCAAGTCTCATAGCGATGTATTTTTTGGTTGCGTTCATTTTTGGAATTACAACGTATTCAAGAGCGTTAACTCTTCTTTTGGTTGTGATAATTTCCTGAGCGAGTAATTTTATCGAAGTTTCGATTTCTGCAAGTTCTGTAATAAGTTCTAAAGCTTCTTCGAAGTTCTTTGCAGCTTCATCCAATTTTGAGGAAACTCCGTAAGGGCTGTAACCTCTATTTGAAATATCTCTTTTTACGTTTGAAATTTCAAATACTGGAACATCGATACCCATGATGTTTCTCATATCCACATCTAAGTCGATGTTATCATTTTTAGCTGCAAATGAAGCTTCTTTAACTGATAAAGTACCCATTACTGCCTGAGCCATTATCAAGTCTTTGTATGCTTGTGAAAGAGCATCATTTACTTTATCTCTTATTCCAGAAGCTTGATCAAGGATTTCAAAAAACTCCATCATAAGGGCGTCTCTTTTTTGTTTCAAGAGTTTGTGTCCTTTTTCTGCAAGTTTAATTTTTCCTTTCAACTTTAGAAGTTCCATTCTTGTAGGGTTTACGTCTGCCATTGCTATCCCCCTAGATTAATAAAATGGGAATAATTCAGCTTCTGAATTATTTTTTAGGTAAGTATTTTTCAATTAATTCGTCGGAAACTCTCTTGAGTTCTTCTCTAGGTAAGATTGTTAATAAATCCCAGACATAATCAAGTGTTTCTTCAATGCTTCTGTCTTCATCTACTCCTTGAGTAACAATGCTGTTTTCGAAAGCATCAGCGAATTTTAAGAATGATCTGTCTCTTTCGGTTAGTGCTTCTTCCCCAACAACCGCTACAAGGTCTCTTAAACCTCTACCTTCAGCGTATGCAGCGTATGCTTGGCTGATAACTTTTGAGTGGTCGTCTCTTGTTTTTCCTTCACCTTGGCCGTTACCTGCAAGCCTTGAAAGTGATGGCAAGATGTCAACTGGTGGGTAGATACCTTTCCTGTTTAATTCTCTTGAAAGCACAATCTGTCCTTCGGTAATGTAACCTGTAAGGTCCGGGATTGGGTGTGTAATATCGTCATCAGGCATTGTAAGAATTGGAATCTGTGTTACTGTTCCTTCTCTACCTTTAACTCTTCCTGCTCTTTCGTAGAGGCAAGCTAAGTCAGTGTACATGTAACCAGGGTAACCTCTTCTTCCAGGTACCTCGTTTCTTGCAGCTGCAATTTCCCTTAATGCCTCACAGTAGTTTGTAAGGTCAGTTAAGATAACAAGCACGTGCATTCCTTTTTCGTATGCAAGGTACTCTGCAGTTGTGAGTGCAATTCTTGGTGTAAGAATTCTTTCAATTGCAGGGTCGTCTGCTAAGTTAATGAAAACAACCGCTTTTTCCAAAGCACCGGTTTTCTTAAATTCATCCATGAAGTAGTTTGATTCTTCACCAGTGATACCCATTGCAGCAAATACTACCGCAAACTGTTCACCTTCTCCTCTTACCTTAGCTTGTCTTGCAATTTGTGTAGCAAGCTTGTTGTGTGGTAAACCGGATCCTGAGAAGATCGGGATTTTTTGACCCCTAACGAGTGTGTTTGTACCATCGATTGTTGAAATACCAGTTTGAACAAACGCGTTTGGCGGGTTTCTTGAAACTGGGTTCAATGGGTAACCGTTGATATCTAATTTTTTCTCAGCGATGATTTCTGGTCCGCCATCGAGTGGTTTTCCTGCACCGTTGAAGATTCTACCGAGCATATCGTATGATACACCGATTTTTGCAGTGTCTCCTGTAAATCTTACTTTTGTTTCACTGGTGTTTAATTCTGAAGTTCCTTCAAATACCTGAACAACAGCAATTTCTTCTCTAGCTTCTAGAACTTGCCCGGTTCTTTTGTCTCCGTTTGGAGTTGTAATATCTACAATTTCACCGTAAGCAATTCCTTCGATTCCATCAATAACCATTAAAGGACCAGCAATTCTGGAGACGGATGTGTATTCTATGGTTTTTTGCATAGCGTCCATGATAACCCTCCTTACAGTTTAAAATTAAATTAGGTTATTTGATTAAAGCACCTAATTCGGATTCCATTTTGTTAATGATTTCAGGTACTTTCGTGTTTACAAATTCTTCTTCAACTAAGTATTTCATTCTTGCAATGTCTCCTTTTACAGTAACAGCTGAAATACCTGCTGGGTCAGCACCTTTAGCAACTGCATCTAAACCTTTCTTGTAGAACGTCATGATGATTTTCAACATGTGGTACTGTTTTATTGGTGAACAGTAGCTGTCTACTTCGTGGTATGCATCTTGCTGTAAGAAGTCTTCTCTTAACATTCTTGCAATTTCTAAGATAACTCTTTCTCTGTCTGGAAGTGCATCTGGACCAACAAGTTGAACAATTTCTTGGAGCTCAGCTTCTTTTTGGAGTAAGCTCATTGCTTCATCTCTTAATGATCTCCAGTCTGCTGCGGTGTTTTGTTGCCACCAGCCAGCGATGTCGTCAATATAGAGTGAGTAACTTGTTAACCAGTTGATTGCAGGGAAGTGTCTTCTTCTTGCAAGGTTTGCATCCAATGCCCAGAACACCTTAACAATTCTTAATGTGTTTGATGTAACTGGTTCTGAGAAGTCACCACCTGGTGGTGATACTGCACCTACAATACATACGAATCCTTGTTTGTTTTCTGAACCTAAACATTCAACTCTTCCTGCTCTTTCGTAGAACTGAGCAAGTTTTGATGAAAGGTATGCAGGGTATCCTTCTTCCCCAGGCATTTCTTCGAGTCTACCTGAGATCTCTCTCATTGCTTCTGCCCATCTTGATGTTGAGTCAGCAGTTAAGAGAACACCGAGTCCTTGGTCTCTGAAGTATTCTGCAATTGTAATTCCGGTGTATACTGAAGCTTCCCTAGCAGCTACCGGCATGTTTGATGTGTTTGCAATTAATACGGTCCTGTCCATTAATTTGTTTCCTGTTTTGATATCATCCAAGTGTGGGAACTCTTCGATAACTTCTGTCATCTCGTTACCTCTTTCTCCACAACCGATGTATACCACAACATCCACGTCAGACCATTTAGCAAGCTGGTGTTGTGTAACAGTTTTTCCACTTCCGAATGGACCTGGAATTGCTGAAGCACCTCCTTTTGCAAGTCCGAAGAATGTATCTTCAACTCTTTGGCCAGTAATTAATGGAATTACTGGAGCTTGTTTTCCTTTTGATGGTCTTGGCTTTCTTACAGGCCATTTTTGCATCATTTGTATTTCTTTTTCGCCATCAGCGGTTTCAACAACTGCAACTGTTTCTTCAACAGTGAAGCTGCCTGATTTAATTTCTTTGATTTTACCGCTAACTCCGAAAGGAATCATGATTTTGTGAACGATTGATGCAGTTTCTTGAACTGTACCGATAACGTCCCCAGTTATAACTTCATCTCCAACTGCTGCAGTAGGTTCAAAGTCCCATTTAATTACTCTTGAGATTGATGGAACGCTTACTCCTCTTGGGATGTAAATTGAATCTGTAGCATTTTCGATTTCGTTTAAAGGTCTTTGAATACCATCGTACATTGCTTTTAACATACCAGGGCCGAGCTCTACGGATAATGGAGCACCAGTTCCTGTAACTCCTTCTCCTGGTTTGATACCAGCGGTTTCTTCATAAACCTGAATGATTGCTTCGTCCTCAGTTAACTGAATGATTTCCCCGGTTAAACCTTCGTTTCCTACTTTAACCACTTCAAACATCTGGGAACCTTTCATGCCTTCGGCAACAACAACCGGACCGGATATTTTGATAATTTTACCGACGACCATATTTTCACCTCAGAATTACTTAATGTCAACACCAACAGCGTTTCTTACTAATACTTTCACAGGATCATTTTCTCTGACAATAGGACCGTTTTTGTCAGGTACTTCTACAACAACTTTTTTTACACCTGAAATAGTATCTCTTATTTCTTCACCGATTCTCTCAGTGGTAATAATTAATCCTATTTCGGAGTTGCTGTTTAATTCTTCTATTGCCTTTGCAGCTTGTTCAGGGGATTTAACTTCGTAGACATCTGTAAGTCCAGCAAGTCTGAACCCAACTACTACATCAGGATCTCCAACTACACCGATTCTCATAATATCACTTTACAATCGTTTTTAGGATACCAGTATCTCCCTGATTTCACTTGCAGACAGGCCTTCGATTTTACCTTTAATGATAATTTTCAAATTTCTTATCTCAAGTTCTTTCGAGGTAATGAGTCCAATTATCGGGCCTATTCCAAATGGCTGTCTGAGTGATAATTTTTTACCCATTTTAACCAAGTAACTGTCAAGAGCTTTTTCAAATACATAAACTGATTTAGTTTTTTCAAATTCTTCGAGGTTTTCAGCCATCATTGGGGCATATTTTGTGCCTTCAAGTGAACTGATAACTCCTTCGATTGATTCTACATCAGCGAGCTCTTTTAACTTCCAAGAAGCAAGTTCGTATCCTTTGCTTGTTGTATAGTTGGATATAGCTTCGGATGATAATCCATCAGCTTTTCCTTTAAGGATGATTTTCAAGTTTTCAATGTCGATCATTGTTCCGATAAATTCTTTGAACAAGTCTTTTTCGGTACCATCAACACTCACGTTTTTCCAGAGGTTTTCAAGGATTAATTTATCGAGTGACATCTCAAGGGTAGTTAATTTGCCATTTTGCTCGTATTGTGTTAATCCTTCTGAAAGTACGCTTGAATAACCAGTTCCTTCTAAAGCACTTACAATTTCTTCAATTGCTTTAGTTTCACTTAATTCTCTTAATTTGCTTTCAGGAATTGTTCCAAGTGGGATCAATAATTTGAAAGTTTCTTCAGCATCCAAACCAACATATTTTGCTCTGAGAAGTGTTTTAATGTTTTTAACATCAAATTTCTTTTCAAGCAATTTTAATATTTTTCTTGCTCCATCTGGAGAGATATTTGCAAGTGTTTGGTAAACGTGTGCTAAATGAATATCCAATGCCTTTTCAACAACGACTGGGTCTTCACTTTGCCCCATAACTTCGGATAAGTATGGCCCGTAGTCGGTATCTTCCAAGAATCCAATTAACTCAGTAGTTCCTGCAGATTCGATTAATTCATTTATTTTGTGGTCTTTTAATAATCTAGACTCCATACTTCTTACTCTTGCATTAACGTAAGCAAATGGAGCAGTTTCTGACAAGTATCTTATCAGGAAGATCATAATAACCAAGAATATAGCGATTCCTGCAAGTACAAATAAAGTCATGAATACATCAGTAGGCATTCCTGCTGATTCCATTAACTGTGTTAAAGCATCTACCATCTAAATCACCTTAGAACAACATTTCAGCGATTTTAGCTCTGACTGAATCTAAATTCCTTTCAAATGTTGCTTCGAGGCTGTTGTCAGATACTTTTGTTTTATCAGCAGTTTTTATGATACAACCGCCAATAATAGATTTAGCTTCGCCTTTTTTCAATACTGTGACTTTTTTGAGTCTATCTTCCATTTCTTTTTCGAGAGCCCAAAGTGTTGAGTCATCGATTACTTCAAAGTCTTTTTTGTTGAGTAACAATTCTAATTCGCCGCCGCCTACTGAGTAAACTCCGGAAATTATCAATTTCAACAAAATGTCTTTGTATTCTTCTTTTTGAGGTAATTTTACTAAATCTTCCTCTAATTTTTCGAGAGTCAACTGGATAGTTTTTTCTCTTTCTTCAAGCAATTTTTTCTTTGCGGAGAGTCTTGCTTCAGCTAAAATTCTGTTTTTAGTCATTTCAGCATCTTTTTCTCCTTTTTTAGCTATTGCTTGCTCTTTTTTTGAAGCTTCTTCCTTAGCTTCAGTTAATATTGCTTCTTTTTCATTAAGAGCTTCAGCCAAAATTTTTTCGGCATTTTTATTTGCATCTTCTACGATTTTGGATGTTATCTTTTCCGCTCCCATCGTAACACCTTCGGAATTGGATTTAAAGTATTTAGAAACCCTGAGTTTCGTTTATTTTAATTAAAACATGATACCGAGCATGATCAAGATTGCTATCAATAAACCGAAGATAGCGAAAGTTTCCGGCATAACTGCTAAAACTAAACCTTTACCCATTGCATCAGGATCTCTAGCTGTAGCTCCAATTGCACCTGCAGCTGTGATACCTTGACCGATACCTGAAAGACCAGCGAAACCAACAGCTAAACCAGCACCGAGTGCAGCAATTGTTGTAACTCCTGGGCTTGCAAATACTCCAACTAAAAGAAGGATTGCAACTAATAAACCGTAAATTGCCTGAGTTTCTGGAAGAACGGAGAAAACCATTGCTTTACCGAAAATTCCATCATCTTCAGCAACAGCACCTAAACCAGCAGCTGAAGCGATACCTTGACCGATTGCTGATAAACCAGCTAAACCTGTACCGATACCTGCAGCGAGCATTGCCCATTCAGGAGCGCTTTTGAATACGAATAAGATTAAGATTGCGACAAGGAAACCATAGAGACCTTGGGTTTGTGGTAATGCCTGGAAAACAATTGCAGTACCGAATTTGTTTGGGTCTTCTGCAACGACACCAGCACCGCTAGCACCTGTGATACCAGCACCGATACCTGAACCGAGACCAGCGATACCTACTGCTAAACCAGCACCTATAGCTCCGAGTAATAATGGGTTTTCAAATACCATCATAAGCACCTCGTTTCGAATCATTCATATTAGATTATTTTTCATTTTTTTAATTAATTTGAAGTGTATTCTCTTTTAGCTTTGAATGGGGAGAATCTCTTTCCTCCACCTTCATAGTATTGGCCAAAGAACTCTACGTAATGTAGCCTCAATGAGTGGATGAATGAACCAAGACCATTCATAACAAAGTTGAATGCGTGACCAAATACGAGCATTACTATTGCAATTAAAATACCGATTACTGGAACTGCATCTCCCAATAATTTAGCCATAATGTTTACAGCCATTGCAAGACCACCTGTAGCTAAACATAAAGCTAAAAGCCTTGCGTAAGAGAGAACGTTACCTAAAAATCCTGTAATATCCATTGCACCGAGTAAAGCATCGAGAATGCCACCATTCATGAATCCTTTAATCATACATAATGCGATTACTGCGATTACTGCACCGCCTGCAATCATCATGTTTCCGGTTACTACTGTAGCAACTATTGCAAGTATCAATAATATCCACATACCTTGATTCAAGAATGCATCTAAAACTGATCCTTTTGACAATGATTCCTTAAGACCAACTGTTAATCCAATGAATAGGTGAATAATACCTGCTACAATTGAGAATAACAAGATTGCCATAGGTCCATTGTTTACATCAATTCCACCAAGACTGAGTAATGGTTTTGCTGCACTGATGTATGTGCTTTCACCAAGCGGGTTTACAAGCGCAAATCCTGTAGTGTAGATGTCCATTCCAAGGAACTGGTACATAAAGTCACCAAGGTAGCCACCTGTTAATATTCCAAAGAATACTGTTGAAAGACCTGAGAGTGTTAATATATATCCCAAGTTGTATGCACCATTGCTCACTTTACCCATTCTTTTCCAGAGTACAAGACCAGCCAAGGTTAACAATAAACCATAAACCGCATCAGTAAGCATAATACCGTAGAATATTAAAAATCCAGGCATTATCATCATTGTAGGGTCGATTTCGTTGTATTTTGGCGGTGCGTACATTTCTGTAAGCATTTCGAATGGTTTTACAGCTTTTGCATTGTCGAGCATAACTGGTATTTTTTCAACTGGTTCATCAGGTTCTGAAACTTCAACAACTGCGTATCCTTCTGAAGCGCTTTCGATGATTTCCTGAACCTTTTTAACATGTTTCTTAGGAGTCCAAGCTTCAATGAGGTGCGTCCTTTCGGTTTTACCAGTCATTGAGTATGCTTCAGCTCTTTCTTTTTCAATTTCAAGAACTTCATGCAAAACTAAGACTTCTTCAGTCCATTTTTTGGAAAGTGCGTTCAATTTTTCTAAAATAGCTTTTGTTTCGTTTTCGATACCTAAAAGTTCTTTTTCAGTATCATTGAAAATCTCTGATGGAGTTCCTTCAACATTAGCGATGTCAAGTCTTTCAAAACCAGACTTTCTAAGTTCTGCGCTAACAACATCTGCACATTGTTTCAATGTAGCGACAATTACTGGAATTTTTTGTTCCTTTTCGCTTTTATTTACTGGATTTCCTTTTACAATTTCAACGTATCCTTCTGTAGCTTCTTCTAATGAAGATTCTAATTCAGACATATTTTCTTGTGAAACAAGTCCAGAAACAATATATGTGTAAGATCCTTCCCCGAGGAATTTCAAATCAAGATCAAAACCAGATAAATATTTAACACTGTCTTTTAACATTTCAAGAATAGTTTTTCTATTTTCAAGTTCGGCCAGCTTACTAGCGGGTTCTGAGATTTCTCCTTCAACGCTCTCGAGAACGTTTTCTACATTGGAGATAATTTCTTCAGATGATGAAAATGAAAGTTTCTTCTTTGCGGGTACTTTTGGGTTAAGTACGCCTGAAAGACCTGCTTTTTCTCCTACACTGACGTTTGAAAATAAGTCTAATATTCTACTTACTTTAATTGTCAATGAGGCAACATTTCTACCATACTCGGCTGATGGAGCTGGCGTCATAAGCGCATTCCATTCAGGGTCTTCGAGTTTCGTAGATAAGTCGTATAACTCCACTAGCCCGCTTTCATGGAGTTGTCTAATGACAGGATCCACTTTTTCATCCAAGATGACCGCTCTAATTTTGTTCATTCTTGCGGGTCTCAATAAAACCACCTTTCAAGTTTTGACAACGGGAAATTAGAATTCTATTACATCTTCCAATTTGATGTTTAATATTTTGACTTTAGCAATGTTTGCCATTTCAGCAATTGCTTTGCCTTCTTTAGCCATTATTTCATCGGCTTTTTCTTTAGCTTCTTTTTCGTATTTAGAAACTAATTCTTTCGCAGATGCTTCTGCAGTAGTTTCAGCGTCAGAAATAATAGTTTTACCTTCTTCTATTGCAGCAAGCTTTATTTCTGCTGCTTTTTTCTTAGCTTCTTCTATCGCATTCACAGCATTATTTTCTGCATGCTTTATTTCCCTAATGGTATCTATAGCACTCACAGAATAACCTCCTTTGAAGAATAATTAGTATATCCCGTAGAATACATATATATATTTTATTACTTCCGAGATTTTTAATTAGCGATTAATTTTACTGTTTAAAATCACTACGTGCAATATTTTAAAGCAGTCACCATAAATATATCAAGGTTATTTATGCCATTTTGGTTTTTTAAAGATTTTAATACAAAAAATCTTATTATTTGAATATTTAATATAATTGATATACCTTTCGAAATGATTTTGAAAAAAGGTATTATTTGTGGTATGGTTCACCATTAATGATTCTAAAACTTCGGTATACTTGTTCTAAAAGAATTACTCTCATTAACTGGTGAGGAAACGTCATTTTTGAAAAAGATAGTTTAAAATCTGAAATTTCAGAGATATTTTTAGATAATCCTAACGATCCGCCGATAATAAATGTTATATCACTTTTTCCAGAAATTGAAAGGTCGTTTATTTTTTTTGCAAGACTCTCAGAAGTTAGTTCTTTTCCCAAAATTTCAAGAGTTATTAAAAATGAGTCTTTTTTCAAATATTTTAAGATTCTTTCAGCTTCCTTTTCAAGTATTTTTGATTTTTCAACTTCGCTTGGATTTTCAGGGGTTTTTTCATCGGCAACTTCAATAATATCGATTTTTGAATACCTTGAAATTCTTTTCGAGTATTCATTAATTGCATCGCTCAAATATTTTTCTTTTATTTTTCCAACCGAAATAATTGTTATATTCATAATTTTTCCACGTTAAAATTTTAAATTTTTATAAAAATTAAAAAAGAATATGGATTTGAAATATTTAAAAAAATAGGAATTATTGTTTAATGAATTTTTTTGCAATATCCATAATGTTTTCGGAAATTACAAATTTGGTGTTATCTTTTAATGTGTTTGTTGTCACATCAAGAGCCTTATAGAGTTGGGCTTCATTTTTAAAGTATGTCTGAGCAGATTCTGCAACAATCTGGATTGCTTTTGCCTGACCTTCTGCTTCAATTTTCATACTTTCTGCACTACCTTGAGCTTTTAAGATTTTACTCTGTTTTTCTCCTTCTGCTTCTAAAATAGCTGCTCTTTTTAACCTTTCAGCTTTCATCTGTTGGGTCATTGCATTTTTAATGTCAGTTGGCGGTTCAATTTCTCTTAATTCAACCTTTTCAACTTTTACACCCCATGCATCAGTATCCCTATCGAGCGTTTCTAAAAGCTGTGAGTTGATGTATTCTCTTTTATTCAGCGCATCATCGAGTTCAAGGCTACCAATTATTGCTCTCAATGAAGTCTGTGCAAGGTTTATAATTGCGTACTGGAAGTTTTGAACTTCTAAAATTGCCCTGTTTACATCCATTACCCTGTAGTAGATAACTGCATCGATTCTAACTCCTGCGTTATCTCTTGTAATCATTTCTTGTGGTGGAACATCGATTACTTTGGTTCTCACATCGACCTTTATCGGTACATCGATAAATGGAATTATGAAGTTAACTCCTGGATTTAATCTTCCCCTAACTTTTCCAAGCCTGAATACCAGCCCTAATTCAAACTGGTTTACAATAATAACTGATTTTATGATTAAAACCAGTATGAATATACCAAATAACAAATTAAGCCAAAAAGACATAAATTTCCCTCCAAATGTATTAAGTAAAAATCATTTTTAATTTTTGTGTTTATTCGGATAATTCTTCAATGAGTAAAGATACTCCTTCAATTCCTGTAACAACTACTTTTGAACCTTTTTTTATTGGTATTTCAGATTTTGCCTGCCATCTCTCCCCATGTATTATGACGTGACCGTAATTATTTTCACCAATTTCGTCAACGAGGTCCCCGTGTTCACCGATTAAGTTTTCAGCACCGATTTTTACATCCAAACCGGTTCTGTAAACAAATCTTTTCATAATGTATGCAGTGATCAATCCTGCAAGTATTGCTGAAGGAAGCGCCCATTGTGGCGCATAAAGTAAGAATATACCATAGATCAGTACGGCAACACCCGCCACTGGAAAATTGAGTCCTGGAAGAAATGCTTCGAGAAGTATTAATCCCATACCGATTATAATTGTTATATAACCTAATTCCATAACGCACCCTTAAAGATTAGATTATTCTGTAGAAATATAACAAATAATGTATTTGAAAAGAACAATATATAGTTTATTGAATTATATCTGGAATTTTATCGATAATCGCGTTTAAAATTTCATCAAAAACTTGGGTTATCGATTTTGAAGTTGTGTCAATAATAATAAATCCATATTTTGGCATGAATTTTTCATTTTCTGAATTTATGAGGCTGTAGTATCCTTCTTTTATTTTTTTCTGAATTTCTATTTTTTCAAATATTTCTTTTTCCCGGGATTCCATTCTTTTCAAAGCTTCATTTAAATCAACATCGAGCAAAACTACAAGGTCCGGAGTTTTTGCATAATCATTGATTGTATAAATGAAGTCTTTTGGAATTCCCTGAGACATTTGGTAAACGATTGAAGAATAAACATATCTGTCAGAAACCACGTGGGATTTTTTTAAATCTTCTTCAATTTTTGAAACGTGTTCAACCCGATCTGCGGCAAAAAGGAGTGCAAGTGTTTCTTTTTGGCATTTTGAACCAGATAATATTTCGCGGATCGACTTTCCAATTTTTCCATCTGTTGGTTCAAAGGTAAATTTCGCATTTAATTTTTCAGCAATGAGTTTCGCCTGAGTGGTTTTTCCACAGCCATCGATACCTTCAAAAACGATAAATTTGTTCATGTTATTACCAATAAAAAAGAGATTAATTAGTGTTTTTGTCTTAATTTGTTATAGTATGATAATTTTAATCTCATTATTTCTTCTTTTATGCTCCATGTACCGTAATTTTCTAATTTTTCAAGTGTAGGCATGACTTTTTCAAGTATTTTGGGATCCTTTTGACCGAATTTTTTCAATGTAAGGAGAGTTTTTAAAATAACCGATTCGTCTCCGTCATTTAAAAGGCCGATAATTTTTGGAATCGCAGGTTTTATTAGTTCAGGATCAATATCTGCTAAAATTCCTAAAGCCGCATTTTTAACCTTCCAGTGCGGATCATCTAACTTTTCCATTACAATATCTAAATATCCGTAATGACCTTCATTGATAAAATCTCGAACTGATTGGAGTGCTTCTACTTTTATAGTCCAGTCTCCACTTTCAAGGAGGTTTTCAATACGCCTTATTCTATCGTACGCATTTGTTTGGGTTGATGGCTGTACTGTACGCCCAAGTTTTTCTAAAATATCTTTTGATATTTTTGAGATCATTGGATTTTTGTCTTCAGCGCACTCAAGGCACCAATTTATAATTTCGTAGTGATAGTGGTCAGCTCTTGGATTTTTAAGGAGATTTTCAAGTATTTTGTAAGCGTATGCCCTTCTATACCAATGTTCGTCATTTTTAAATTTCGAAACTACAGTCATTAATTTTTCGATATTATCTATTTCTTTGTCTCTGACGCTAAGTGTATAGAATGCTTCGTCGATTCCAGGATCACCATTTTTTATGATTTCAAGCAGTTCTTCGTTACTTTTGAAGAAATAATTTATCGAAATCTTCATATCAATTTTCGGACTTCCATAATTGATTTTTTCAAGCAGTATTCCAGCACGTTCCCTTATTTCAAATATTTTATCAAATAATGAAATATGGATAAGATCTGTTATGAAATTGTCAACAAACTGGAGATTTAATACGGATATTTTGTCAAGTATTGATATTCCAAGCATTCTAACTTTCCAGTTATTTTCAGTTAAATGCATTTTTATAAGCAGTTTCATCGAATTTTGACTTTCTTCTGAGCTATATATTAAATAATCGTTTAATTTTCCATAAAGTTCTTCGGACGATACGTCAATATCTATTCCATAAAGAATACAGAATATGTCACAACCGAAAGTGTAATGCGTCCTGCAAATGTCAACAAGCATCGAAACAACTTTTTCATCATGTTGATTTTGTTTTAAAAGGTATTTTATGATTCCAACTGATGAATAAGGGAATATTTCCAAGTAATCTTTAAAATTATCCAATGTAATATCCTTTTTATCCAGTTCTGTATCGAAATCGTATTTTAATATTAATTTCGCAACTTCGGAAACAATTTTTGTAGGGTCGTTCAATGAAATGTACATTAGATAACCCGCAAGTTCCGAAAGTTTATCCTCACAACCTTCAATTCCCTTTAAAAATTCGGAGAAACTTCTAAGTAGTAACACGTAATTTAACCTTACAAAGATATTTGGATCGTTTATTTTTAATAGTGGTTCCAAATGGCCGTCCAACGCTTCTAAAATATGAAATGGGTCTTCACTATTGTAAAGTATGGCCCTAACAATCCAGAGTCCTTGTGCACGAACCATCCCATAATTGTCTTCCATGGATTTTATTATAAGTTCAATTGAACTGTCAACATATTCGGAATTGTTTTTGGCCAAATTTCCAAGGTCATTCATCAGGTTAATTTTAGAAATCCAATGCTCAGAATTCCACGAATGTACGATTTCGCCAACACTGTTTCTTAGTCGCGCAGCAGAATTTTCATCAATATGTTCTGTTACATACGGATAATTATCCGGATTACTGAGTTCGTTTAAGAATTTCAATTTTACATCGTTTGAAATATCGGGCATTATAAGTCTATCGATAATCGAAAGGTATGTTGTAACGTGGTTGTCATTGAAGCAGGATAGAATCTGTTCAGAAGCCCTAGAATCTATTAATTGAATTGCAATTCCACGAATTAGTGAATTGGAATGATTTAAAAGATCCGAATTTGTTATTTTTTCTCCAATGGTGTAAAATCCTACCAATGCAGTAAATATTAAAAGCCAGTCTTTTTCGTTGTTAATTATTTTATTTACTTCGTGTATAAGTATAGTTTTTAAATAGGGTTTAGTTTGTGAAAGCATGCCTATTGTGTAAAACATTTTAGCTTTTACGTATCTATCCGTATTTGGAGATGTAAATAATTTCAATAAATCTTCCATTACTTCGTTATTTACATTTTCAGGGTTTTTTTCGATTAAAGATAGCGCCACAAATTTCATGACATGATCGGAGCTGTTTATCAATTTTTTAATATAGCTTGGGGGGTATTGTGCATTTAAATCAAGATGCAGGTAAACTTTATTTATTAAATCCACAATTTCATCAATCGTTTCATTATCTTCAGATTCCATTAATATCCATGAAAATATTCCTAATTTTAAATGGTTTTTATCTGTAATCGATTCAATAAGTTCAGGGAGTAAATTGTCGATTAATTCGGGATTAACAGGGGCCATTTTCCATATATTTACGATGGCGCTTAACTTTTCGTAGTAATCTTCCGAATGTATACTTTTTGAAAGCAATGTGCTGTATCTTGCAATTGCATACTTAATTAATGGTTTATTTAATAGTTCATTTGAAATTTCTTTAATTGCATTGTTTTCGCAATTCGAAAGTCTTAATAGGTGAGGTACTATTTTGTACGCCAATTGAGGATACTCTTTTATAATGTTGTTTGTGGCCCAAAGAGTTCGTGCTTGCATCACAGTTTTTGGAGATTCTAATTCAATAAGTAGATTTTTAATTACGTAATCTGCATCATCCTGTGTTTCGTAAGTAATGTTTCCTAACCTGTTTACAGCATCTAACTTTGTATACCAGCTTTCTTTTTTAAGGTCAGATACAATTCTTTTAATGTTCATGATTTCCCAAGTATTCTAAATCGTTAACTATATATTCTGAGTACTTTTGTCATATAGTATATACAAACAAATATAAAAATGGATGTTCAACATTATTATAGCTTTTATGTAGGTAAGGTTTAGGCAACTCTAAAAAATTCACCGGTGTAGTTTATGAATATCGACAAATTAAAACAAAAAATATTATCAAAAATCAGTCAGGAAGAACTAGAAAAAAAAGTAAAAGAAAAAATTGAAGAGAATTCTGGACTTCTTGGTGAGGAAAGTGCAGTAATGCTAGTTGCACAGGAACTCGGGATAGAAATAACATATGGTGATGAAGAGGAATACGATTTTACAATAAGTGATATTGCTGACGGGCAAAAAAATGTTGAAGTCACCGGAAAAATTATTGAAATTTCGCCTGCTAAAGATTTTAATCGAAAAGATGGTTCAACTGGAAAACTTGCATCAATTACCATTGGAGATAATACTGGAATTACACGACTTACGCTTTGGAACGACAAAACTGATCTAATTGAAGGATTAAAAAAAGGCGACGTTGTAAAAATTGAAAATGCATTTAGTAGAAAGTGGAACGACAAGGTTGAATTAAACAGCGGCTCAGAACTTTCAATTGACAAACTTAAAAAATACGATGAATCGAGATACCCCATTTTAAAAGAGAATTACAAAATTTCAGAATTAATGCCTAATTTATCTGGAACTATTAATGCAGAAGTTGTTGCTGCATACCCTAAAAAAGAATTTAGCAGAAAAGATGGAACAAAAGGCCAGCTAAAATCATTGATTTTAAAAGACGATACTGGAAGTATAAGGGGAACACTCTGGAATGAACTTGCAGATTTTGAAGTTAAAAAAGGAGATATTGCAGAAGTAAGTGGATATGTAAAACAGGGGTATTCAGGACTTGAAATTTCTGTTGACAATATTGGAATAGTTGAAGAATCTGCTAAGGAAGAAAAACCTGTTGAAAAAATGAATATTTCTGAACTTGCTGATTTTGATGGAGAATATGTAACAATCTCTGGAAATGTTGCGAACATCTCCGGCTCAAGAGAAGTTCAATTTAGCGATAGAACTGCAGAAGTTCAGGATATGTACTTAAACGATGGAACTGGAATGGTAAAAATTGCATTCTGGGGCGCAAACAGAAATATTCTTAACGATTTAAAAGAAGGAGATTATTTAAACGTTTCAAACTGTAAATTAAGAACTTACACAGACAATACTGGCGAAAAAAGAGCAGATTTAACTTACAACTACATGTCAGACCTTAAAAAAGATGAAACTGCAAGCGAAAAAATAGTTGAGAAAATAACTGCTATAGGGGATATTTTAAGCGGAAGTTCTGATAATGCTGATGTAACGGTTATTGGAATGGTTACAAATGCTTATCCCGTAAATGAATTTTCGAGAAGCAATGGTGGAACTGGAAAAGTTAGAAATATCGTGTTGGAAGACAGTACTGGAAGCATCAGGATGGCTCTTTGGGACAGTGATGCAGAAATCGAAATTTCTGAAGGCGACGTTGTAAAATTAATACATGGGTATGCTAAAGAAAGTGGCGAATACATGGATTTATCAACAGGAAGATTTGGAAGAATCGAGGTAAATCCCGAAGGAATTTCAATAAAATCTCCAAGAAATTACATTGCAGAGCTTGAAGATGGTATTTCCACCGAAATTAGTGGAACTGTTGTAG
This sequence comes from Methanococcus maripaludis, assembly GCF_013760955.1. NCBI lineage: Archaea > Methanobacteriati > Methanobacteriota > Methanococci > Methanococcales > Methanococcaceae > Methanococcus > Methanococcus maripaludis. The sequence goes on along the minus strand of NZ_JACDUL010000002.1, from coordinate 335,915 downwards.
ACTACAGAAAACAGGATGTAATTCTTAGTTTATGTCCAAACTGCAGAAAAAGATTGAATTTAGTCGATAACAAATACATGTGTGAAGTTTGTGGAGAAGTTGCGCCAAACGAACTTTTAGTTTCAAATTTAACAATTGACGATGGAACTGGTGTTATTAACTGCAGATTATATGGAAATAACGTTGAAAAAGTAACAGAACTTTCAAAAAATAAATTAAAAGAAATGAATTTAGATGCACTTTCAAATGTGCTTGGAAAAGATGTTTTATTCTATGGAACACCTTCATTTAGAAACGATGAATTAGAATTTGCAGTAAAAAGAGTTAATTTTGTAGATGCATCAAAAGAATTGGAAGTTTTAAAACAACACTAACTTTTTTATTTTTTTTAATTTTGGATAACATATATATATTTAGATTTAGATAGTAAATAGGGCGCATAACTCAAGTGTTTTTATTTTTATTCATTTTAACAGTAAAACGGTGGTTTAATGAAAAACAAGGTTGTTGTAGTAACTGGAGTACCTGGCGTTGGCGGTACAACTGTGACACAAAAAGCAATGGATATCTTATCAGAAGAAGGTTTAAACTATAAAATGGTTAACTTTGGAAGTGCAATGTTTGAAGTTGCAAACGAAGAAGGACTCGCTTCAGATAGGGACCAGATGAGAAAATTAGACCCTGAAACCCAAAAAAGAATCCAAAAAATGGCTGGAAGAAAAATTGCTGAAATGGCGAAAGAATACCCTGTTGCAGTAGATACGCACAGCACGGTAAAAACACCTAAAGGATACTTACCTGGACTTCCTGCATGGGTTTTAACTGAATTAAATCCAGATATGGTAATTGTTGTTGAAACAGACGGCGACGAAATCTTAATGAGAAGATTAAGTGACGAGTCAAGGAAAAGAGATCTCGAAACAACTGCAAGCATCGAAGAACACCAATTCATGAACCGAGCTGCTGCAATGAGCTACGGTGTTTTAACTGGTGCAACTGTAAAAATCGTTAAAAACAAAAACGGTCTCGTTGACAACGCAGTTGAAGAATTAATTTCAGTTTTAAGATAATCTATATATATTTTAACTTTTTTAATTGTTTTAATATTTTATATTATGATAAAGGGGAAAAAACATGTTTGAATCTATTTATTCCGCATTTTACAATGCACTGGATGCGATTTTTTTACCGATGGTACAAACAATGGATCCTGCAATTTTTATATTCGTAACTGCTTTTTTAGTATCGTTTATTATTAATTTGGCGACCAAAGTCTTGGTAAATCAGGACAGGATGGCAGAACTGAAAAACGAACTTCAGGAATTCCAGGTAAAAGCGAAAAAAGCATCAAAAGATCCTGAATTAATGGCTGAACTCCAAAAAGAACAGCAAAAAATGATGACCATGCAAATGGAAATGATGAAAATGAGTTTTAAACCTATGATTTACACATGGGTTCCAATTATCATCATATTTGCTTATTTAAGACACGTATATGACTTTGGTGGAATTTATCACACAATGATGCCAGCATGGGATGGAGCTATAGTTCAACTCCCAGTGATCATTTCAAAAATCATATTTATTGGAATCTGGCACTGGATCGGCGGAATATTCTACCACGGCGGTTTTGGTGTAGTTTCAGACACTATACTCGGATGGCTTGGATGGTATATATTATGTTCAATGGGAACATCAATGGTTCTTAGAAAGTTAATGGGTATAAAATAACTAAATAATTATTAAATACACTTATTTTTTTTAGAAAACTGTATTTTCAGTTCTTTTAACTGTTTTTTTATAAATTTACGCTTTTACTGGAACAAAATAACCTTAAAACATATATATTAGATTTACTGATTTAATTTTACAAATCTAAAATGTAATTCGAGGTAAATTATGTTAAAATTTAAAATCCTCCTAATTTTAACGGCTTTTATGATTTTAATTTCAGGATGCATTTCAAATTCCGAAAATGCGGAAAAAGAAACACTGGTGGTTGGAATAACTCCTGAATGCTACCCAATAAACTACATGGATGCAGGAATTCACAGTGGATTTGAAATCGAATATATCACTGGAATTGCAGAAAAAATGAATATGGAACCGGAATTTCGAATTTATGAATTTGCAAATCTTTTACATGCTGTAGAAACAAATCGGGTGGATTGTGCAATATCTTTAATCACAGTAACTCCTGAACGAGAAGAACTCGTAGTATTTTCAAAATCCTATATAAATACAACGAGTATCCAAGTTGTTGATAAAAATACTGGAATTGAAACAGTAGACAACTGCACTGTCGGAGTTATAAAAGGAACTGTTCAAGATGGATGTGCAATGAGACTTAAGGAAAACCATGAATTTATATTATATAAATATAGAACAACTACCGAACTGGAACGGGCATTCGATCAAGAAAAAATCAATGTAATGATTGTTGATGAAATATACTTTGAATACGTACTTTATCCTGAAAATAACAATTTAACAAGCATTTTTGAATGCCCATTTGGCGAAAATATCTCAATTGCAGTAAATAAAGAAAACACTGAATTATTAAGCGATATTAATAATGCAATAACTGAATTGGAAGAAGATGGAACTTACGATAATCTAAAAAATAAATGGTTATTAAATGAATAAAATTTAGATGTAGTAATCGACTATAAAATAAAATAAAACACTAATTTCATCCATATCTTTAAATTCAAAATCTGGAATTTCATTTTCAGTAGGGTTGTAGTAGTCATTGCTTAGATTTTTGAACAAAACTTCAACTTTGATATTTTCTGGAAGATTTTCTTTGAAATATTTACTTTTTGAAATAATTTCTTCTATAACTGACTTAACTTCTAAGGCAGTGAATTTTTCTCCATTTTCTGGAACATATGTAATTTTTGTCTTTAACTTTTCTCGAGTTTCAAAAGTCATCCAGAAATCTCCAAACTCTGTTTTTGGAATTCTGTAATCTTTTATTTCAAAACTTCTCTGAATTGTATTTTTCATGAAAACCAACTTCTATAATTTTTATTTAACTTTTTATTTTTAATTCAGAATTAATATGCCTTATGATTTGAATTTTAAAAATTAAAAATTATTTTAGTTTTATTTCGCTCTCTCCTGGAGGAAGTGCCCTTAAAATATCTTCATCATCTACTTCGAATTCACCAAATTCTTTTAAAAGCTCTTTTACAAGATCGCTCTTTTTTAATTTACCCGGTTTTAACAAAAGCCATTTTTTAAAGGTTTCTTTTGTAACACTTTCAGGGGCGGTGGTTATTCTTAATTTTCCATCGTACTCTAACATACCGATTCCAAGTTCAAGTGCAGCACTTCTTATGAAGTTTCTTTTTCCCCTAATTACAAAAGCTCCTTTTTTTAAGAATTCCCCACTTTCTGCGGTTTTTGAAATCTGGTCTGGCCTAACCCAGTAGACATCTGCACTTCCAATTCCAAGTTTCCAAGCTCTTGAGTGTGATGCTGCAAATTTTGCAACTTCAAACAGGATATTTTCATCAGGTATTTCTTCAGAGCCTTCTGTTCTAATAATTGTAAATGGGGCTCCTTCCATGAGTGTGTGGAATACTATATCGTTTTTTTCAACATATCTTTTTATCAACATCTCGTTTGTAGTCGCATCTTTTCCTGCAACAATTAAATATCCGCCAATAACCGTCCATTTTAATTTTTCATACCATTTAAGGACTTTTCTTTCCTTTTTCTTAATATTTTCTTCTTTTTCTTTCAGTACTTCTGAATCAAGTTTTTCTTTTTCTTTCAATTCAGCAAGTTTTTTCTCAGAAATTTTTAAAGCTTCAATTACACCGTGAACTTTATTTTTAAATTTCTTTGATTTTTGGTAAACTATGTCTGCATTTTCAAAAGCATTTTTTCTTAAATCTACAGGTACTGTATCTTCAATAAGTCCATTTCCATAGTCAGCAGATAGATTTAGTGTTAATTCTGCATTTTTTTCATTCACGTTTATTATTTTACTTAAAACTGGATGAGTTTTATTTTCTTTAATTACATTTTTAATTCCATTCCAGTCCATTTTTTCTCTTGCAAGCTTAATTGTGCTTACAATTTCATCTACTAGTGAGTAATTTGCGTAAATCAAATCTCCACGTTTATGGTTTAAAATGGATTGTTTTTCGTATTTTTCTTTAGTTTCAAGCTGGCTTTTTAATATACGCTCCTGTTTTTTCACGAGTTTTTGTAGTTTTGATTCAGCCTGCTTAATCTCTTTTTTCATTATAAATCTTGAGAAATATTCATCAAGTGCAGTTAAAAAACTTTCATAATGTTTAATTTCATTTTCTTTTAAATTTTCATGCATTTTTAAATCAATTGGGTCGATATCTATGAATTCCCCATTTTTAAGTACTGATTTTGGTTTTATTTCATTAAATGCTCTCTTAAAAAATGATTTTGAGCCTTCGAAAAGTTTTTTAATTTCTTCGTTTTTCGGATTTTTCAAATTTTTATCTATTTCTGAAATTAAACAAATTTCTTCTGAATAAACTCCCGCAAGCCCAAAAATTCTTGAAATTATTCTTACAACTTCTGTATCTTTGTTTTCTTCCTTATGGAATTCTTCGATAAATAATTCTTTAGCAAGCGAGTACTCTAAATTTTTTGGATCGAGGTCCTTTTGAGGCGGGAACTTGTAAATTTCTTTTGGAACAATCTTTCTTGTGCTCCACCTTTCAATTTTTAATGGCAAAATGATTTTATCTTCACTATCGAGGAGTATTGCATTTCCATCCCCGAATAACTCGATAATCAGTTTATATTTTAATTCGTTCCATTCAAAATTAAAAATTACAATTCTGTCAAAGTTATGCTGGGCAACACTCGTTATTTTAATGTTTTTCAAGTGTTTCCTAAGTAACATTACAAATGAAGGGGGGTTTCTTGGTTTTTCTCTCTCGTATTCCGTAGTTGTTATGTATTTATACTTTCCAAGGCCTATTGCGATTTCTCTTGAACCAATTTCAGGAATGTGTACTTTTAAAATTAATTCCTTTCCATCCTGGTTATTTACTAAAAAAGCCTTGTCTAATTTTCCGTTGATTACTTTTTGAAGTTCGGATACTGCGGCACTGATATCAACGTTCGTCATCTCTGTTTTCATACGTATCTCTTCCAAATTTTCCAAATGATTTTAATGTTTTTCAAAGAATAATGATTATCTAAATTCCATAAGTCTTATCATGGTAATATAACGTAGATTTCGACGTTTACCATACTATATATACTGTACTTATTAAAATATTTGGCAGGTGGTAAGTTGCCTAGAACAGAAGTTTACTTCCATGACGAAGAAAAACTAAAACTTTACAAAAAAGAATCTAAAGAACTAGGTTTTAATAGTTTTAGCGACTTTATAAGGTTTTCAATAGTATTTACTCTCAAAAACTACGAGAAAGAAAAAAATCCAAACATAACTGATAAGTTAGACCATATATTAAACATTTTAAACACCCTAGAATTGAAAAACAACGCAACACAAGACAAATTACTCAAATCGGTACACCATATATCAAGAGAATTACGTGAGAACTCAACAGGAAAAGAAAAGAGAGAATTAATCGATAAAGCATTTGAAATCATCGGAAATGTGTACCCTCAAACTTTAACATTTGCGGAATTAGTAGAAAAAATGGGAATCACTGATAATCCAAGATTGGTCAACATGTTTAGAGAAGTGGTCATACAAGACCCGTTATTTAATGACTACATCGAAAGAAGGGGAGATAAATTTATAGCTTTTGAAAATCCAAGTGGCAGATTCGCAAGTGTAGAGTTTCAAGAACTTTAAAACAGGTGTTTTAAAATGCAAGATGAAATCTCTAAAAGATACTTAGAATTTTGTACAGGACTTTCTAAATCCACAATAAACTCGTATAAATATGGATTAAGAACTTTCCAAAAGTATGCCAATAAAAGATGGCGAGATGTCATGGTAAATGATGTCATTTTATTTTATACAAATCACAAAGCAACTAAAAATAGTAAAATGTCAGTACTTGGAACAGTAAGCCGATTTTATGACTGGGGAATTGAAGAAAAATATTTACTGGACAATCCAGTTAAAAAGTTTTTAAAGACCCTCAGACGTGAAAAAAAGGAAAGAAATTATTTAACTACTTCCCAAGCAAACTATCTTTTATCAAATATCAAAAGATACGACTACTATGTAATTACTATGTTTATCCTTAAAACCGGAGTTCGAATATCTGAACTTGTAAACCTCAAAGTTCAAGATGTAGATTTGGATTCAAAAATTGCATTTATCGGTTCTGGAAAAGGTAAAAAAGATAGATATGTATTTTTTGATAGGGATTTGGCATTTCACTTAAGGGAATATATCAAGGAAAGAAGTTATCGAGATCCAAAATGTGATAATTTATTTCTTGGAGTTTACAGGGGACATTTTTCACAGAGAAGTCTAACATTATATAAAGAATACATTAACGAAGTAGCTCCAAACATACATATTAGGATAACGCCCCACATTCTAAGACATACATTTGCTACAAGCATGTTAGAACGTGGAATTGACTTAAAATCACTCTCTTTAATTTTGGGTCATGAAGATTTATCCACAACTTCGATATATCTGCACAAAAACAAAGAAGCTCTGCAAAGAGAGTATCAAAGAGTAATGGAAATTAATTTCTAATTCTTATTTTTTTAAACTGAAAAAACTGTTTTTAATAACCTAAATGATAAATAATCACTACTCATTTGTGAAAATATGGAAATTGAAGAATTTTTAGAAATTATAAAAACACTTTCCAAAACCAATTATGAACTAACTGAACACTTTGTTCATAGGTTGAAAGAAAGAAATTTTAAATTTGATGAACTTTATAATATAATCAAAACTAAAAAGTGTAAAGGAATAATTAATCAAAATTCTGATACATTTAAATTATATTATGAATATGATTCAAAAAAAGACATTATTCTCGTTATAGCATACAGATTCAATAAATTCTACTTTATTTCACCAATTCCCCAAGATTCTAAACGGAGGACAAAACATGAGTAAATTTGAAGGTAAAGATGTAACTTTAAATTATGATCCTCTCGCTGATGCAATGTATATCAAAAGAAAAAACATTGAAGCCGAATACGATCACACAATCGAAGTAGATAATATCTATTTAGATATGGGTGTAACTAAAACAGGGGAAAAAATAATAACTGGTGTAGAAATAATTGATGCTTCTGAAATATTTGGAGTAACTAAATTTGATTTAAGCAACATTATTGGAACAAGCGGACTTATAGAAGTTTACAAAGAAACCGTTAAAATAAACATAATTTTAGAAGTTTTAAAAAGAAATAAACCATTTGAAAAGTCAATAAACGCAAAAGCTCTTAATGAATATGGGCTTTCAAACGAATCATTTAATATTCAGGCAACAAGTGCGATTGCTTAAACTTTTTTACTTTTTTCAAATCAAAAAATTAAAACTCATTTTCAAGATAAAAGTTTAATCACTGCTTAAAATTCTTTTAAAGATATTAAAAATAGCTACAATAAATGTCATTTTACTGACGTGTTAAAATTATGTATTTAATGACTATTTAATGGTTATACTTGGGATTAAAAATTTAAAAAAGAAAAAAACTTTTCGGGTTAATTTTCTAAGTTTAAACTCTTTTGGACGTAGAGTTTATCGGAGAGGAATTTATAGAATTAAGCAACATAGCATATTTTAACTTAATTCAGACATGTGAATATTGTGGTCATGCCACGACGTATCTTATTTTTAATATACTATATGTTATTTTTGATTTAATTTTAGTGATATTCTATAAAGATTTATCAAATAACCTTCATAATATCCCCACAATATTAATTTAAATAAATTAATACCCTTTAATTATGTTATACCCCCAAATAATAAAGTTTTATGGCCGTTTGATCGTAAACTATTAATATTACGTGAATAATAGATCAAAAATGGAACTTCGGTTCCAACTTAGTTAGTTATTATGGGGATTTTAACTAACTCGAGGATAGGATTAACGGAATAAATATAAATGCAGTAATAAATACTAGCGATATTTTTTATTCCTTTTTGAAAAAAACTTTTTTAAAATCTGTTTTTTAAATTTAAAATCATTATTTATTAAAAAAAATCAATTTTCTTGAAATTAGAGGTGAGTGTCCCAATTCACCTTAAATTCTATCTTGAGGCCAAAAAGGTAAAAAATTTCAAAGTGGTGTCAATACGATTTAACTAGTTACCTGGGACATTGTAGCTAAAAGATTTTTTAAGTATATAAATTTTACTAATTGAAATATGAAAAAAGCCATAACAATTTACAAGTGAAAAATATCCGGCCCCCAATAAATTCATAAGAATTCGGATATTTTCAAGATAATAATTTATTTCGTATTGACACCAAGTAGGGGGCCCATTAAACATGAATTTTGATCTATAAATATTTTTTGTGTATGTTTTTAATTATTCTGGATCAAATTTCGATCAAAATCCATTTTAAAATTTAAATAAAAGAATAATAACTAAAATCCCGATTATTTATAAATAAAAAAGTGGTCCTGTTTTAGTAATGATTGGGGATTTAACTCTATCGAGGACAACACCATAAGTTTCAGGTGCTACAACGTAAGAACTAAAACAGAACCATTACTAGATAAAATCATATTTTATAAATACATTATGTAATTGAGATGAATTTAGGTCTTTAAATTCACAACCAACTTATAAAAATGACTAATTTGTGAATGTGGGCCCACAAAAGGCATAATACTTTAAAAAAATACATAATAACTATTTTAACGGGATTAAATGACGTTTGCTTTTGCTAAGAATTTTTAATTATTATTTTTAGCATAAATAAACAGGCTCTTTAAAGATGGTATCAAAGAGTAATGGAAATTAATTTCTAAACTTTATTTTTTTAAAAAATAATCTCCATAACGACAATTCCAATTGCTGACACGACCATGAAAAAGCCTGTTAAAATATCAAGATTATGCAATAGTTCATTTAAAAACGGATTTCGAACTATAACTAATTGAAATACATTTAAAACAATAAATGTTAAAAGCATTACTGAAAGAACACTAAACAGCATGTGTGAAATGTCTTTTTTAAAATATTTTCTTATTCTAGTTTCAATATTCATTTTAATCTTTGTCCCAACTTTTAAATTTTCAAGATATATTTTTGATACCATATATCTTATTTGCGATTTAATCAAATAATGGGGGTATCAAGATTTTAAAGGGGTATTGTCAAGGTCTAAACCCATAATTGAAATATAATCAATATTTTAACTATATTTTTAAAATTTCACAATTTAAATCAGAAATTAGAACTCATTTTAAAGTAAAATTTTAAAACATGTATCAAATCAAGATACAGACCCAATAAAAAAGATAAATTTTTGGAAAAATCATATTAAAATTAAAAAAAGAGTTATTCTTTAAAATTTCCTTCGGTGTCTATTATAAATAAAGTGTCTAATTTGTTGGCTTTGGATTTCCAATTTTCTATATCTTCAATTCTTTTTTCTCTTATTTTTTTAGTAATATACTCTTTTATTTTTTCAAAATTATCATAATATTCATCAATAGAAACTAGTGGTTCTATCCACCCCAGATATATGAATTTTTTACTGTTTTCTAACTTTTTCAACTGCCAAACTGGTCCGTAAGGTTTTAAAAACTTGTCCAATGGCAGTATAAACTCGTCAATATATTCTTCGACAGAATCGTCATAATTTTGTAATAGTGCAATTATTAGGTAAAACTCAAAAGTTTGAATAAAAGTACCTCGATATAACCATATTTTGCCACCCATTGTGTTTTTGGAGTACATACTTTTTAATTTTGAGTCAACTTTCTCAGAAATACTTTGTAATATATATTTAATACTCCTATTTTCGTTACTTTTTGGAATTAGTTCTATTAATTCGACAATTAAGTTATTGAGGAGGTTTCTAAACGTAATATGTTCTGATTCATATATGTCAAAAAGTACATGCGCACAATAGTCCATATTACAATTAATATTTTTAACTTGTCCAATATTTATTGCATTAAGCCCAATTTTATAAATATTTAGCAATATACACTGTAAACTTTCTCTTTCGGATTCAAAACCATTATTTTTACTTAAATTCTCAATTTTCGATACGGTGTCGTCAATAAAATCTCCCATATAATTACTTTCTTCAAAATTCCACGTAATTCTTTTATTCATTCTTTCGAACATTTTATAAATACATCTAAAAATATGCTCTAAATATTCCCCATTTTTAGTTTTAACGGCATAATTTGCAAGCGAAAGACATAAAATAAAGAATTCATAATTAAATTTAAAATAATATTTTTTATCGATGGTTTTATCGCAATATATATTTTTTTCTGCCACGTAGTACCATCCATTAAAAAAATACTCGAAAAGAAAATCAAAATTATTTGGCGACTCTTCATGCATTATTTTTTTAAATAATTGTTCGAACGGGTCAAAAATATATTCTTCTTTTTTCAATTTTTCGTTTATTTTTTCATGAGTTAGCCCGCTACATAAATAGCTAATCAGTACACGAGGTTTTGAACATTGTATAATAAATCCCAGATAGAATGGAACCATCATAAAATTAAAATATAAAAGAAAAAATCCTACAAATATTAAATGGAATTTATTTAAAATCCAAAAAATAGGCTCAATAACATTGGAATTCACCGGAATTATGGTACTTACGGCAATATCAAATAATATTGAAAAAATGTATGCCATAATTACTAACCAAAATGTTTTACTCCCTAAAAAAATAGTTGTAAGTTTTGTATTATATTTTTCAGATATGAGTTGCAATCCTACTAACGTTACAGAAATAATAATTCCTCCAAAAGCAGCTTGACTTTGTGCTGACGTACTGAATAAGTACAAAAGCATAGTAGCAAAATCAGAAGGATTTGCATTCCAGTTAATAACTTTCAATGTAAATACTGTAAAAACCACAGAAAAAATAGCACAGATAAAAAATGCATATTTTGTATAATATTGAGTAATTTTATTTAATTCATTAAATTTGTTCCAAATATTAATTAAATACTTTTTAATCCCCATTTTCCCACCATTAATTTATTTTTCCCCACTTAATAAACATAAATCAATCTTAAATAACAAATCAACCGCTTTTAAATCCGAAAAATAGAAAAATATCGTTATTTGGTAGGGTAAAGGTTTTCAACTGTTCCTATCTTTTTTAAAATTTCATAAACTGTTATAATCCTATCATTACCATATACAAAAAGTTCTTCTGCGAGTCCCTTAGAGAAGTCGCTTACCTCCAGTGTCTTTTCCCCATCTTTTTCTACTAATCTGAAATCTAAAATTGCCGAATTGGGCCCTATTGTAGCTCTGGCAGAAATAATATCTCCTTCTTCAAATTTTTGAATTTTTTCAAAGAGTTTTTCGTTCTGATATTTTATTAAAGCAACAAAATTAGTTTTTCCTTCTAAGTCTTCAAGCATCTCATAGACATCTAAAATAAGTTTACCCTCATATGTAATTCTATAATAAACTTTTGAAAGTTTAACATTATCTTCATCTATTCTTTTATTAATTAACTTACTTTCGTATAATTCGTTTAATAAATCTGTTAAATTTCTTGGATTAAGTTCTAAAGCTTTTTTAATTTCACTAAAATACATTTCATCGTTTGATTCTAATAATCTTAATATTTCTTTTACATGCTTTTTTGCAATCAGTCGTAACATGACAATCAGTTCACTTTTTTGTAATAATATGGATATCCATCTATATCTATTTTAAATTGTTTTTATGATATCGATTGTTAAAAAACAACAACATTTAAATACTCGTTTAATTATACAATAAGTTGTTAAAATACAATCAATATCTTTTAGGGTATTGACTTATAAAAAGGAGGTAAACCCACATGAACATCAAATCAAATGGAGTAAAAAGCACAACATTCACCGGAAGAATTAAAGAACACGGAAATTCAGCAAGAGCGCCATGTCCTAGAGAATATTTGGGAAAAGAATACATTTTAACAATCCTCAAAGATTCGGAGGTAAAAAACCGTGATTAAATGTATCAAACATTCAAAGCCACAATATTTCCAAAAAAATTAAAAATTCTCTCAACTCCGATAACTGCTCCAGTTTCAAAAGAAATTCAAGACATGAATTATCAGATTAAAAAAATCATGACTGTTGAGATGAACAAAGCCATTGCAGAAGACGAAAAAAAAGATAAATACTATTTCTACTTCGATATACACCTCAATCTTTCAAGAGATGACACAATCGAGGTTAAAAAAACATTATTGAAAACAGAAATCAAGGTGTTAGGATATGGAAGCCCCGAACCTAGAACAGATTCCAGAAGTTATAGAAATTCAGCTCCCTCACGGGTCAGTGAAACTTTTTCCCGGAACTGAAGCCATAGACAAAAAGGACGCTAAGGGAAATATTATCAAAAATTCAAAAGGATATCCCGATAAAGATTATATCAAATCTTTGAAAGCAAAAGGCAGGATTAATATTTCAGGCGGTACAAAAAACTACGGCTTTTTACAGTTCTCATATCTTGATATAAAAACAATAATAAACGAATATCAAGAAAATGAAGAAGTAAAACAACTTGTAGACTATTACGCAGATATTGAAAACATAGAAAACTTAAAACTCCTCAAAAATGGGGGAATGAGTAAAACTCAGATTTTAGAAAATGCAAAAGTCATGAATCTAAACGAAGATTTAGTAAAAGAAATTGTTTTCGGAGAAGGTCTTTAAAATGGAAGCATTAGCCGAATTAAGACCCAAAATTCATGAAAACGTAAACCCGAAATATCCAACACTAAATGACCCGAGAATAACACTTGATAGATGTACGTTTACAGTATATTCTGACGAGATACACAAACAAATCGATGAATGGAAAAGAAATAATTCCATTCCAAAAGGTTCAGAAACTTACAGAAAAGACGTTTATCAAAAATGGGAACACTTTAAATGTAGGACAGAAGACAAACGGGGTCATACTTCGGGTTTACAATTTCCCTTAGAAAATTTTGAGGGCGAAAATATTGCATGGATGCAGATATCCATGAGAGAGCCACACATGGCAATAGTTTACGTTAATATGCTCAAATACTACCGGAAAAAGCAAAATATCAAAAAACCAAACTATGGTTTTCACGATACAAACTTTCTACCTGTCGATTACACGGACAATAAACAACTTTTAAAAGATTTTGCACATCTCTACTATATATCATGCCTTGAAATTAGAAGAGAATACCAAAAATTAATTAAAAAGCTGTTTAACTACGAATTAACAAAAATTGACGTTACACCAAAATCAATAGAAATTCCTTGCGAATATCTTCATAGGGATGTCATGGAGTATGAATGGCTTTCAGATGTTGCAAAATGTAAATCAGTAGTCAAACATTCCGATTTAACAAGAACTATGTACTTTAACAAAAATTCTAAAAAAATAAAATCTCAATTGAAGTTCTATCAAAAAGCTCCGGGAATTTGCAGAATGGAAATAACGCTGCATAAAAATTTTGCAAGTGATTACCTAAAACTTTCAACTCCTGAAATGTTAGAACAACACATTTTATGTGCAATTCATGATGTTTTAAAACTCTATGGATTGAGTTTAGATAAAATAACCCCTTTCAAACTAAACCACGAGGATTTACTAACTCAATTTGCCCTAGCTTTTAATCTTGAAAAGGATTATCTGAAATTCTTAATTTATGGCAATATTGGAGAAATGACTTTTGATAAAGACAATCAGGGATTAAGAAATAAACTTTTAAAACGTGGATTAATTGAAAAAGGGGACAAAAGGGGTGTTTACGTAAAAACCGATATGATTAATTTCTTAAAATCAGTTCTTGGAAAATATTTTGTTTGCAATTGTGGATGGCTCATGTATTTTGATAGTGATGACGGGTCATACACCTGCCCGTGTTGTAATTCCAAGAGGTTTTTTTAAACGTGATATTCATGATCGCAATTCCAAATAATATGCAATACATGATAATGCCCCATTCAGAACTCAAAACAGTTAAAAAAGAACTAATCGACGAAGCCAAAAAAAGAGCCGAAGAATTTCTAAAATCTATGGATTTAAAAAATTTCGACGAAGAACTAGAAAATAACGATTTAACGTTTTCACTCGGATTAAAAACCCAAAAACTAAATGTAATGTGTTTAAAAATCAGAAAAACAGCCAAAGGTAAATACAGGTTCTATATCGTATCTGAAAACTTTGTAGATATTGATTATACGGTTAGAAATTGGAAAAATTGAAATTAAGGCGGTGATGAACGTCCTTAAATTTTCAAGTGATATCTCTTCCAAACTTTAAGATTACCTTAAAGCAGAAATATTTTTGAAAATTGCAGTATTTGATCGTTTCGATTAAAATAAAGTGATCAATACATTAGGAAAAATTATCAAGTTGATATTGAGGGATCAAAAAAGAAAAAAACAATATTTCAAAGGCAATTATATTTCCCCGTTTTAAGCTATTCGAATCAGGCTTTTTCCACAAAACAACGTATTCCGGACTAACGCCTCATTGAAATGAGGCAATATAATTTTTAAAATTTGTACTATTTACCGATTTCGATTAATTTATTAAAAGGTGATTAATATTACTTTAAAACTTTCAAAACCTTTTAAAAATGTTCCTTACTCTAAAATAACAAAAAAAATTTAAAAACCGTTAAAAACTTTTTAAAATTCCAGATGGCATAAAGAGGTGTTAAAAATGATGGCAGAAAGTGGAATAGACGCAGAATATGAAAGAATTGGAATTCCGGAATCAATTATTGCAATATCAAATCTATTCATGTGTGCGATAAAAGATTTTGAAAATGTTGGAACTTTTAAACCATTTCCAAAAATCTATCAGGACAACAGTGTATTTTCCGAAGAAGAAGATTTTGTTTATGTTGTACGAAAACAAAAAATTAAACTCGGAGACCTGCAAGCAACTTCAACAAATATTTTAAAAGATGATTCTTTAGTAGTTCTTCAAATTTTAGATGCAAAAGCAATAGATGAATCACAAATTATCGAAGAATTAAAAAAAGGAAATGTTGTCGAATACAGCAAGGAAAGAAACTTTTTTTATTCGATACCTGCTGAAAATTATTAACGAGGGGATTTAAATGCAAGCAGTTAATATATGTTCAAATCACGATTATCTTGAAAAAAACCATTTAAAACTAATATTAAATGGTCTTGAAACCGGATTTATCGCAATGCGGGAATTTAGGGAAACTTTGGAAAAACCAGACGATGAAGATATAATTTATAGAAAATTATGTATTGATATCGCAGACGATAACAGGATAATATTTAATGAATTTCAAAAAATCCACATTTCAGAACTGAATTATGAAGAATCAAAAGTTTTAAAGGACGGATATCTAAAACTTGATAGATTTATTGCTGGATATGTTATAAAAGAAGACCAAATAATGGATGAAATAAAGAAAGGAAATTTGATAGGCTATTCAAAAGACGTTGAAGAATATTATGTACTTTACTGTAATGAATTTTAACAATCTATTTTTAACTTTTAACTTTTAAAGATTTCAAGATTTACAACTTTTTTTATATTCTCAAATTAAACTATTATTCGGGGATATGTTCCCCAACTTTGGGATTGTTTAGGTTTGCTTTGGTTTTGGAAACTGGATATGTTTAATCATTTAACTACGGAGTTCATATGATTCATACACCTTTTTGATTTGTTTTCTCCGTACTCACAAAAATATTTTTTACTTTTTAAATTGTTTCAACTTAATATTTATTCTTTATTTCATTGTTATCTACTTTTTTTATTCTTTTTACTCAATTTAACAAACATTTTCTAACTTTAATATTTTTTAACTCAAAACAATTCTTCAAGACCTGGCACAATGAACTCAAAAAATTAAAATCCAAAAGACTCCCAAAACCTAAAACCCGTTACTAAAACCCCGAAGGGAATAAAATCCAATATACAAATTAAACCCCGTAGGGATTAGTATTCTCTCCGACCTTTGGCTCCAGCTAAACCATTAAGATTTTTCGCTTTACGAGGTTTTGCCGAGTCTAGCGAGGGAACCCGAAGGGCAAAACCCGATAAAGGCGGAAAATCGGTTTAGATGGTCAAAGGGCAGTCTAAACCGTATTACCGTAGCATTAGCCCGAAGGGCGATAAAATCAATCCGCCCTAAGCACAAAATTCGCCATATGGCGACATACACCCGAAGGGGTGTATAAGCTATGGCTTGACCTCTGAACAGTTCCCAGATTGCGCGGGGTTTCGGAGAACTTGCGAACAAATTAAAAAATAAAATCAATCTTCGAAAGTTCGAGAAACTCCTGAGCAGGTCGCGACCTGCGAGAGCAATCGAATCATTTTTAATCGATTACTTTAACGCATTCTTAAATGAATAAATGGCGAAGCCATTCATAAATCCGCTATACCTCAGACTTAGGTGTTCTGTGGTCATTCTCCCAAATTGTGTGGAAAGCCCACACCTAGAAAAAGGTGTGAGGCGAGCCACTTGGAACACCCTCCCGTCAGGGATATTAATAGATAGGCGACCTTTATGTGAAAAAAAATAAGGGTTTCCAAAAGAAGCCCATTTTAAATATATTAAAAATAACCTGTTTTTATACAATTAATCGTCAGATATTGCTTTATTTCTAAAAATAGCCTTAAATTAAATAAGCGTTTTCCATCCGTTTTAATCAAATCGGGGAATTTGAACCTTTAAATCTGGTCATTTATCTCTATTGTACGGGTGTTACATCTAACCGGGTTTGCCCCATGATTAAGTTTATATTATCTAAATGAACAGTACATCTTTTTCGTGTTTAATTATATATATTTAAAAGCCATGAATATATGTTATTGCATGATATAAGACTTAAGAACTTAAAATAGAAACACAAGGCGAGGCAGATTATGGACGTTGAAAATTTGATAATAACGACCTTAAAAGACAAGGTAGAGGAATTAACCGGAAATGAGATGGATATAAGACTTGACGAACCGCCTGCAATAAACATGGGAGATTACTCAACAAATATTTCATTTAGATTGGCAAAAGACCTGAAAAAAGCTCCAAAAGTGATTGCAGAAGATATTGCAAATTCATTAAATATTTCAGGAATTGAAAAAATCGAAGCTGTAAATGGATACATCAATTTTTTCATGAATTATTCAGATTTTTCAAAAGAAACAGTTTCAAAAATAATCGATGAAAAAGAAAACTTTGGAAAACTCGAAAAAAGACACGAAAAAGTAATTTTAGAGCACACCTCCGCAAATCCAAACGGTCCTTTCCACATTGGCCACGGAAGAAACATGGTTATTGGGGATAGCTTAAAAAGAATACTTGTAGCATCTGGATACGACGTAGAAACACAGTACTATGTAAATGATATGGGTAGGCAAGAAGCAATCGTTGTTTTTGGAAATGAAAAATTTGAACTCGATAAATCCAAAAAAGCAGACCACGCAATTGGTGAAGTTTACGTTGAAACAAACAAATTGCTTGCTGAAAACGAAGAACTCGAGCAGGAAATTCTAAATTTAATGAAAAATTACGAAGAAGCTTGTGAAGCAGGAATTGAAAATGAATTAACTGAAAAATTTAAAAATGCGGTTGATTATTCATTAGGTGGATTCAAAGAAACACTTTCCACACTAAATATTTACCACGATAAATTCGTCTGGGAAAGCGAGTTTGTAAAAAGCGGAATGGTTAGGGAAGTAATAAAAAGATTAATGGATACTGGAAAGGTTGTTGAAGATGAAGTTTTCAGACTCGACCTTTCAGATTACGGACTTGAGAAAAAGCTGGTTTTAGCAAGATTGAATGGAACAAGTCTTTACTCAACAAGAGATATCGCATACCACATTAATAAAATGGAAAACTGCGATTTTGCAGTGAATTTGCTTGGGGCAGACCATAAATTAACTGCGGTAATGGTTAACAAGACTTTAGCGCTTTTGGGATACAACGAAGCTGAGGTTGTATTTTACGAATTTATTTCCCTTCCAGAAGGCTCAATGAGTACGAGAAGAGGTAGATTCATCAGTATGGACGAACTCTTTGAAGAAGCAAAATCAAGAGCTGCTGAAGAAGTTAGAAAAAGAGGCGTTGCCGAAAGTGAAGAAGAAATTGAAGAAATCGCGAAAAAAATTGCAGTTGGTGCTGTAAGGTACAATATCGTTAGAATTGCACCCGAAAAACCAATGGTATTTAGGTGGGACGAAGCACTCGACTTTGAAAAAGTTGGATGTCCAGTTATCCAGTACGCTCATGCAAGATGTTCGAGAATTTTGGAAAATGTTGAAATTATTTCAAATGATAATTTATTTGCATACGAAATGAACGAAAATGAGAAAACAATTGTAAAATTGCTTTCAAAATTACCAAAAATCGTTGAAAAAGCAGCAGAAGTTAGAAAACCACAGATCGTTGCAAATTATGTACTCGATGTTGCACAAGGGTTCAATAAATTCTATGCAAACTGTCCGGTTTTAAAAGAAGAAAATCAAATAATCAAAAATTCAAGAATCGCAATTGTAAACAATACAAAAATGGTTTTGGAAAATACTCTCGATCTTTTGGGTATAGAAATGCCTGGAAAGATGTAAAATTTAACTTTTTTCTGTTTTTATTTTTTAAATTCAATTGATAGTCACATGAAGATTTATATTAAATAAAATAGATATTAAATTCTCATTTTATAATCATTACAATAATCGCTGTGAAAAAAATGGACGTTTATGATATTTTATTTTTAAAATGTACTGAATACGAAGTAGTTGTAAACGAAAGACACGTTCCACTCTGGATGTTGACTGAAGGGGACGAAGAAAGAATAAATTTTGATCTTCCGTGGACAAATTTACAGGATCTTGCAATATACTTATATGAATTAAAGCGAGAGCAGCAGAAGTCAAAAGAACTTTTAAAATGCAATCTCGAAGAAATAATTGTGGGAATTTCTTATTTAAAATCTAAAAAGTCAGGTTCTCTTTTGTCAGACGAATCAATGGCAATAAAAGCATGCATGGACTATTTATCCGAATTTATAACTGCAAGGATAAATTGTATATACCGATATCACTATCCAATGAAAACGCCTGCAAATAAATCTTTATTTGATGAAGTAATTCTTAAATTCCCTCAAAAGAAGGATATAAAAGCTAAAAACAGGCAGGATTTTGAAGAAGTGATTTCAAGACTTAAAAAATATGATTTTACTTTACAAAATTAATTTTGTGATAAAATGGAATTTGATGAAGAAGTTTTTTTAACTTTTTACGGCGATAAATTAAAGAAATACATGAAAGACCAGATTTCACAAAAGATGGTTAAAAATAACGTTTTTGAATTTGATATAGGCGATTTTTTAAAAAATTATTCTGATTCTTGTGATATAAACGATCAAATTATTGAAAATCCAAAATTGGTTGAAGATCCTCTTTTGTATATATTTAAAGATGCTTACATGGAGCTTTTTGGTGAAGATGACCATATTAAAAAGGAACTAGAAAAAACACAGATTGCATTTAAAAATCCGCTCGGGTGTGACAAAAAAATCGATGAAATAACGTCTTCAGAAATGAACAGGCTCGTTAAGTTTGAAGGAAATATCATAAAAGCGGCAAAAGTCTGCGCATTATTAAAAAAGGCATGTTTTGTTTGCCGAGCTTGTGGGGAAATTTCTTACAAAACAGTTCACGATTATTTTGAACAGCCAAGAAGTTACTGTAAAAATCAGAACTGTAGAAGCGAGATGTCAATTGATTACGACAGTTCTGCTTATGTAAATATTCAAGAACTTGAAATACAGCAGCCAATTGATTTGATGAGAAATCCTGACGATCCTCCAAGAAGTATTCGTGTTTTTTTAGAAAATTCGGATGGGATTTATTCTGGAAGGGTGGATGTTGTTGGAACAGTCATGAAAAAACTTACCCGTCCAAATATGCCTGTGTTTGAAATTTATGCAAAAAGTAACTACGTAAAACTTGGCGAAAGCTTCCAAAAAATCGAAGTAAAAGATATTATAAACAACTACGATTTGATAAACACGTTAGATGAGCTTGGAAAAAAAGAAAATATAATTGATATTCTTTCAAATTACTTAATCCCCCAAATTAAAGGTTACGATTTAGTAAAAAAATCGATATTTTTACAGCAGGTAAAAGCATGTACTAAATTTTTGCCAGATGGATCAGAACTTAGAAAAGACAGCCACATTTTATTAATTACAGATCCAGGAATTGGAAAATCTACAATGCTTAGAAAAATTTCAAGGTTATTCCCTCAAAATTCTTATGCCTCAGTTACAACTGCAACAGGTGGTGGATTAACTGCAAACGTTGTAAGGGAAGCCACTGAAATTGGTGATGGCTGGGTTGTAAAACCTGGAGTATTTGTTCGTGCAAATGAGGGAACTGCATGCATCGATGAATTAACTGTTGATAAAAATGTCATGAAATACATTTTAGAGGCAATGGAGTCCCAAACAATACACGTGAATAAAGGGGGAATTAACGTAAAACTTCCAGCAAGATGTGCGGTTCTTGCAGCCTGTAATCCAAAACGGGGAAGATTTGATAGAAACATGGGCGTAGTTGAACAGATCGGAATTCCGGCACCATTGTTGAGTCGTTTTGATTTAATATTCCCATTAAAGGATTCACCCGATAGAAGACGGGATGCAGAAATTGCAGAACACATACTTGATACCCACGTTGAAACTGCAACGAAAAATTATTCAAAAGTGCTTGGTTCAATCGAAGTCGATGGAATAACTGTCGATGAAAATTTAATTAAAAATTACATAATTTATGCGAGAACATGCGCATATTTTGATGAAAATCACCATTTGTATGCTGGAGAAGTTGATGAAAAGAAAATAAAAAGTCCTCCGCTTTCAAAAGATGCGAAAAAATTAATCCGGGATTATTACGTTGACATGCGAAAGCTTGGAGAAGGAAATAATCCAGTTCCCGTTACTGCAAGACAGCTCGAAGCTGCAATAAGGATTTCAGAAATGCATGCAAAAGCAAGGCTTTCAAGGGAAGTTGAAGAAAAAGATGCCAAAATTGCAATTGATATAATTGAAGAATGTTTGAAGCAGGTTGCATACGATCCAGAAACCGGGAAATTCGATATAGATAAGGGAATGGGTGAACTTCCAAAATCCAAAATGGATAAAATGGATAGAATAGTGGATATTATTCGGGAGCTCTCAGTTTTAAGTACTAGTGGTCTGGCAGATGAAGATGATATTGTAGAAAAAGCTTCAGAATTTCAAATTTCAGAAAAGGAAGTATCAGACCTCCTTTTAAAATTAAAAAAGAGTGCAGACGTTTTCAGTCCCAAATATGGATATTACAGGTTAACTTAAAATTATTTCTAAAATTAAATCTTTTTTAATTTTTATTTTGTCATTTTTTCAGATAAGTTTATATATCTAAAAGTCGATGTAAATTACATACCTTCTGGTAGGTATGGTATCATGAGTACAAGAGAAAAAATAGTGCAAAATGCAGCAAAGTTGTTTCTTAAAAAAGGCTATAATCAAACATCTTTAAACGAAATAGCTGAAAAATCAGGTATTACTAAGGGTGGTATTTACCACCATTTTAAAGATAAAAATGAACTTTTTGTAGAAATGGCCGAGTATTTTAAATCTAAATTTATGTCACTTTTGACAAAAATGGAGCAAGAACCTTCATTAGAAAATTTGTTGAAGAATTATTTTGAAAATTCTGAAATAGTAATGCATGAAATTGCAGAATATCTCGAATTAACTCTTAAAGACATTAGGTTCTTTCCAGAATTTCAATCGAGATTTATACTGGATTCAATTCAGTACGGTCCAGAAGATATGGACTTTACAATGCATACTAAAATGATGTATTCAATTCTGAAAAATAAGATAGAACTCGCCAAGAAAAATGGAGAGATATTAGATGATATCGATTCAAAAGAACTTTCGTTAGAAATTGTTGCAATTATCGAAGGTTATTCAAATTTAAGGCGGTTAAAATTAATTGACGAATCTTACGAATATGGAAATAGGACTATTGAACGATTGTGGAGTCGAATAAAAAAATAAACCTCATGAAAAATATAAAATATGTTTTCCACATCCAATTAAATACCTTCCGGTAGGTATTTTTAAATACTGGTGATTTGATGAAAGCCGAAAAAATCTTACAGAAAATAGCTGAAGCATCAGAAAAACGACCATTTGTGGTTGTTGCAGTTGTTATCGTCCTCACAATATTCATGGCTTTCATGGCTACTGGTGTTGAGTCTCAGACAGATTACGAAAAAATGGTTCCGCAAGATGATCCTGTAATCGTATCTATGAACGAAATAAGGGATGAGTTTGGCGGTACTGAGACAGTAATGCTCGGGATAAAACTTGTAGCCTCCGATAGCTCTGAAAAAGTAACTGATATCCGTGATCCGCGAGTTTTAGAACTTGTGGACTTTTTAGAACAGGATATTGGAAGCATGGATATGGTAACGTCTGTTAGTTCAAAAGTGGACGTTTTAAGGGCGTATAACAACGATGTTATTCCAAATGATATTGCAACAGTAAAGACAATATATCAAAATTTACCCGAAAGTTCAAAAAACGGAATATTTAACGACGATTACTCAATGGTCGTAGTTTACGCAACAACCGATGCAGGAACTGAGGATAAAAAGAAACTCGTTAAAGAAATAAATGCAAGATTGGAAGAATCTCCAATTCCCCCTGGAGTTGAAGTGGTTACAACAGGTACGCCTGCGTTAAGTGAACTTATCCGAAGAATGATGGATGAAAGCCAGGCAGTAACTGGAGCCGCTTCACTTTTAGCGATATTTACAATATTATTATTGTACTTTAGAAATTTCGTAAAATCAATACTGCCTTTAATTCCAGTTATAGTTGCAGTAGTATGGGCTGCAGGTGCAATGGCAATATTTGGTATTCCAATGGATACTGCAACATCAGTTATGGGTTCCCTACTATTGGGGCTTGGTATCGATTATGGGGTGCACCTGTATCACAGGTATGAAGAAGAACTCAGAGAAGGAAAATCCTTAGAAGAAGCGATAAACATTGCAGTAGTAAGTACGGGAAGTGCAGTTTTAGTAACTACTGTAACTACAATGGCAGGTTTCGCTGCATTAACAATTGCGCCATTATCAATGATGTCAAATATGGGTAAAGTCTGTACACTAGGTATATTCTTCTGTATGGCTGCAGTTATCTGTTTATTACCTCCATTAATCGTAATTGAAGAAAGACACACAAGACCATTCCTCAATAAACTTACCTTAAAATTAAAAGGTGAATAAAATGAGTAAATTATCAAAAATAATTTTAGCAATTGGGCTTTTGTCAATTATCACAACTGCAGTTTCAGCACTTGAAATTGACGAGCCACAGTATAATCCAACAGTTATCCACCCTGGAGATGACGTTGATGTATGGATTGATGTCACAAATGACGAAGGTTCAGATGAAAAAATTGAAGATTTAAGGATAACTGTAGATTCAAAATATCCCTTTGAAATAAAGCAAGTAAACCCGACAAAAGGAGTTTATACAATATCTACTTTGGCTGAAGGGGAAAGTGATACAGCATACTTTAAATTACACATAAATGAAGACGCATCATCAAGAGATTACCGGTTTGACGTCAAAGTTTCTTATGATATTGTAGAATATAAAAACGGAGACAAAGTAGTAACTACACGATCATTCACAAAAGTTTACTATATTCCCGTATATGGCCTTGCAAACTTTGAAATTAATTCATATGGGGTTACATTAACCCCTGCAAAAACTGAAGACGTTCAACTTAAAGTAACAAACAAAGGAACTGGAACTGCAAAACAGGCAACATTAACAATCGGATCAAACAGCCTCATAAATCCCGTAGATACGACTAAATTATACCTCGGAAGTCTGAGTCCTGATGTTACCAAATTACTTTCAGTTAGTTTACACGCAAGTGGTGATACAACTGAAGGCTCATATTTAATACCTGCAACTCTTTCATGGATTGATGAAGATGGAACAGAAAACTTTGAAGTAATAAACATCGGTTTTATCGTCGAAGGAGATATTAACTTGGGAATTTCAAATGTAATTACTGACCCGACTGAAATAAAAGCTCAGGAAACTTACGTAAAAATTGACGTTGATATAACAAACAACGGACACGGTGAAGCTAAAAACGTTGAAATTGATTTACTTTCAGAAGATCCATTTACCGATTCCTGGAGTAATTCAAACTTCAAAAATATCGGAATATTAAATTCTGGTGACACGAAAACAGCAATATTCTATATCGATGTAGATAAGGATGCACAATCAGGGCACTACTCAGTTCCATTAAATATTACCTACATGGATGTATTTGATGAAGAACATTCTGAACTCGAATATATTGATTTATACATTAAACCAAAACCTGTACTTGAAATCCTTCCCGAAACCTACACCTTGAAAGCAGGGGACGAAAACACAATCACGCTGACACTTCAAAACATCGGCTCAGAAAAAGCTGAAAGTGTAAAAATAACTGCAATTAAAAATACTGCTCAACCATTTGAGTATACTCAAAAAACTGATTCAATTGGGACACTTGATACTAATGAATCCGGTGAAGGACAGTTAATAATTGACGTAGATTCAGACGCAGCAAATAAAGAGTATTTAATTACCGTAGAAGTTAGAAGCGTTGGAGACTCTGAACAAGGTGACGACAACGTATATATTTCACAAAAAACCATAAGGGTAAATGTTGAAGGCGGAAGCAACTCGACAGTAGTTTATTTAGTAGTATTGATACTTGTTGCTGGTGTGGGATACTATATGTACCTTAAAAGAAAAAAAGGAAAAGAACAAACTGAATAATCTTTTCTAAATTTTTTAAGTTCCTATTTTTTTAATTTTTAATGTTCAATCAATTAGGTTTATTTAATTGTAATCTAATTCAATAGTAACGAGTAATTTTGAAATCTATTTCGAGGACTGGTAATTTTGAACAATAATGAATACGATATATTAGCCCGTGGATTTATAATATTTTCATTTTTTGCACTCAGTTATATGTTATGGCCGTTTATTGGAATTATTGCTCTCGCAGTTGCAGTTGCGTACATGACAAAACCCCTATATGATGTTTTAAGACCAAAATTTGGTAAAACGTATGGTGCAATAATCTGCCTTCTAGGAATCGTGATTCCATCGTTACTTTTGGTTATTTTGGTTGCTGAAGACGTTGTAACATTTTTACTTTCACTGGATATTGAAAATATTATTTCAAAAGTTACTCCAATTTTAAATGATATGGGTTATCTGAGAGTAGATGGGCCTGAAGTTTCAAAACCGGTTTCTGATATCTGGAGTCTTTCAAAACCACTGCTTGATAGTGCAGCAACGCAAATTTCTGCAATTCCCTCGCTATTAATGAAACTGTTATTCCTCTCATTCATGACATTTTACTTTTTGAAAGATGGGGATAGAATGCAAGATAGCTTCATGCTTTATGTTCCAACGGAAAAGAAAGAAAATGCAAAAATATTTTTAAATGAGATACATAAGGCATTAAAGACATTATTCATCGGAAACGCTGTTACATCCGTAATTGTGGGATTTATTTCCATAATTGGGTATTGGCTTATTGGTATTCCAAACCCGATTACACTTGGTGCACTTTCAGGAATACTCAATATTTTGCCTGTTGTTGGCGGTTGGACAATATACGTTCCACTTACGATATATTACCTGTTAACTGGAGAAATTGTTAAAGGAATACTTTTGGGATTGTTTGGAATTATATTCCTATCACTAGCACCTGATTTTGCAATAAGGCCACGTGTGATTTCAAAAGATGGAGATTTGCATCCTGCATTTGTATTAATTGCATTTTTAATAGGTCCATTGGTATTTGGAATACCGGGACTTGCAATCGGCCCAATAATTGTTGCGACCGTGTATGCAATCCATAAAGTTAGGAAAAGTATTGAAAATAGGGAAAAGTAATATTTTTAATATTTATTTTTTGAAACTGCAAATATTATTAATAATGCAACCAAAAGGAATCCAAAATAAACTAAAATACCCTTAAAACTAATATTTTTTGAAATTTCAAAAACTTCAGAAACATTTTTTGAGTTATGTTCTGAAATAATTATATTTTTTGAAACATTCTCTAAATTTTCTATTTTTTCAAAATTTTTAAAAAGATTAATGCTTTCACCTACCTTTACAGTGATTTTTTCAGAGTAGTTTCCAAAAATTTCAGAAGAAAGCCTTAAAAAGTGGTTCCCTTCTTTAATCGATACGTTTAAAGGTGTGTTTCCAACATAATTTCCATTCAGGTAAACGGATATATTTTCAGGGTTCGAATTTATTGAATATATTCCATAACCTTCGATAATTTCGTATGTAAAAGATTTCTGAATTGATTTTGGACCCACATATTCGTCATTTTTTGAATCGAAATCATAATACTCTATAAAAATTTTTCCGGATTTTTCACCAAGTTCAGTATTTTTTGAAGCATCGATTTTAAATGATACTTTAACAATTGTTCCATCGTTAAGGGTTGGAATTTCAATGTTTTCAGGGCTGATTTTCACATTATCGTCATAAATTTCGGGAATTATGGTAATGTTGTATGCATTAGAAGTTCCGCTTATTTCTTCAACTTCAACGTAAATCTTTTCAATAGTTCCTCTTTCGATTTCTGGAGAAGATATTTCTGCATCAAGATATGGGATTGCAGAAACTGAAGCGATATTTAAAATAATACACAATAAAAGAATAAATGCTGATTTTTTAAACATGATTATCACGTTTAGATATATGATTTTAAAAGTTTAAAAAAAGTTATGGTTCATTTTAAATCAATAAATTAATTCCATCCATCATAGCTTCAACTGATGCCATGACAACGTCTCCGTGCGCTTTTCTGACTTCAACAACTTCGTTTCCTTTTCTTAAATGTACGACTACTTCGATTAAAGCATCAGTACCTCCAGTCATCGCACGAACGCTGTAATCCTCAAGTTCAATGTCAGCAACACCTGTAAGTGCTTTTTTAACTGCATTTATTGCAGCATCAACCGGACCAAGACCGTATGCGGCTTCTCTGATATTGTCTTTGATATTGCAGTCGTTTGCAAATTTTAAATTTATTGATGCAAGAGGAGATACCTTGTTTCCAGACATCACCGTAATCTCATCGAGAATTACTTTTCTTTCGAGTTCAACACCCTGAACCTGGCTTATTACTGTTTTTAAATCTACATCGCTGATGTATTTTCCAAGATCGCCAAATGCTTTAATTTTTGAATAAACTTCTTCAAACTGTTCGTGGCTTAATCCAATGTTCATTAATTCTAATTTATATTTTAAAGCAGCTTTTCCACTGTGTTTTCCAAGTATGATTTTTCTTCTGTTACCGACTACCTCTGGACCTATTGGTTCATAAGTTTCAGTGCTTTTCATGAGGCCATCTACGTGAATTCCCGCTTCATGGGCAAATGCATTGTCACCGACAAGTGCTTTGTTTGCAGGAACTGAAAGTTTCATGTATTTTGAAACAATTCTCGAGATTTTGTATAGCTTTTCGGTTTGAATATTCGTTTCCATATCATAAAGTGACTTTAAACTCATAACCACTTCTTCTAATGATGCGTTTCCTGCTCTTTCACCAATACCATTGATTGTAACGTGGCACTGGTCTGCACCAGCACTTATTGCGGAAAGCGTATTTGCAGTAGCCATTCCAAAATCGTTGTGACAGTGGATTGAAATTGGAATTGTCACTGCGGCTTTCATTGTTTTTATAAGTTCCATGGATTTTACAGGTGTTAAAATACCAACAGTATCGCACAAACAAATTCTGTCCGCTTTTAACTCTTCCCCTTTTTTGAAAAGTTCTTTTAAAAATTCTACATCGCTTCTTGTAGCGTCTTCTGCCGAAAGTTCAACAATTAAACCATGTTCTTTAGCATAGTCTACAGCGTGCATTGCATCTTTTAAGTTTTCTTCACGGGTTTTTCTGAGTTTGTATTCCATATGAAGGTCTGATGTAGGAACAACTAAATGAACGCTATCTACATTGCAAGAAAGCGCAGCATCAATGTCTACAGGAAGAGCTCTAACAAATGATGATATTTCAGCATTTAGTTTCTGTTCAGCAACAAGTTTTATTGCTTCTCTTTCGCCTTTTGAGGTTATCGCACTACCTGCCTCGATAATATTTACACCAAGTTCATCGAGTTTTATTGCTATTTCAAGTTTTTCACTCGGGGATAGCGAAACTCCTGGAGTTTGCTCTCCATCCCTTAATGTAGTATCGAATATGTTAACCATCTTATCCTCTCACACCATTAGTTTTCAGTATTTTTGCCAAATTTAAAATGATAAGTTTAAATAATATTTCACTGATTAATTGATAAACCATAATATTTGTAGTATAGACTATGAATCAATATATTATAATTTATTATTTAAAAGGTGGTGTTGTTTGGTTACAGTGATGAAATTTGGTGGAACATCGGTTGGTAATGGCGAAAGGATAAGGAATGTTGCGAAAATCGTCGTAAACAAGACAAATGAAGATAAAGATGTTGTAGTTGTAACCTCTGCAATGACACAAGTCACTAATTCGCTTGTAGAAATCTCTGCTCAAGCACTTGATGTACGAGATATTGCAAAAATAAACAACTTTATCGAAGACTTAAGGCGAAAACACGAAATTGCAATAGAACAGGCAATTGAAAACCACGATATAAGAGTGGAAGTTTCAAAAACGATTCAAAGTTCAATAAACGACTTAGAAAAAGTTCTTGTTGGAGTTTCATACCTTGGAGAGTTAACCCCCAAGTCAAAAGACTTTATTCTTTCATTTGGTGAAAGGCTTTCAGCTCCAATTTTGAGCGGTGCAATAAGGGATATGGGTAAACACTCGCTTTTCCTTGCAGGAAGGGATGCAGGAATTATTACCGACGATACATTCACTTGTGCAAAAGTTTTAAGACTTGATGTTGCTGACAAAATCGAGCCCTTATTAAGGGATGGATTTATTCCCGTAGTTACAGGTTTTGTCGCAGGAACTGAAGAAGGACACGTTACAACTCTTGGGAGAGGCGGAAGTGACTATTCAGCTGCGTTAGTTGGTCGTGGATTAATGGCAGACATGGTTGAAATCTGGACTGATGTTAGCGGTGTTTTATCTGCTGATCCAAGAATGGTTGAAAATGTAAAAAAGATTCCAAAAATGTCCTACATTGAAGCAATGGAACTTGCATACTTTGGTGCGAAAGTTCTCCACCCGAGAACAATGGAGCCCGTAATGGAGAAAAAAATACCTTTAAGAATTAAAAACACGTTTGAACCAGAAAATGAAGGAACATTAATTACTGATGCATCAGAAACAAGCAATGGTGTCATAAAAGCAATTACTACCATCAAAGACGTGATTTTAATTAACATATTTGGTGGTGGAATGGTTGGAGTGAGCGGAACTGCTGCAAGAATCTTCAACGTTCTTGGAAAATCAAATGCAAACGTAATTTTGATTACGCAAGGTTCATCTGAAACAAACATCTCGATTGTAATTTATGATGGTGAGCTTGAAGCTAAAAAATGCGTTAGAGAATTAAGGTCTGAGTTTGGAGAATGCCACCTTGTAAAAGATATAACATTTGACAAAGAGGTCTGTGTAGTTTCCGTAGTAGGATCAGGAATGAAAGGCGCAAAAGGAATTGCAGGAAAATTATTCGATGCAGTTGCAGAAAGCGGCGCAAACATAAAAATGATTGCACAAGGTTCATCTGAAACAAACATCTCATTCGTAATCAACGAAGACAAGCTTGAATCATGTTTAAAAACACTTCACAAAACATTTGTTGAAGATGAAGTAAACTTTTAAAAAAACTTTTAAATTTTTTTAATTAAAAAATAAAAAAAAGAGAAGTTACTCCTCGTTTTCAGGAGTTTCAGAAAATTCTTCAGCCATTATTTCTTTTTTACCGCTGTTCAATGCTTTGGATTGTCTTTTTTCTCTATCTATACTCATCTGTTTTTTTACAGAGTCAAGCGCATCTTTTAGAACTTCTATGAAGTCCCATCTCTGTTTTTCGGCAATTAGTTCTATTTCTTCGCCGTCCCATTCTATTCTTTTAGTTGCCGAAAGTTTTGGTTTTCCTTCTGCAACGTAAAGCTTTCTTGGAGTTTTTACGTAAGTTTTTACACTATAGTATGGAACTCCACCTTTATCTCTTTCTTTTTTAACTGCCAGTTTAATCCAGTGGATTTTTTTCGAATAAACGGCAATTTTTTTAATTTCGTTAAATAAAATCCTTTCTGCAAGTTCTCTTTGGTCTTCATCGAAATCGCCCTGAATTTCAACTTCAACCATTGATTCGGCCCTTAAATCTCTTAAGTATTTTAAAATGTCGAGTCTTGTAACGATACCTCTTAATATATCGTTTTTAAATATTGGAACTCCTCTAATGTCCTGCTTTTCCATTAAATCTGCTACTGCAGCAATTGAGTCGTCTTCATCTGCAGTAATAAGTGGTTTATTTACTATCATTGATACAGGCTGTGCCATTCTCGGCATTTTGTCGCCCGTAAGTTCTCCAACAGTCATTTTAGTTTTTGGTTTGAAGACTTTTTTAACTATGTCATCTTCTGTAACCATTCCCATGGGATTTCCTTCTGTATCGAGCACAATTAGTCTTCCGATGTTGTATTTCATCATCAAACTTCTTGCTTTACCGATACTTTCATCGATATCAATTGTGACGGGGCTTTTCGTCATTATTTTATCGATTTTAACGTCTTTCAAAAGCTCTGACTGTGATGCACACCTCATGACGTCGTAATCCGTAATAATTCCGATTAGTTTGTCATTTTCGTTGATAACTGGGGCTACTCTTTGACCACTGTTTATCATTTCAAATGCGGCATCGAGCACTTGCGTATTCATTCTTACGCAATATGGCTTGAACATCAGATCTTCAACCTGTTGATGTACAGAGTTTCCAAGTAGCAAATCATGCATTGTCACGAGATAGATATCATCATCCTTCTCGATTATCAAATTATGGAACTTTCTATTTTCCATGATTCCAACAGCTTTTGATATTGGTGTATCAGGATTTACTGTGACAACGTCTTTTGTGGCTATGTCAATTACTTGCTCTTTCAAGACCTTCACCCCTTTTCGAGTCCATAGTATAATTATGATTTTGAGATTTTATATTATTTCCTATATGATTTCGAAAAGTATTGATAAATTCTCCGTTTCAACGGGTTAAGAAGAATATTTGGATGTATGGGGGTAGTTATATCTTTAAGTTAAAATCTATATTTTGGGGGGCAAGTTTAATTTTTAAGGTTTAAAAGTACCAAAATTAGTATCTTTCGAGTTCGTTTGCAATAACATTTAAAATTTCGTTTGTAAGCATGTTGACTTTTTCAGTTCTTTCTGAAACTTCAACTACTTTTTTCCTCAATCTTTCAGCATCGCACTGTTCGATATCTCTTGCTTTCAATGTTTTTCTTTTATCTTTTTCAGCATTTTCTTCTGCAATTTTTGTGGTTGTTACAACCATTTCCTGTAAAATTTCAACCAATGCTGCGACAGATTCGGCAGATACATTCATATCAGTATTTTCTTTCATAATTCTTTTAATGGTTCCTTTTGGTATCATAATAAGACCTCTTATATTATCTTTAGAATTATATAGAATTTAAATTATTTAAACCTTATATAAACAGTAAATCAAAAATAGGAAAATAACACAAAAGTATATTTAAAAAAATGAAATTAAATTAATTTTTCATCGCCAAGTGGCACAATATTTTTTTGTTCGTATTCTACGTACTCAATCCACTGTTTTTTGCACTCGCACTCGAGATCTAGTTTTTCAATTTTCTGAGTAACTGTAAATTCGTTGAAGATATCTTTTATTTTATCGTTACAGGTACAATCAATAGCGTTATGCGCCCCCCTTTTTGAAGAAACTCCTGCAGTGTCACACATTACGAGAGCATCCGGGTTTTTAGACTTTACTTCTTTCAATATTTCTAAAATACTCCATAGGAATGGTGGCCTGTACTGGTTTTTTTTCCAAAGGGTTTCAATTAACGTTCCTTTGTGAATTGATGCAGGACAGAAAGAAATTCTGCTGCAGCCCATTTCGATGCATTTGTTTGCAGTATCTATTGAATCAATAATCGCTTCTTTTTCAGAAATAAATGGCGGTTTTATTAAAATATATGCTTTTATCCCGACATCGTATTCTTTTGCAACAGAAAATGCATTTTCAATTGTTTTTGTTGGAACGCCCTTATGGATTGCAACGTTTCTTATTTTTTCATTCATACTTTCGATTCCAACACCGATTTCAATGTTACACGAAAGAATATTTTTTATGGATTGCATATTTTCAGGAGTTACAAATTCAGCTCTTGATTCAATTGCAACCTCTTTTGCACCCATTTCTTCGATTCTTTTGAATATGTATTCTCTTGTTTCAATCGGGATTTCAAAAGTATCTAAAAAACTTCCTGATGTGAAAAGTTTTATTGACATATTTTTATTCAATTGATCTTTATACTTCTCAACTGCATATTCGAACTGGTTTTTTAAGTTTTCAGAAGTAATCTCGGCAGGTGACGCGTCCATTAAGTAGCTACACATCGTACAGCCGCCGCTATCGTATGCCCATTTACAGCCCTTTGTTCTCAAAATTATTGTAAAACTTTTACCCATTGATTTATCGCGAAAAACATCGTCTTGAATCCACACCGCAATTGGATAGTCAGGATTTCTTTCTTTTCGTTTTTTAAGATGTTTTTCACGGATATTTTTTAAATAATCAGCCATAGACATAATATCTCCTCAAAATAAGAAAATAAATTAATAAAAAATTTAAAATAAAATAATTAGGTTTTAATTAATTTTCAAGTTCATTCAGTGAATAAACTCCAAGTTCTCCAGATTTAATTGCTTCAATAGCTTTAATTGCAGCGTATGCACCTTGCAATGTGGTCATACACGGAATGTTCAATTCTACTGCTGCCCGTCTGATGTAATATCCATCAGTTTTAGCTTTATCTCCTGAAGATGTGTTTATTAATAAATCAACTTCTCCTTTTTGCATTAAATCGAGAACGCTGTTTTGCATGCTTTCTGAAATTTTACTAACTTCCCTTACTGGAATGTCAAATAATCGAAGTTCTCTTGCAGTTCCTTTTGTAGCAACGATTTCAAAGCCT
The DNA here is from genome assembly GCF_013760955.1 of Methanococcus maripaludis. NCBI lineage: Archaea > Methanobacteriati > Methanobacteriota > Methanococci > Methanococcales > Methanococcaceae > Methanococcus > Methanococcus maripaludis. The sequence goes on along the minus strand of NZ_JACDUL010000002.1, from coordinate 302,515 downwards.
AAATCGTGGTACTTTTTAGCAATTTTTGTGATATTGTCTTTATCCCTGTTTCTTACGCTGATAAATACGGTTCCAGAAGTTGGAAGTTCCATGTTTGCTGAAAGCTGGGATTTGTAAAATGCTTTTCCAAAGTCCTGATCAATTCCGATAGCTTCACCGGTTGATTTCATTTCTGGGCTTAATACCGGGTCAACTCCAGGAAGTTTTAAGAATGGAAAGACTGCTTCTTTTACGCTTACATATTTTGCTTTCGCAAGTCCAGAGTATCCCATTTCTTTTAGTTTTTTACCCATAATCGCATTTGTTGCAATTTTTGCAAGCGGCACACCAACCGATTTACTTACATATGGAATGGTTCTTGAAGCTCTCGGGTTTGCTTCGATAATGTATACAACGCCATCTTTAACTGCGTACTGGATATTTAATAAGCCAATTACTCCAAGTTCGAGTGCAAGTTTGGTTGTATGTTCTGCAATTTTTTCAATTACTTCTTTTGAAAGCGTTTGGGGCGGAATTACACAAGCACTGTCTCCACTGTGAATTCCAGCTTCTTCAATGTGTTCCATAATTGCTCCAATGAATACACTTTCTCCATCGCACACTGCATCCACATCGACTTCAACAGCTTCTTCTAAGAATTTATCAATTAATATCGGGTGGTCTGATGAAACTTTAACTGCTTCTCTCATGTAATCTTTTAAATCTTCTGTGTTGTAGACGATCTGCATTGCACGTCCACCTAAAACGTATGATGGCCTAACAAGTGCGGGGAATCCTATTTTTTCAACAACTTTAAGGGCTTGCTCCTCACTGAATGCCGTTGCACCATCTGCTTGAGGTATTTTTAATTTTTCAAGCACGTGTATGAACTGATCCCTATCCTCTGCAAGGTCGATTGATTGAGGTGAAGTTCCTAAAATATTAACTCCAGAATTGTAGAGTTTCATTGCAAGGTTAATTGCAGTCTGTCCACCGAACTGGACGATAACTCCAAGCAACTGCCCGTTTTTATTTTCGTTTTCAATTATATTCATTATTTCTTCGTAAACTAATGGCTCGAAGTATAGTTTGTCCGATGTATCGTAGTCCGTACTTACGGTTTCAGGGTTGTTGTTTACAATTATTGCTTCAATTCCAAGTTCTTTTAATGCAAAAATTGCGTGAACTGTTGAATAGTCAAATTCCACACCTTGACCGATTCTAATTGGTCCGGAACCTAAAATTATTACTTTTTTCCTATCTGATGATACGCTTTCGTTTTGTTCTTCATCGAAGTATCTTTCGTATGCCGAGTAGTAGTATGGTGTTTTAGCTTCAAATTCTGCAGCACATGTGTCCACCATCTTGTAAACCGGAATTACTTCGAGTCTGTTTCTAAGCTCTCTTATCTCATTTTCAGTTTTTGAAAATATTTTTGAGATCTGAACATCTGAAAATCCTAAAGATTTTGCTTTTAAAAGGATTTCTTTTAATTTTTCGTCATCCACTGGAAGTCTTGAAATTACTTCGAGTTCCTTTTTACAGTCGATAATTTTTTTGATTTTTTCAATGAAGAATGGGTTTATTCCAGTTCTTTCACAAATTCCATCAACGCTCCAGCCTTTATCGAGTGCATAAGCAATTACAAAGAGCCTTTCGTCTGTCGCATGTTCTAAAATATCAACAATTTCTGAATTTGAGTATTCTTTATCTTTTCCATCCGCAATTAATCCGAATCTTCCAATATCTAAACTTCTAACTGCTTTTTGAAGAGCTTCTTGAAGGTTTCTTCCAATCGCCATGATTTCTCCGGTAGACTTCATGGAAGTTCCAAGTCTTTTATCAACAGTCCTAAATTTGTCAAAAGGCCATCTTGGAATTTTTACCACAACATAGTCAATTGTTGGTTCAAAGCTTGCAGGTGTTTCTTTTGTAACGTCATTTTGTATTTCATCGAGCGTTCTTCCAATTGCAATTTTTGCAGCGATTTTTGCGATGGGGTATCCTGTTGCTTTACTTGCGAGTGCAGAGCTTCTCGAAACTCTCGGGTTTACTTCGATTACAACGTAATCAGTCATTTCGGGGTTTACTGCGAACTGAACGTTACAGCCACCTTCAATTTTCAAGTGTCTGATAATTTGTAATGAAGCATCTCTTAATTTTTGGTGGAATTCATCGCTTAAGGTCTGTGACGGTGCAGTTACGATACTCTCTCCGGTGTGTATTCCCATCGGATCGATATTTTCCATGTTACATACAACAATGCATGTATCGTTTTTGTCTCTCATTACTTCGTATTCGTATTCTTTCCAGCCTAAAAGACTCTGATCAATTAAAACCTGTCTGATCATTGAGTATTTCAATCCTTTTTTAGTAATTTCAATTAATTCTTCTTCGTTAGTTGCAATTCCACCGCCTGTTCCTCCAAGGGTGAATGCAGGCCTTACGATAGCAGGGTAGCCAAGTTCTTCGGTAGCTTTAATTGCTTCTTCAACAGAATGGACCGCTGCAGATTTTGCAATAGGTTGGTTAATTT